>CANPWW010000037.1 GCA_947585115.1 uncultured Monoglobus sp.
CGCTGACAAAAGGCGTCGTCCGCGGCGTCTTCCAATGCCATCTGAAAATTTTGCAGCATATTTAAAATATAGCCCATTTGCGATTCGGGTATGTTTTCGATTATATTGATTGCCAATTCCTTGTTTGACATATTATCACCTCGGGTATATTGTATCAGATATTTTATAAAATATCAATATCTTATTTCACCAGCAGCCGATAGAGGGTCGGGTCGAAATTAAATTCTTTTATCAGCGCCTCGGCGCGTTTGAGCGCCTCTTCGCACTTTGCTTTCGGAATGTTCCGTTTGGCCGCGCGTATCAGCAGGTTTTTGGGCGAGTGGGAAAAATCCACAAACTCCAGCATCTGCACCTTATACCCCATATACTCAAGCAGCTTGCCGCGTATCGCGTCGGTGGCGAGGGCGGAGAACCGCTCCTTGATAAGGCCGTAGTCGGTGAGGGCTGACAAATTATCGGTTTTTATCTGGCCGTTCAGCTCGTGCTGGCAGCGGGCACCGAAATTATTCGCTCCGCGCCCCACGAGACCGCGTTATACAGCGCGTAGTCCGTCGCGGTGTCGCAGGCGTGGAGGGTGATCACCATGTCGGGCTTTTTCTCGGGTTTATATCCGTTTATGTCGCCGACCGAGAATTTCAGATTTTCGTACCCGTACTTCTCGGCGAGGCGATTGCATTTTTCTATCACGTCCGCCTTGAGGTCGAGGCCCGAAATATCCGCCCTTATACCCTTAATTTTGGTCAAATAGTAATACACCACAAATGTCAGGTACGACTTTCCGCAGCCGAAGTCCACGACGCTGAGCTCTCTCGGCGGCTCGTCGTCCAGCATATCGTCTATGATCTCGGCGAACCGATTTATCTGGCGGTACTTGTCGTACATGGCGCTCACCACGTGTCCGTCCTTTGTCAGCACTCCCAGATCAACCAGCGGCGGTATCTCCCCGCCGCCTTCGAGAATATATTTCTTTTTTCGGTTGTTGCCATCGGCCGGCGCGGCGCTTTGCTCCCTGAGCCGCCTTTTGGAAAAGCCCGCCTTTCCCTTTTTGGAGATCTTCAGCGTGTAGCCGCTGCTTGCGCTCCACGCGTCGAGCTGGCGAAAGCCGTGCTCGGTCATCAGCCGCTCGGCCTCGGCCGCTATATCCGCTTTTTCAATGTTTTTGTGAAAAGCCTGCTTTTCGGTGAAAGTCTCGATCTGGTATTTTTCACGTCCGCCTATGTTTTTGAGCGTTATTACCGCCTTTTTGATCTCGGACGACTTTTGGGCGGGATTACTGATAACCGCCTTTTTGATATCGTCTCCGAATATCGCGCCTATATATTCCATATCCGCCTCCCGTTATATCACAAATCCGCCGTTTACGCCCAAAACCTGGCCCGTTATGAATCCGCTCTCGGCCAGGAAATAGGCCGCGTCGGCCACATCCTCGGGCGCGCCGAGCCTCATCAGCGGCGCGTCGTCCGCAAGGGCGCTCAGCGTGTCGCCGCTAAGCTCCGCGTTCATATCGGTCTCTATGACGCCCGGCGCTATGCAGTTGACCCGTATGCCCGACGGGCCCAGCTCCTTTGCCAGCGCTTTGGTGAGCCCGATAAGTCCGGCCTTTGACGCGGAATACGCCGCCTCGCAGGAGGCTCCGACCTGCCCCCACATCGACGAGATGTTTATCACGCAGCCGCTCTGTCTCGCTATCATCGGCTTTATCAGACTTTTGGTGACGCGGAACGCGCCCCCGAGGTTCACATCTATCATTCTCTGCCACTCGGCCTCGGTCATGTCGGTAAACAAGCCGATGTGCGAAATGCCCGCGTTGTTTACCAGAACATCAAGCGCGCCGAAGCGCTCTCCTATCTCGTCAGCCATAGCCGCGACCTGTTTCGGGTCGCCCACATCGGCGCGCACGGCTATACCCCCGAGCTCCTCCGCGAGCGCCCTCGCCTCGGCCTCGGATCTTTTATAATTTATTATCACCCGGTAGCCCTCGCCCGCGAAACGGCGCGCGACCGCGGCGCCTATACCGCGGCTCCCGCCGGTTATAAGAGCGGTTTTCACAAAAAATCCCCCTTTTCAAAACAGCCGCGGCATTAAAATTCCGCGGCTGATATTTTCTAATTGATAAATTTGTCGTGCACTACTCTGACGGCCTCCTCGGCTTTGTCGAGCTTTATCAGAACCGACACCTTGATCTCCGATGTGGCTATCATGTGGATATTTATGTTGTTCTCAAACAGCGCCTCGAACATTTTCGCCGCGACGCCCGGGTTATTCGCCATGCCCGCGCCCACGATCGAGACCTTTGAAAGGTCGTCTCTGTGATCGAGCTTTTGGTATTTGAGAGTGCCTTTGAGCTCCTCAAGTATCTCGAGAGTTCTGGGCTCGTTGTCTCTGGAGACTGTGAAGGCGATATCCTTTGTGCCTTCTCTGCCGACCGACTGCAGGATCATGTCCACGTTTATATGCTCGCTGGCGAGCTCGGAGAATATCCTGAACGCCACGCCGGGTGTGTGCGGAAGTCCGATCACGCCTATTCTCGCCACGTCGTTATCGCGGGTCACGCCTCTTATCAACATTCTTTCCATATCTATTACCTCCTTAACCATTGTGCCCGGAACTTTTTCAAAGCTGGACCTTACCTCAAGCTTCACGTTGTATTTTTTCGCCAGCTCAACGCTTCTGTTGTGCAGAACATTGGCGCCCAGACTTGCCAGCTCAAGCATCTCGTCGTATGTTATCTCGTCGAGCTTTTTCGCGTCTTTGCATATCCTCGGGTCGGCGGTGTAAACGCCGTCCACATCGGTGTATATCTCGCATTTGTCGGCATGGAGCGCCGCCGCGATCGCCACCGCCGAGGTGTCGCTTCCGCCGCGGCCCAGAGTGGTTATGTCGTCGTATTTGTTAAGACCCTGGAACCCCGCCACGACCGCGATGCGCTTTTTGTCGATTGCTCTGCGTATGCGCTCGGTGTCTATCTTTTTTATGCGGGCGGCTCCCGACACGCTGTTGGTGTTAAAACCCGCCTGCCAGCCGGTGAGAGATATCACCGGGCAGCCTATTTTTTCTATCGCCATCGCGAGGAGCGCTATCGAGATCTGCTCTCCGCTGGCGAGCAGCATATCCAGCTCGCGCTTTGAGGCGTTCGGGTTGATCTCGTTCGCCTTTTCTATCAGCTCGTCGGTGGTGTCGCCCTGAGCGGAAACGACCACGACCACCTGGTTCCCCGCCTTATATGTCTCGGTCACGCGCTCCGCCACGTTCATGACCTTGGCGGCGTCCGCCACGGAGCTGCCTCCGAACTTCTGTACTATAAGTGCCAAAAAAATCCCTCCTGAATTGCCTTCTGAAACTTTATATTTTAATCTCGGTTTATTCCGTTTATTTATTCTGTTGGTTTTCTATAACGCAGGCTCCGATGTTGTCGGGTCTGAGCTCGTATAGCTTCCAGTCCTTCATCTTGCTGAGCAGTATGCCGCTGATCTCGCAGGCGAATTTTTTGTCCGAGCCGTCGACTATCGCGATGATCGTGGGTCCCGCTCCGCTCAGATAAACGCCCAGCGCCCCCTTTTGGTAGCACAGCCGAAACAGGCTGTCCATGTTGGGGATCAGGCGCTTTCTGTAGTTCTGGTGGAGCTTGTCTCCCACCGCGGTCCTGATGTTCTCATACTTGCCCGTTATCAGGCTGGCCGCCAGCAGCGCGCTGTGCCCCGCGTTGTATACCGCGTCATTGTGGGGCACCGATTTTGGAAGCACCTCGCGCGATTTTTTTGTCTGCAAATAAAAATCCGGAACAAGCGCCGCGAAGCGCAGCTCATCCGGGTTGAGCTCTGTTTTGACGTAACGGACAGAGTGCCGCGTCATGACGTTGACCGTGAATCCGCCGACCAGAGCCGGTGTCACGTTGTCGGGATGGCCCTCTATGTCCGCGGCGAGCCTCAGCATTTCATCCGTCGACAGCTTGTCGCCGCACAGCTTGTTGGCGGCGACCACGCCGCCGACAATGCCCGCACTGCTGCTGCCGAGGCCGCGCGTTATCATAATATTGTTCTCAAGCGTGAGCTTGAGCCCCGGGCACTTGTGACCCGTGAGGTCAAACACGCGCTTCATTGATCTGTATATCAGATTTTCCTCGTCGGTCGGGAGAAATTTCGCGCTGTCGTCGATTATGTCTATCTCAAGCTTTCCGCTGTCGTTTTCCTCCGCGGTGACGTAGTTATAAAGGCTCAGCGCTATGCCCATGCTGTCAAAGCCCGCGCCCATGTTGGCCGAAGTGGCGGGGATCCTGATCTTAACCATCTTACTGCTCCAAAAGTCTTATTTTCGCCAATACATTATACGCGCCAATGCCGTTTTCGTCCTCAAGCATTTTCTCGAGGCCGTTTTCCGAAACCTCGGGAGTTACGACCGCGAACTCGTTTTCATAGCCCTCGCCGAGGGTGTATACCTCATAGCCCTTTAAGTCAAAATCATCAGCGCTGCCGCCGCTGAGCCTCAGATAGAAACGGGCGGGCAGGTTTTTGGAGTCAAGCAGGTACCCGTCTCTGCCCTGCTCCCAGCTCAGAGCCGCCATCTCACCCTTGTGCTTCACGATGTCGACCACGTCGGAGAGCACCGCGCTGGCCGTGGGGAGCGCTCCCGCTCCGCGGCCGTAGAACATAACGTCGCCCAGACCGTCGCCGCGCACCATAATGCCGTTGAACACGTCGTCTATGCCGGCCAGAGGATGGCTGCCGGGCAGGATCGCGGGGCATACCATGGCATACACGCCGCCCTCGGCTCTGCTGGTAATGCCCAGAAGCTTAACCACCGCTCCGAACTTGGCCGCGTATTTCACGTCCTCAAGAGTTATCTTGGTTATACCCTCGCAGGGGATCTCCTCGCTGTCAACATATGTTCCGAACGCCAGCGATGCCAGTATAGCCGTCTTGCGGCAGGTGTCGTGGCCCTCGATATCGGCTGTGGGGTCTTTTTCGGCGTAGCCCTTTTCCTGGGCGCCCTTTAAGGCATCCTCAAACGTGGCCCCCTCTTTTATCATCTGAGTTAAGATATAGTTCGTGGTGCCGTTTAAAATACCGTATATATCGGTGAGCTCGTTGGCCGCCAGACTGGTGTAGAGCGGTCTTATTATCGGGATGCCGCCGCCCACGCTGGCCTCGAACAGATAGCTCGCGCTGTTTTCCTTGGCTACTTTCAGAAGCTCGGTTCCGTGCTTCGCCACCAGCTCCTTGTTTGAGGTGACGACGCTCTTGCCGCTCATGAGCAGCTTTTTGGTAAACTCATAGGCGGGCTTTGTTCCGCCCATGACCTCGACCACAACGCCGATCTCGGGGTCGTTTAATATATCCTCAAAATCCTTGGTGAAGCACTTGTATCGGCTGTCGGGAAAATCTCTGAGGTCAAGGATTTTCGCTACCTCTATTTCCTCGCCGCATCTGCGTTTTATCGACTCCGCGTTTGTGGCGATAAGCTCGCCGACTCCGCCTCCGACAACGCCGAATCCCATAATTCCTATCTTCATTTGGTTATCCTCCGATTCATCAAATTATTACTGCCGGTCAAATTTATATATCACTATTCCGGTGACGAGCTTGGGCCAGAAAAACGTGGATTTCTGAGGCATTTTCTCGTTTGCCAGCGATATGTCCTTTATCTCCGAGATCGCGGTGGGGTTCATCAAAAACGAGCATTGGAACTCTCCGCTCTTTACCCTGTCTATCGCCTCGGCCGCGTCCTTGGTGTAATATATCTTTCCGCGGTCCGACTCGCGGTTCTCGTCAACGTCGAAGTATTTCTCAAGTATCAGCTTGTGGAGTATCGTAACGTCAAGGTGCTTATACGCCTCGCTCTTTCCCTCGATCAGATCGTCCATAACGCCCAGATCCTTGATATCGAGCGTGTAGTAATAATCCTGACCGGTGTAGAACGCGAGACGCTTCTCGTCGATCGTGTTGCCGAGCTTTGTCATTATGATGTCGGCGTAGTCGCCCTCGGTGATGTATATCTTCGAGGCGCTGAAATCGTCGGTCAGCACGCTTACTATCATCTGTTCCGAATAGTTTTTCACGTCTTTTATAAGGCGGTGGGTGGGGAACAGGAAAAGTCCGCTGTCGTCCATCGAGGCGAGCATCATCATCGTGTAGTCATAAGGCTGCGTGCCGGCCTCGCTGCCGTCCTTCTGGCGCTGCTCCCGCCTGTAATTCAGGGCGGTCTCATATCTGTGGTGGCCGTCGGCTATGAACAGCTGCTTGTTTTCAAATTTCTTTGAAAGAACGTTCAGCGTCGCCGGATCCTTTATTATCCAAACATTCTGGATAACGTGCTCCTGCGTGGTGAAGGTTATGTCGGGGTCGTCGTCGGAGCACTCGGAGATTATGTCCGCGATCGCCTGGTCGGGGTCCATATACAGCGAGTATATCGGGCTCATGGCGGTGCGTGTCTTTTCGATAAGACCCATTCTGTCGCGCTTGGTTTGGTTCATGGTCTCGGAATGGGGCATGATTATCTTTTTTGAGAACTCCTCAAGCTGCACAAGCGAGATTATGCCCTTGAGCGAATGTGACGGAGACTCGTCGTTTCCCAGACGGAACATCTGCTCGTAGATATAAAACGCCGGGGCGTCCTCGTACACCAATATCCGCTCCTCTATCCATTTTTTCAGATAAGCGGCGCTGCGGGTGTACTTGTTGTTGTTCTCGTCGTCGCTGTCAAAATCCATGCCGTAATCCAGACGGATCACGTTGTACTCGTCCTTGTTGTAAAGCTCCTGCTGCTGCTCGGGGGTTATTATGTCATAAGGAGGAGAGGTCACCGCGTCAAGATCGCGGAACCGCTCGGTGTTATATCTCAGTCCTTTAAAAGGAATAACTTTTGCCATACTTATCATCCTTTCGGAATTACCGCGCGGGCGCGCCTGATAATTCAATACTTACCGTCAATTTTCAGATAGAATATCAATTTACATGATACAACATATTCGGCTTTGCGTCAAGCCGAATTTTAAAAGATTGATGTAAATATTTTCCCCGTTTTTTTCGGATTTTTTATATTTAATTTACAAATAATATTATTGAAAACCAAATACGGACACGGAAAGGAGATAAAAATGGGAAATTTCAGCACGGGGCTTCTGCTCGGCGCCTTTCTCGGCATCGCTCTGGCGATGACCGACAAAAAGGACGTCAAGAAAGCCAAAAAAATAATGCGCGGCATGCGCGCATAAACGCGGCGACCGAGAACGGATAAGCACCGCGTCTTTAATGACACCTGTAGGGGCGGATATTATCCGCCCGCTCAATACCTATTTGATATGCGTGCAAATACACGCATAAATTATTTATGATAGGTGATGCCCTTTGATATGGTGAACGCTCGATAAATCTGTTCGAGCAATATCACCCTCATCAATTGATGGGGAAACGTCATTTTCGAAAAGCCGAGCCGCAGGTCGGACCGGCTTTTTACATCCTTCGAAAGGCCCAGCGAGCCGCCGATTATAAACGCGACGCTCGACGCGCCTCCCAGAGCCAGATCATCAAGCGTCCGCGCGAATTTTTCCGATGTCATCTGTGCGCCCTCCACGCAGAGCGACACCACATACGCGCCCTTTGGGATCTTGCTCATTACGCGCTCGCCCTCTTTTTTGAGGACGGCGCTTTTTTCTTTGTCCGAGCCGCCGTCGGGCGTGGGCTCGTCCTTGACCTCAACAATTTTTAAAGCGCAGAAGCGCCCGAGGCGCTTTTGATACTCCTCGGCCGCTTCTCTTAAAAATTTTTCTTTTATTTTCCCAACGGAAATCACGGTTATATTAAGCATTTTCTTCGGGCTTCGCCTTGATTTCTGTCTCCTGCTTCGACTCGGCTTTGTCAATATCCTCGATAACCTCGATCGCCGCGTCCGCTGCCTCGGTATCGCCGCTCGCGAACAGGGCGTCAAACTCGTCGCCCTCGATCTTCTCTTTCTCAAGAAGCAGCTCGGCGACCTTTGTGAGCTCATCCATATGCTCGTTCAGAATAGTTTTGCAGCGGTCGTAGCACTCGGTGATTATGCGGTGGATCTCGCGGTCAATCAGTGCCGCTGTCTCCTGGCTGTAGTCGGCGGAATGGCCCGCCTCAAGACCCAGGAACACCTCTCCGCTCTGCTCGCCGAAGGTCCTGGCGCCCAGCGCCTCGCTCATGCCGTATTTGGTAACCATTGATTTGGCGATCTTGGTGGCGCGCTCCAGATCGTTTGACGCGCCCGTGCTTATGTCGTCAAGAGCCAGACTCTCGGCGACTCTGCCGCCCAGCAGCACAACGATCTCCTCGACCATCTCGGTGCGGCTGTTGTAGCTGGTGTCCTCCTTGGGCAGCGACAACGTGTATCCGCCGGCTCTGCCGCGGGGAATGATCGAGACCTGATGCACCCGATCCTGAGTGGGCAGCATTTTTGAAACCACGGCGTGGCCCGCCTCGTGGAAGGCGGTAAGCTTTTTCTCTTTCTCGGTGACCTTTTTGGACTTCTTCTCGGGTCCGGCCACGACCTTCATGATCGATTCCTCGAGGTCGATCATGTTTATCATCTTTTTGTTGGCTCTGGCCGCGGCAAGCGCCGCCTCGTTGACTAAGTTCTCAAGATCGGCTCCCGTGAAGCCGATAGTGGTCTTTGCCAGCACGTCGAGCTTGACGTCGGGCGCGAGGGGCTTGTTTTTGGTGTGGACCTTAAGTATAGCCTCGCGGCCGATAACGTCGGGCACGTCGACCAGCACCTGACGGTCGAATCTGCCGGGACGCAGCAGCGCGGGGTCGAGAATATCGGGACGGTTGGTGGCCGCGATAATTATAACGCCCGCGTTCTCGCCGAAGCCGTCCATCTCCACCAGCAGCTGGTTCAGCGTCTGCTCGCGCTCGTCATGACCGCCGCCCAGGCCAGCGCCTCTGTGGCGGCCGACCGCGTCGATCTCGTCTATGAATATGATACAGGGCGCGTTCTTTTTGGCGTTGTCGAACAGGTCGCGCACGCGGGAAGCGCCCACGCCCACGAACATCTCAACAAAGTCGGAGCCCGAGATAGAGAAAAACGGAACTCCCGCCTCGCCCGCCACCGCCTTGGCCAGCAGCGTCTTACCGGTTCCCGGAGGGCCCACGAGCAGCACGCCCTTGGGGATCCTGGCGCCCAGACGGCGGAACCTGTCGGGCGTTTTGAGGAACTGGACGATCTCCTCCAGCTCGGCCTTTTCCTCCTCCTCGCCGGCGACGTCCTCAAACGTCTTTTTGTTGTTGCTCTCGTTCGTCATTCTGGCCTTGCTCTTGCCGAAGTTCATCATTCCGCGGCCTCCGCCGCCCGACTGCTGCATGAACATGAACCAGAACACGCCGAACAGTATGAGTATGCCCAATGTGGGCAGCCATGTCAGCCACCAGGGCGGCTCGGCCGGTATCGGGGTCTCGATCTTTAAGGAGCCGTCCTTTATCTGCTCCTCCATTTCGTCGCCCACATCGGCGCGAAGCACCGCGTAGCCGGGGATCTCCACCTGCTGCTCGGAATCGCTGTTTTTATATTTAACGGTAGCGATATCGCTGACTATGCTGATCTCGCTGACCTCGTGGTTCTGAATGCTTCTCACCAGATCGGAATAAATTCCGTTCTCCTGCTCGGGCGTGACGCGCGTCATCGCGAACACCAGCAGGATGATCACGGTCAGAACCACATAAAAGCCCAATCCTTTAAAATATTTCTTCACTCTGTCGCCTCCTGTATAACAACATCGTGTATTATATGCCAAAGCGCAATAATATACAATAAAAGATTATACCATAACACTAATAAAAATACAACCTTAATATGAAGATTTTAACAAAAATTTCAAAATTTGCCGTAAAAACAAAGCAGCATGTCGTTTTCACCCGCCGAGTTTTTCGGCGGCGTTATGGCTCCGCCGGGCCCAACATCAGCCGCGCGGCGCGAGCCGTCGGCCGGATCGAGCCACTCGATCCGCTTAGGCTCAAACCCTAGCGCCCCGGCTCGGATGGCAAACGGCCTTCCGCTAAAGTTATAAACAAACGCGAAATCCGCTCCCGAAAATGCCGTTATCCTGTCATATTTTTCAAAGCCCTCGTTTAAAACCAAATTATCATTGTGCGCGCCGTACGCGAAATCCGCCGACGTCATCAGCTCATACAGATACTTCATCTGCGCCGCGCCGGGCAGGTTTATCCCGTCCGTCCAGTATTCGCGCGCGTCATAGGACGGCGCGTCTCCCGGCGAGTGGAACTGCATAACCGAGTTCGCGCCGTAGGTGTGGCCGCAGGCGCCCTCAAACACGGACCAGTAAGCGTAACGCCTGACGTCTATCGCGCGCCAGAGGGGCTGAGTGAAATCGTGCAGCCCCTGATGTATCCCCTCGTAGGACGGCTCGCCGTCCAGCACGGGCCTCGGCCGATCCGCGGCGAGACATTTGCGCACGTATCTCCAGTTGTCCTCGCCGAAAAATCCCTCGCTCTCCTTGTTGTCGTCCCACGCGCCGAGGCTGTGCTGGTCGTACCGCCTGTGCCCCGACTGGAACATGTCAAAGTCCAGCAGGTCGGTTCCTCCGAACCGGTCCGCCGAGCAGGTCCTGCCGAACGGGTGAAAGGTTATGAGCTTTTCGGGGCAGCTAGTCCTCAGCGTCTCCGCCATGATCTTCCATATTTCAAAGCCGGCGCCGCCGCGGATGTCTCCGCCCAGCACCCAGACTATGTTATCGTGCAGCTTAAACCTGTCGGCCAGAAACTCCGCGTAGCCCCGCGCGTTTTTCTCGGTCAGAAAGCCCTTTTTGACCATGGAGCCCCAGACCGGCAGCCACGCTGTGTACAAGCCGAATTTCTTTGCCAGCTCGGTCGCGGCCCCGGCTTTTTCCCAGTAATTTTCGGCTCTTTCGGGGCGGTCAAGATCTATTTCCGCGCCCGGTCGACCGAGGTTCTCATCGTGGACCAGCACGGCTTGTATCACGTTAAAGCGCCGCTCGGCGCGGTTTTTGAAATATTTTTCGATCTCATCGAGGCTCAGCTTCTGGAGCAGCAGCCATGCGGTGTCGCCCAGCCAGAAAAACGGCTTTGTTTTTCCGTCCTTCCGCTCCCACAGATAGTTCGAGTTTTTCAAAACTTTAAGCATAAATATCACCGCGGTTATTTTATCATATTTCGCCGCCCGCGTCCATGCTTTGCGCGCGGATTTTTCAAATTTCCGCTTTTTCGATGACCGACTTTACCGTGTCGGCCGATTTAAGCAGCTTGGCGCACTCGCTCTCGCTGACGCTTATCGTGACCTTGCCCTCGATCCCGTCCTTGCCTACTATCGCGGGAATACCGAGAGCCGCGCCCTCTATCCCGTACTCGCCGCGCATTATAGACGAGACCGGAAGTATCGACTTCTCGTCTCTGACTATCGCCTCGCATATGCGCTTGACCGCCATAGCGATGCCGTAGTACGTGGCCTTCTTTTTCGAGATTATCTCGTAGGCCATGTTTTTAACGTCCTCGGCGATCCGCAGCATCTCTTCCTCGTGGCCGTAGTCGCCTCGCATCTCGCAGAACGTGTTCAGCGGGATACCCGCCACGTTGGCGCTGTGCCAGGCCGCGATCTCGCTGTCGCCGTGCTCGCCGATTATGAAGGCGTGGACGCTGCGGCTGTCGACGCCCAAAAGCCCGCCCAGCCGCTGTCTGAGGCGGGCGGTGTCGAGCACGGTCCCCGAGCCGATGACGCGGCTTTCGGGCAGAACCGAAAGCTTCGCCGCGGCGTAGGTCAGCACGTCCACCGGATTCGCCACCACAAGCAGCGTGCCGCCGAATCCGCAGTCGTTTATCTTGGGAATGATCGACTTGAAAATCTTTATGTTTTTATGGACCAGGTCGAGCCTTGTCTCGCCGGGCTTCTGGTTCGCGCCCGCCGCCAGTATTATGACCGCAGCGTCTCCTATATCCGAATAGTCTCCGGCGTATATCTTCACCGGCCGGCTGAGGGGCACGCCGTGGCTGATGTCGAGGGCCTCGCCCTCGGCGCGCGCCCTGTCGGAGTCTATCAGCACAAGCTCCGAAAACAGGGCGCTCTGCATCAGCGCGAAAGCCGAGGCCGAGCCCACAAAGCCGCAGCCGATGACCGCGGCCTTCAGCGGATCGACGGCTGCGGGGCATTCGGGCTCCAAAATATCAAGTTCAATATTGCTTTTTAATAATTCTTTTGAGTTTTCTAAGTCCAAAACTTTCATAAAATATTACCGCCTTAACAGTTTTGGACTTAGTTTTCGCAAATATAATATTTTAATTCAATTTTTTATAGACGGTGAAATACATGGTGGTGAAGGCCGCGGCGCCGCCGACCAGATTTGAGATCGGCTCCGCCCAGAACACGCCGTTGATCGGAGGCTGCCACACCAGCGGCAGCAGCATGGTGAGCGGCACAACTATCACTATCTTGCGGAACAGCGAAAAGAATACCGCCTGCTTGGGCTTGTCGAGCGCGGTGAACACCGACTGGCCGCAGAACTGCAGCGCCATAAAGCAAAATCCGAAAAAGTAAATGTGCATCGACTTAACGCCCGCGCTGAGAAGCTCGGGACTGTTAGTGAATATCCCCACGAAGAAGCGCGGGAACAGCGCCGCCGCCAGCCACGCCAAAAGAGTGTAGACGATCGTGATCGCCGACATATATTTTATGCCCTTTTTTACTCTGTGATGAAGGTTTGCGCCGTAGTTGAAGCCCAGCACGGGCTGAGTGCCGTGGGTGAAGCCCATAACCGGCAGCGTCAGGATATCCCGCACCGAGATCAGTATCGTCATGATGCCTATGTACGTGTCGCCGCCGTATTTGCCCAGCGTCTTGTTGCAGACCGACTGCACCGCCGCGTTGGTGGCAGACATGGTGAAGGTCGCCAGACCGAGAGAAAGAATCTTTCCCGCGCGGCGCGGCGAGATATGGCGCATGCGGCTGAGCTTGATCTTGTAGACCGCGCGGCCGCTCAGCAAAAATCCGGTCGTCCACAGCGCCGACACCGCCTGCGATATGACTGTGGCGATCGCCGCTCCGGTGACACCCATATTTAGCGCGAAAATAAAGATCGGATCGAGAATTATATTAAGCCCTGCACCCAGCGCAATTGTTATCATACCTATCTTGCCGAAGCCCTGGGCGTTTATAATGCTGTTGAGACCCAGCGCCACGACCGTGAACACCGCGCCCGAGATATACACCGTGGTGTATGCCGAGGCGTAGGGCATGGTGCTGTCGCCCGCGCCCAGCGTCCGCAGTATGGGGTACTTAAAGATCAGCGTCAAGGCCGTTATCAGCGCCGCCGCTATCAGCAGCATCGAAAACGCGGCGCCCAGCAGCTTTTCGGCCTCCTCATCGTCGCCCCGCCCGCGCTTTATAGAGATCAGAGGCGCCGCGCCTCCGCCGATCAAATTGGCGAACGCCATCACCAGCGTCACTATCGGCAGGCAGATGCCCACTCCGGTGAGGGCTCCCGCCGCGTCGGGGCCGTCGATCCTGCCGATAAACACGCGGTCGACCACGTTGTAGAGCATGGTTATAAGCTGAGCCACAGTCATGGGCACAGCCAGTCTGAGCATATGCTTTAATATACTGCCTCGGGAAAAGTCATTGACCCGCTCCATCTCATCAGTCCTCCGTTACGCCCCGCGCCGCTTTGTTCGGCGCTTACTAAACGGGACGCCCTACGGCGCCCCGTGCGTTATTCTTTTGAAAATCGAAATTAAATATCGTTGAATCTCTGCTCCAGCTTGGGATAAACCTTTTCCTCAACATAGATATACCAATCGAGCAGCTTTTTGGTCTCGTTATAATATTTTTCGACGTCCTCGTCGATATAAAAATCGCTGTTCTGCGCCTTATGGTTCCTGATATTTGCGATCTCCTGGTTTATCTTGATAAGCTGCAGGCGCACGCTGTTGTACTCGTCCCAGACCGACGCGATCTGCGGATAGGTAAACCCGCTTAAGCACTCGCCTATCTTTTTTCTCAAAAGTATGGACAGAAAATCCGCGGTGTCAAAGAACGCCTTGCACTCGTTGCCGAGAGCCGACCTCAGATTGTCCATCATGTATTTTTCGTTGAAGGTGCCGCTGCCGGTTCTCGACATATAGTCGTTGGCGCACACGTGAATAATATTCTCATACGCGTTTTTGAGGCTGTTGATCGGCAGGAAAAACGTTTTGAGCTCCGAGCCGTACTCCTCGGCGAGAATATACAGCTCTTTTGTCTTCAGGTGCACATAGAAAATGCGCTCCCAATACTCGTCGGCGGTCATGTTCCCCTTTCTGTAGGAGTTTATGCCGTCAAACATGGCCTTGTTCGCGGATTCCGCGGTATCGGGCCCGCGGCCGTTCTCCCGCTGTCTGCGTCCGCCCGCGGCGCGGCCGGTCTCCTCGGTGGAAATAATTTTTGTCTGATCGTTTTCGGAATTGTTTTTACTCATTCTCAGTTCCTGCCCTTCAATATTTTTTGCGGCGCGTACTTTCTTCTCATCGACTCGAGATTGCCGTCGGTATAGAAGCAGCCCGTGGCGATCCTCGCGTCCGATGTGGCCGAGGAATAAAAGTCCTCGTACTTATAAACCGTCTTTTTTGTTATCCCATCAGCGACGATCGGGAACTCCGCGTCCATCAGCGTCGCCGAGCCTCTCGCCTCGGTTATCTTGTAGGCGGAATAGAGCACCCCGAACAAAACGCAGAATCCGATAATAATGCCCGCTATCCAAATGAGCGTGAAAGCCGTGTTCATCATTTTTTCTCGCCTTCCCTGACATTGATATTGACCGTTATAAACATAACAAGCGCCAAAATAATCGAAACAATCAGGAACTCGGTGTTCATTTTATACACGGTCTGGCCGAAAACCGTGGGGTCGCCCTCCAGCATCAAATATCCCATAATGGCAAGGAAAACGGCGATGACCTCCAAAAACGCCAGCAAATACACCAGCATCGTGCTGCGCTTTCCCATGAGCACCGCCATGCCGATGGCGATTATCGCCGTCGCGGCAACAAGATACAAAACGTCGTTGTCGCTGAACACCATGGTCCAGTACCCGATGTCAACGGCGGTGGCAGCCTTGGTAAAAAACGGCCGCAGCATCAGCGGGAAGAACGAAAAAATCAGACACAAAAGCCATACTGTGAACATCTTAAAAAACTGTCGGAAGTCAAACAGCACCCTTCCTCCGACTTTTTTGTTTGCTATTTCACGGTAATCCGCCACTTAAATCCCTCCCGCGCGGCGCCGGGCCGCATCCTGATTGGTTCAGTAGGTTTGTTAATATTTCTACTATATAATAAAGTACCATAAATCATAGGCCTTGTCAAGCGGTTAGCATAAATTATATATTTCCGCGATATTTCCCCGTATATTTCGGTAAAATTATCAAATATTCGAAAAAGAGCCGGCGTTGCCGGCTCGTAAATTATATCGCGAAGTAGTATCCCACGCCTCTTTTTGTCATAATGTGCTTGGGCTGGGACGGGTCGTCCTCTATCTTCTCCCTCACGCGGCGGACAGTGACGTCGACCGTGCGCACATCTCCGTAATACTCGTAGTCCCACACGTACTCAAGAAGGCTTTTTCTTGAATATATTTTGTTGGGCTGGGCCGAAAGGAACTTGATAAGCTCAAATTCTCTTACCGTCAGGTCGATCAGCTTGCCGTCCTTGTAGAGCTCGTATCTGTTGCAGTCAAGCGTGAAATTGCCGATCTCGACAATGTCAGACTCGACCTCCTCCTGCTGCGGAACGATGTCGCTGCGGCGCATGTTCGCCTTTACCCTCGCCAGAAGCTCGCGCACGCTGAAGGGTTTGGTTATGTAGTCGTCGGCTCCCAGCTCAAGGCCCAGGACCTTGTCTACCTCCTCCTCGCGGGCGGTTATCATGAGTATCGGAACGTCGGATTTGTCGCGTATCTTTCGGCAAACCGAGAATCCGTCCAGATTCGGCAGCATAACGTCCAGCAGGATCAGATCGGGCTTTTCGATCTCGGCCTTCTTGACCGCCTCCTCGCCGTCATAGGCCTCGCAGACGGTGTATCCCTCGTTCCTCAGATTAAGGGTCAAAATCTCAACGATGCTTTTTTCATCGTCAACAATCATTACTTTTTTTCCCATATCGGTATCGCACCCCCAGAATTATTTCAATAAAAACGTAAAATCAAATTAATTTGTCTAAACTCCGCTTTTTGGGCAAAATATTGCGAAAAAGTTACACCGGAGTTACACATAATATAATTTTATACTACTTCATTTAAAAAATCAAGGCTTTTATTAAATTATTTTTAAAGAAATTTTACAATAAAAAAACAAGGGGCGGATATTATCCGCCCACTATACCGGCCTCCTCCCGGGAGGAGGTGGCTGCGGCTTGCCGCAGACGGAGGTGAGAACGTAGTGATTAGTAAACAGTGATTAGGATCCCCCCTCAGTCGGGCGTTGCCCGACAGCTCTCCCCAAGGGGCGAGCCAGACTCCTACGGTCGCGGAGAATACCAATGATTTCTGTCAAATCATCTCCGCGTAATTACTATTCGCTAATCGCTAATCACTACGTTCGTAGGGACGGACGACCTCGGCCGTCCGCCCCTAGTACCTAGATCCTATTTCCTAGTCTCTACGTTAGCAATTCTCTCCGTCCTCGGTCATCGCGTCGTAGCCGCTTTCGCCGGTGCGGATCTTTACTACGTTGTCAACGCCGTAAACGAATATCTTTCCGTCTCCGATATGGCCTGTGTAGAGCGCCTTGCTGGCCGCCTTGATAACGTCGTTTACCGGAACTCTGCAAACCACGATCTCAACCTTTATCTTAGGCAGCAGCGTTGCCTCGACCGCGACTCCGCGGTAGAACTCGCTCTTGCCCTTCTGCATGCCGCATCCCAGAACATGCGACACGGTCATGCCCGTAACGCCGATGTTGTTCAGCTCGCGCTTTAAGGACTCGAACTTCGACTCCTTGCAGACAACCGTCACCTTGGTTATCGGGTGTCCGTCGCCGTCCGTGGCCTTGCCTGCCGCAGGCGTCGGAACGTTGATTACCGGAACTGTCAGCGGAGTGGGAGCCGCCGCTGCCTCTGTCTCCTCGACCGCGCCCTCGGCGATAGCCACTCTTGAGGGCATGAAGTCCGCGTACGCCGAGGACATACCGTGCTCGTGAACGTCCAGACCCTCGATCTCCTCCTCGGCCGAAACTCTGAGGCCGATTGTCTTTTTGATAAGCATGAACGCGATAAACATAGTCACCGCCGTCCAGCCGCAGATCGTGATTATTCCCAGAAGCTGCAATCCCAGCTGCGAGAAGCCGCCGCCGTGGAACAGGCCGTTGACCTCGCAGGCGGGAACACTCGTCGAAGCGAACAGACCCACAGCTATGGTGCCCCAAACGCCGTTTAAGAAGTGGACAGCCACAGCGCCGACGGGGTCGTCGATATGCAGAACGTTATCGAGGAACCATACGCCGAACACAACCAGCAGTCCGGCTACCGCGCCGACGATTATGGAGCCCCAGCCGTCGATCATGTCGCAGCCCGCGGTTATCGCCACAAGGCCTGCCAGAGACGCGTTCAGACACATCGAAACATCGGGCTTGCCGTACTTGAGCCATGTGAATATCATGCAGACAACCGTCGCGACCGCTGGAGCGATCGTCGTTGTCATGAATATCGACGCCAGCTGATCGCCCGATGTGGCGGCCGCGCCGTTGAATCCGTACCAACCGAACCAGAGAATGAAGCAGCCCAGAGCGCCGATAACAATATTATGACCCGGGAAGGCGTGTACCTTGGTTTTTCCGTCCTTATCCTTGGTGAACTTGCCTATGCGGGCGCCCAGCAGAGCCGCGCCGATAAGCGCCGACAGACCGCCGACCATATGTATAGCCGCCGAGCCCGCGAAATCGTGGAAGCCGAGCTGAGCCAGCCAGCCGCCGCCCCATACCCAGTGGGCCTCTATCGGATAAACGACCAGCGATATGACCGCCGAGTATATGCAGTAGGACGAGAACTTGGTTCTCTCGGCCATGGCGCCCGAAACAATCGTAGCGGCCGTGGCGCAGAACACTAAGTTAAACACGAAGTTCGACCAGTCAACGTTGGCGTAGTCGGTGATTATGCCGAGGGTCGGCACGCCCATGAATCCGCCGAGCGTGTCCTCGCCCAGCATCAAACCGAAACCGAGTATGATGAACATTACCGTGCCTATACAGAAGTCCATCAGGTTTTTCATAATAATGTTACCGGAGTTCTTGGCTCTTGTGAAGCCGGCCTCCACCATGGCGAAGCCCGCCTGCATAAAGAACACCAGCGCCGCGCCTATCAGGAACCATATACCGAACATCTCGGAAGTTGCCAATTCAATAATATTATCCATAACTTATTCCTCCTTTAAGACCTTTAAAAATAAATAAAAAGAAGGGGCCCGAAAAACTTTCAGACCCCTTTGTCTTTTTGCGATATAATTTTGTTTGGTAATATATATTATGTTTTGTAAATTGTTTTTGTGATTACTCCTGGATCGAGAACAGCAGATCGCCGTATGTGGGGAACGGCCAGTAGCTCTCGGCCGTGTTCTCCTCCATCTCGTCCGCGACCGCTCTGACGTCGTTCATCTTGGGCAGTATAACGTCCGCGAAGAACTCCGCCTGCTCCTGACCCTCGGGCATCTCGGCCGCCTTTTTGATCTCGGCCTCAAGAGCCGCGACCGCCTTGCTGAGCTTGAGCTCCAGCTCGGACAGGTGATTGATGAGGCCCTCCTCGAACTCGGTCGTGATGCCGCCAATCTGCTTCTTGGAAACGACCGTGTCGGCCAGATCCTTAACGTAGCTCGCTACCGCCGGAGCGATGTCGCGCTTCGCCATCTCGACCGTCGTCTTGGCCTCGATGTTTATGGCCTTGCTGTAGTTCTCAAGATTGATCTCATAGCGGGCAAACATCTCGTCCTTGGTGAGTATGCCATGCCTTACGAACAGATCAACGTTCTTGTCAGCGACGAACATTTTCAGAGCCGCCGGTGTGTTTTTAAGGTTGCACAGGCCTCTCTCCTCGGCCGCGCCTACCCAGCTGTCCGCGTAGTTGTTGCCGTTGAAGATGATGCGCTTGTGGTTCTTCATGGTGTCGCGCACAATATTGTAGATCTCGGCGGTCTTGTCCTCAGCGGCGGTAAGCCTCTCGGCGTATCCGTCAAGCACATCGGCCACCGCGGTGTTTAAGATAAAGTTGGGGCCCGCGATAGACAGAGCCGAGCCGGGCATTCTGAACTCGAACTTGTTGCCCGTGAACGCGAACGGCGAGGTTCTGTTTCTGTCGGTGGTGTCCTTGGCGAAGTCGGGGATCGCGTCGATACCCGAGTTCATGACCTCTTTCTTCTTGTTCTTGAAGTTGCTGTCATCCTCGATCGAGTCGAGCACCGCCTTGAGGTCGTCGCCCAGGAACATCGAGATGATCGCCGGAGGCGCCTCGTTGGCTCCCAGTCTGTGGTCGTTGCCGGCCGTGGCTACCGAGCTTCTGAGCAGATCCTGATACTTGTCGACCGCCTCGATGACCGCGCTCAGGAAAAGCAGGAACTTGGGATTGTCGTGCGGGTTCTTGCCGGGCTTTAAGAGGTTCTCGCCGGTGTCGGTCGAGATCGACCAGTTGTTGTGCTTGCCGCTTCCGTTGATGCCCTCGAAGGGTTTCTCGTGGAGCAGGCATTTCATGCCGTGTTTCTCGGCGACCTTTTTCATGATCTCCATTGTCAGCTGGTTGTGGTCGGTGGCGATGTTCGCCTGACTGAATATGGGCGCCAGCTCGTGCTGAGCGGGAGCAACCTCGTTATGCTTGGTCTTGGCCAGAATTCCCAGCTTCCAAAGCTCTCGGTCAAGATCCTTCATGTACTCCGACACTCTTCTCTTTACAACGCCGAAATAGTGGTCGTCAAGCTCCTGACCTTTGGGGGCGGGAGCGCCGAACAGCGTTCTGCCGGTGTATGTAATGTCCTTTCTCTTAAGGGCCACCTTTCTGTCAATCAGGAAGTACTCCTGCTCGGGGCCGACCGTTGTGATAACCCGCTTAACGTCGGTGTCGCCGATGATGTGGAGCACGTTCACGGCCGACTGGCTGAGCGCCTCCATCGAGCGCATGAGCGGCGTCTTTTTGTCGAGCGCCTCGCCCGTGTAGGAACCGAAAACCGTGGGTATGCACAGTATGCCGTCCTTGATAAAGGCGTTGGACGTGGGGTCCCAGGCGGTGTAGCCTCTGGCCTCAAACGTGGAGCGCAGGCCGCCCGAGGGGAAGCTGGACGCGTCCGGCTCGCCCTTGATGAGCTCTTTGCCGCTGAACTCCATAATAACATGGTCGATGCCGTCGGGCTGAATAAAGCTGTCGTGCTTCTCGGCGGTAACGCCCGTCATGGGCTGGAACCAGTGAGTGAAGTGGGTAACGCCGTTCTCGACCGCCCAGTCTTTCATGGCGTTTGCCACAACGTCCGCGACCTCGCGGGTCAGAGGCGTGCCCTCCTCCTTGGTCTTGCGGAGCTGCTTGTAGATATTGTCCGGAAGGCGCACTTTCTGGACCGAGTCCTCAAAGACCGCGCTGCCGAACAACTCGTTCATCTTATCCATTTACAAAACATCCTTTCTGAATAGATATATGTTAATTATATTGCTTTTAAAATCAAAAGAGGCGCCGCGAGAGAAATCTCACAGCGCCTTTGCTGACCTTACTGTGAATTATACTCCCATATTTTCGATTTGTCAACAAATTTAAGTCCCTTTCGGCCAATTTTATAAGACATGCCGAAACCGACAAATTTTTAACAATTTATTTTGTTAAAAACCAACATAGTGATTAGGGAATAGGATCTGGGTACTAGGACGGGCGGATAATATCCGCCCCTACAGAATTAACACGCGGTCATGCGTCATAATTTCGTAGGGGACGGCCCCCGGACGTCCCGGCTCCCCCTCGGGGGGAGCTGTCGGCGAAGCCGACTGAGGGGAGGCGTAATCCCTATTCGCTAATCACTATTCACTACTTCGTACATCCCCGCGGCCTCATCCTTGCGCACATTGTCTCTGACCGACAGCACGCGGATCCTGAGCGGCTTTTCGCCGAACATGATCTGTATCTCGTCGCCCTCTTTGACGTCGTACGACGCCTTGACGACCCTGCCGCCGACCGACACGCGGCCGCCGTCGCAGGCCTCATTGGCCACCGTCCGCCGCTTTATGATCCGCGACACCTTCAAAAATTTATCAAGTCTCATTTTTTCTCCTTTTTGTTTCAACTCTACTTTTCTGCAACAAAGAAAAATCTGCGAAATCTAAATATATACTCTCCGTTTTCCTGCTTTGCATAAACCTCGGCGGCGCGTTCGGTTATTTCCGCTTCAAGCTTCTTCGCGTTTTCGGCATCCAAAGCATTAAGATACGGACGCAGACTTGTTCCTTTTATCCATTCGACCATCGCCTCCACGGAGGGCATACGATGATAATATACTGTTTCCCATATGTCAAAGTCATTCGCGCATGAGGCGAGTATATTAAAATATTCCTCCGGCGGCAAGGTGCGATTGTTCTGATCTCCCTGCCGGCAAAACCCCAGCGCGGCTCGGACAGAACATCGTTTTCAACCACAAACAGCGGTTCTTTATAATTCATCGGTATTTGAACGGCCAGCACGCCGCCGTCGTTCAGTTTTTCAAGCAGCGCGGGGATCAGCGTCCTGTGACCGGGCACCCATTGGAGACAGGCGTTGGAAAATATGACATCATAGCTTTCCAGGTTTTCCAGATCCGCCGCAATATCGCATAATCTGAATTCTATATCCTCGCATGACGCTCTCGCTTTTTCTATCATCTCCGGCGAGCTGTCTATTCCGACAATACGCGCTTGGGGAAACGTCTTTTTAAGCACGGACGTGCTGTTGCCCGGGCCGCAGCCGATGTCAAGAACGGCGCGCGGATCTTTACCGGCAATTCTTTTTGCCAAATCAACGGCGGGCTGTGTGCGCTGCCGTTTGAATTTCAAGTATTGGTCCGAACTCCACTCTGTCATGCAAATTCCCGCCTTTCTGTTTACTAATCACTGCGCTCCCACCTCCGTCAGGCTGCGCCTGCCACCTCCTCCCGGGAGGAGGCAACAATTAGGCGCCCCCTCGGGGGAGCTGCCGCCAACGGCGGCTGAGGGGGGTACCCTAGTTCCTAGATCCTATTCCCTAGTCCCTACGTTCCCACCCCCGTCAGGCTGCGCCTGCCACCTCCTCCCGGGAGGAGGCAACAATTAGGCGCCCCCTCGGGGGAGCTGCCGCCAACGGCGGCTGAGGGGGCATCTTATTCCCTCTCAAATTTCTCAAACTCGTCAATAAACTTATTCGTGTATTCCCGAAGCGCAAGCTCTGGATCGGCGCCGGCTTTGCGCGCGCGGCGCACAAGCTCAAACAGCGCCGCTCCGAAATCGCCCTCGGCTATCTTCCCGATCTCGGGCGAATATCCCGCCTTTTCGGCCTTTTTCTGTATCTTCTCGGCGCGCATAAGCGCGGGCAGATATTCGGACACGCCCCGAAGCTCGTCCGCTATGCTCTGCTGGTGCCGATCGCCGCGCTTGATCGCGTCCCAGTTTTTCAGCACCTCTCCGCTGCCCGACACGCTGACGTCGCCGAACACGTGCGGATGGCGGTGGATAAGCTTGCGGCATATCGCGTCGGTCACGTCGTCTATGTCGTACTCGCCCGCCTCTTTGCCTATCACCGCGTGGAACACCACCTGCAGCATCAGATCGCCGCTCTCATCGGCCATTTTTTCGGGCTTTCCGCCGTCGATCGCCTCGATCAGCTCGTAGCCCTCCTCGATCAGGTTGCGCTTTATGCTCTCGTGGGTCTGCTCGCGGTCCCAGGGGCAGCCCCCGGGCGCCCGCAGCAGCTCGACCACGCGAACCAAATCATCAAAATTGTATTTTTCGTTCTCGTTTTTAAAATTAAAATCCATAATTACTCCTTCTATTTTATCAGCTTAAACCGCGCAAGCAGGTCGGCGATCTTCTCGCCCTTGGGCAGGTTCAGCAGATCCTCGCGCTTAACGGCGCGGACAACGAATATCATGATCAGATAAACCACGCCGCAGATTGCGATCTCAAACAGCGTCATGAGCTTTGACGAGGGCAGAGCTCCCGCGACAAAAAATCCGACCGCGCCCATGACCAAAGCGGCAACAAGCGGCTTTACTACGGTATCTACGGGTTTGAACTTCATCTCGGAGAGACGCATGATCTGCGCCGTGTTGATCACCGCGATGATCAGATAGCACAGGAACGTGCCCATCGGCGCGCCCTCAATTCCGAGCACCGGTATCATAAAGTAGTTGAATATCACCTTGGCCGCGCCGCCGATCAGCATATTGATGACCGGATAATAGACCTTGCCGTATGCCTGAAG
>CANPWW010000038.1 GCA_947585115.1 uncultured Monoglobus sp.
GGATATCGTCGCCCGGGAATTCATACTCTGTCAGCAGCTCTCTGATCTCCATCTCAACCAGCTCGAGCAGCTCCTCGTCGTCAACCTGGTCAACCTTGTTCATGAACACGATGATATAGGGAACGCCAACCTGACGCGAAAGCAGGATGTGCTCTCTTGTCTGAGGCATCGGGCCGTCGGCGGCCGATACAACCAAGATAGCGCCGTCCATCTGAGCGGCTCCCGTGATCATGTTCTTAACGTAGTCGGCGTGTCCGGGGCAGTCAACGTGAGCGTAGTGACGGTTCTCTGTCTCATACTCAACGTGAGCGGTGGAGATTGTGATACCTCTTTCTCTCTCCTCGGGAGCCTTATCGATCATGTCATAAGCCTCGTACTGAGCCTTGCCCTCCATAGCCAGAACCTTTGTGATGGCGGCTGTAAGAGTGGTCTTACCATGGTCAACATGGCCGATAGTGCCTATGTTAACATGGGGCTTACTTCTTTCGTATTTTTGCTTTGCCATTTTCCAATGACCTCCTTAATTTATTATAATTATTTTTAATCAAAATTTATTTATGCAATATCAAAATCAATTCTCATTGTACTATTAAACCCGAAAAAATTCAAGTCTTTTTTAAGAAAAATTTTAAAATATTTGCACAAAATTGATAAATTTCCGACTAAATTTCGCTAGAATTAGTCGTTTTGGGCCCTTTCCTTGATAATCTTCTCGGCGATGCTCTTGGGCAGCTCCTCGAAGTGGCTGGGCTCCATGGAATACTGACCGCGGCCCTGAGTTCTCGAGCGCAGATCTGTGGCGTATCCGAACATCTCGGAAAGCGGCACGTTGGCCGATATCTCCTGAGCGCCGTTTCTCGCCTCCATGCCCTGGATCTGTCCGCGGCGGGCGTTAAGGTCACCCATAACGTCGCCCATGTACTCCTCGGGAACGGTGACAACGACCTTCATGATAGGCTCAAGGATAACCGAGCTGCCTCTCTTGCAGCCGTCCTTGAACGCCATCGAACCGGCGATCTTAAACGCCATCTCGGACGAGTCTACCTCGTGGTACGAGCCGTCTACCAGCGTGCACTTTACGTCAACAACCGGATAGCCGGCGAGAACGCCTGTCTGCATAGCGCCCTGGATACCCGCGTCAACAGCGGGGATATACTCCTTGGGGATTGCTCCGCCGACGATCTTGTTCTCAAATATATAGCCTTCGCCGGGCTCAAGGGGCTCGATGTCCATAACAACGTGTCCGTACTGTCCTTTACCGCCCGACTGGCGCGCGTACTTGTGGTCAACGTGAACGGGCTTTCTGATAGTCTCGCGGTAGGATACCTGCGGATTGCCGACGTTGGCCTCAACTCTGAACTCGCGGAGCAGTCTGTCAACGATGATCTCCAGATGGAGCTCGCCCATGCCGGCGATGATCGTCTGACCTGTCTCGTCGTCGGTGTATGTCCTGAATGTGGGATCCTCCTCGGCCAGCTTCGCCAGCGCGATGCCCATCTTTTCCTGACCGGCTTTGGTCTTGGGCTCGATGGCGACGCGGATAACGGGCTCGGGGAATTCCATTGACTCAAGTATTACCGGATGATCCTCGTCGCAGAGGGTGTCGCCCGTGGTGGTGTTTTTAAGACCAACCGCCGCGGCGATATCGCCGGAATATACCATCTCGATATCTTCTCTGTGGTTGGAGTGCATCTGAAGGATGCGTCCCACTCTCTCTTTGTTGTCCTTGACCGAGTTATACACATGCGAACCGCTCTTTAAGGTTCCGGAATATACTCTGAAGAAGCACAGCTTACCCACAAACGGGTCGGTCATGATCTTGAACGCCAGAGCCGAGAAAGGCTCCTCGTCGGACGCATGGCGCACCGTCTCCTCGTCGGTTCTGGGAACCGTGCCGGTGATCGGCGGAACGTCCAGCGGCGACGGCATAAAGTCGATGACCGCGTCGAGCATGTTCTGCACGCCCTTGTTTCTGTAGGACGAGCCGCACAGCACGGGAACCATCTCATTGGCTATCGTCGCCTTGCGGATCGCCGTTTTGATCTCCTGCTCGGTGAGCTCGCCTTCCTCGAGATACTTGTCCATGAGCACCTCGTCGGTCTCGGCGACAGACTCAAGCAGCGCCTCTCTGTACTCGGCGGCCTTGTCGGCCATGTCCGCGGGGATCTCCTCAACTCGCTCGTCCTGTCCAAGCTCGTCGTAATAAACATACGCCTTCATCTGGATCAGGTCGATGAGACCCTTGAACTCGTCCTCGGCTCCTATGGGGAGCTGGATCGGGACCGCGTTGCACTTTAAGCGCTCCTTCATCATGTCAACAACGTTGTAAAAATCGGCGCCCATAATGTCCATCTTGTTGACGTAAACCATTCTGGGTACCTGATACTTGTCAGCCTGGCGCCAAACGGTCTCAGACTGCGGCTCAACGCCGCCTTTCGCGCAGAGGACCGTCACACTGCCGTCCAGCACGCGGAGCGAACGCTCAACTTCAACGGTGAAGTCAACGTGTCCCGGTGTGTCGATAATGTTGATTCTGTGGTTCTTCCACTGCGCCGTGGTGGCGGCGGATGTAATCGTGATACCACGCTCCTGCTCCTGCTCCATCCAGTCCATCGTGGCGGCGCCTTCGTGCACCTCGCCGATCTTGTGAACGCGGCCCGTGTAGAACAGAATACGCTCGGTGGTGGTCGTCTTACCGGCATCGATATGAGCCATGATGCCTATATTTCTGGTTTTCTCTAATGAAAACGCTCTACCCATAAAAAACTCCTTCCAACAACGTAGTGATTAGCGATTAGCGATTAGTGAATAGCGAATAGAAACGCCATTCGCAGGTCATTCGCAAAAACATTACGTTGTCAAATTCCATAATGTCTGATCTTGAAGTATAAGTTTGTAACACTCATTTCAGCTTGCTCGTACGCTTATCCGAACGTTTTCGGATCTCGCAAAGAAATTTTGCCCGGATTTTCCGCTGCAGGAGTCCGCCGCGTATCGAGATACGCAAGGACGACGAAACGGTAAAGACGGGTGAAATTTCACAGCGAGATTACCATCTGAAGCTTGCGAAAGCTTTGTTGGCTTCGGCCATTCTGTGAGTGTCTTCTTTTCTCTTGTACGCGCCGCCTGTGCTGTTTGTGGCGTCCATGAGCTCGTTGGCGAGTCTCTCAGCCATCGTTCTTTCGCCGCGCTGTCTTGAGAACTGTGTTATCCATCTGAGTCCCAGTGTCTGGCGTCTCTCGGGTCTTACCTCGATAGGCACCTGATAGTTGGCTCCGCCGATACGGCGCGCCTTTACCTCTAAGACCGGCATAACATTGTTCATGGCGTCCTCAAAAACGTCAACGGGATTCTTTCCCGTTCTTTCTTTTATGATGTCAAAAGCATCATAAACTATTCTCTGAGCTACGCCCTTCTTTCCGTCGAGCATTATGTTGTTGATCAGTCTTGTTACGATCTTGCTGTTGTAAACAGGATCGGGCAAAACATCTCGACGGGCAATATGACCTCTTCTAGGCACTTTCTTCCCCTCCTTACTTCATTAGCGGCTTATCACCGCTAAGGTACTCAATGTCTTTTGATACACTGTCGCGCACATAGGTCATATATAAATTTTTATATATAAACATAGTGCACACATTTAATTCCGCACGGCCGAGACTTACTTGGGTCTCTTTGTGCCGTACTTCGATCTGCCCTGTCTGCGGGTATCAACTCCCGAGGTATCAAGCGTACCGCGGATGATGTGATAACGCACACCGGGGAGGTCCTTGATACGTCCGCCGCGAATCATAACAACGCTATGCTCCTGCAGGTTGTGTCCGATTCCGGGAATGTACGCCGAAACCTCGATACCGTTTGTAAGACGCACTCTGGCAACCTTGCGCAGCGCCGAGTTCGGCTTTTTGGGCGTCATGGTTCTTACCGAAGTGCAAACGCCTCTCTTCTGAGGAGAGGACTGATCGGTCGGGCGCTTCTTGATGGTATTCATACCCTTCTGCAGCGCGGGAGCCGTTGACTTTTTCTCAACCGTCGATCTGCCCCTTCTTACTAATTGGTTAAATGTTGGCAATATGTTCACCTCCGTACATATAAATTTGCTCGCCGCCTTTTGGGCGCACTACGCCCAATGAGCGACCATTTCATTATAACACATATTCCCTGTTTGTCAAGCATTTTTTGGATTTTGTGCGTTATAGCCAAACAAAGTAAATTTTATTTTTTGTATGCGGTAAACTTGCCCATAATAAAGCTTGAAATAATCTTTTTCTTCTGATATAATATCAGAGTATCGCAAAAGTCGACAAAAAATTAATTTGAAAGGAGCTTGGCAGTGAAACGAAAAATACTTGTTTGTTTAATAATCGCACCGCTGCTGATAACGGCGGTCACTTTCGCGCAAGAATACTTTAGGAGCGCAACGGTTTACCGTCCAAACGAAGCTCTCGAAGTGCCCGCGAGGGACATCGACGCGTACCTGAGCGACGACTGGTACGACGCGCCCGTCGTCAATATATACCGTGCCGACGGTCAGGTTTCGTGCGTCTATCAAAGCGACGCCGATCTTTATTTAGGCGACGGCTGGTTCCCCGAGCCCGTGGTCCTGCTTTATAATTCGGAAGGGCACGGTGAGTACATAAAGAAAACCGAAGAGGCGGCATATATTGAAAGCGGCTGGACAAGCGATCCGCCCTCAAGAGAGAGCCTTGAAGATTTAAAAACCGAAATAACCGAATACTTATCGGAACGCGCTGGCGACTGGGGCGTTTTCGTAAAGCGGACGGACACCAACGAATATTTATCAATAGGCGAGCGCCCGTATTCAAGCGCCAGCCTGATAAAGCTGTTCTGCATGAACGCGATTTATACGGCGATAAACGACGGCTCGCTGACCAAGACCGACGAGATAACGGAAAATCTTGAGCAGATGATAACCGAGAGCAGCAACACCGCCTTTAACCGCCTGACGGAAATTCTCGGCGGCGGCAGCACGGCGGAGGGATTTGAAAGGGACGACGAGATAATCAAGTCTCTGGGTTTTAACAACACGCAGCACATGTCGGAGCTTATCGACGAGAGCGGGGAATACGCCATATATGTGGCGGCAAACCTGACCTCGCCCATGGACTGCGGACTGCTGCTTGAGAAGATATATGACAGAGAGCTGGTTTCGGAAGAGGCAAGCGACGAGATGCTGAGCCTGCTGCTGCGCCAGACGCGGACTTGGAAGATCCCCGAATCGCTGCCCGAGGGGACCGTGGTCGCCAACAAGACCGGAGAGAACAGTAAAGTCGAGGGAGACGCGGCGATAGTGTACTCGCCCGCCTGCGACTATATTATATGCGTGATAGGCAACGGAAACATGGCGAGCGGAGTCGACACAATACAAACCGTGTCGCGCATGACGTATGATTTCCTGAACCCGTAGGGGACAATCCCGCGGCGTCCCGCCTCGCCCCTTGGGGAGAGGCAGCAAAATATAGGCGCCCCCTTGGGGGAGCTGTCTGCGGCTTGTCCGCAGACTGAGGGGGGAACTATTCCCTATTCGCTAATTACTAATCTCTACGTTGAGGTGATCTTTTATGACAAAACCGGACAAAGCTGAAAAACTGTTCAAAAGCGGCTGCAACTGCGCACAGGCGGTGGTTTGCGCCTTCGCCGACCGTTTCGGGATAGACGAAAAAACTGCGATGAAATTTTCGGAGGGCCTTGGCGGAGGCATGAGCCGTCTGCGCCTGACCTGCGGCGCGGTGTCGGCCATGGCGATGGTCGCGGGGCTGAAGCTCGGCAAGGGCGAGGCCGGCGATGTTAAGACCCGCGGCGAGGTGTACGCGGCGATCCAGAAAATGGCGGGCGAGTTCAAAGAAAAAAACGGTTCGCTGATCTGCCGCGAGCTTCTGGGCAGCGCCCTGCCCAAGGACAACGGGCCGAGCCCCGAGGCGCGCACCGCGGAGTATTACAAAAAGCGCCCCTGCGCCGAGTATATCCGAGACTGCGCCGAGATAATCGAAAATAATTTATTTTAAAAAATTTTGCCGCGGGTTTGAAAAAACCCGCGGCAATTTTCATTCTTTGCACTCCAGAGCCTTGATCCGCTCGTCGTGGCGCCCCAGCTCCTGACTGTGCTTGCTGAGCATTCCGGCCAGCTCGTCAAGCTCCCTGCTGTGAGAGTTGAGCCGCCTCTCGTGCTTGTCGTAGTTTCGGTTCAGCTGATCGATGGCGTCGGTCAAACGCACGATGTTCATATTCAGGTCACTTATGGGCTTGAAGCATTTAAGCAGCAGCCCGGCAAATCCGCCCACAGACACCAGAGCCACGATAAGCATACCCAAAAATTCACTGCCGTTCATTTGTATCACCTTTCTTTGATTCAATTAATATTTCGCCCCGATACTATTATATAACAATCCCCGTGCCTTTGTGTGCCGACGAACGTAGTGATTAGTGATTAGCGAATAGCGATTAGCGCGGAGATGGTTTAGCAAAAATCATTCGCAATATCCCCGCGAACGCAGGGTCAGGCTCGCCCCTTGGGGAGAGGCAGCAAAAAATAGGCGCCCCCTCGGGGGAGCTGTCGGGCTTTGCCCGACTGAGGGGGGAGGCCCCTACCACCGCTGACGCGGTCCCCCTCACCCACTTGCGCAGGGGAGTCAAATAGTAGGCTCCCCTTCCTTTAGGAAGGGGAGCTGTCTGCGTAGCAGACTGAGGGGGTGGCCTATTCCCTAGTTCCTATTTCCTAGTCTCTACGTTGAGAAAAACGGGCGGCAATCTGCCGCCCGCCCGAATTAATTGATAAGAAACGAATTTGACAGAATAAAGTAATAATATCTTAATAAAAATCATTGACTTTTATTCCTCTTTGCAATAAAATAATAGGCAGCTTTAGCTTAGGAAACAATGGGAAAACCGGGCCGCAAATCAGCATATAAAGGTGATGTGATAATGAAAAAAAGTATTTCAATAATAATTTTTATATTTTCACTAATCCTATTAATTTTAAGTAAATGGTTAGTATGGGATATTATATACGATAAAAATATACTTATTAGAGGAATCATTCTTCTAATAGCGGATATTATATGTATTTTAGCATCTATCGGAAGTATTTCTTGGATGCTTTATATACATAAAAACAAATTATTAAACATAGTATCTGTATGTCTGTTAATATTTTGTATGATGTGGACATTCATCTTAGCTAATTCATATATAAATACAAAATTAAATTTTGCTATAAATAAATCTGATAGAGAAAAAATTGTGGATATGATCGACAATGCTGAAATAGAGCAGTATCGTATGGGAGAATTTTTATACAAAGCTCCAATAAGTACAACATCTCAAACAAATACTATAGCATATTATAAAAATAACAATCAAAATATAGTAGTATTTTTTGTGAACAGAGGTGAATTTGCCGGGAATGCTATAATATATTCTTCAGAAGACAATGATATATCCCAAATAAATATAGGATTGAATTATAAGAAAGTAGGAAGACTTGAAGAAAATTGGTATTATGCACTGGTCAGATGAGCCTATAAGTTACAGAGAATAGAGATGATATGGATCGTGTCATATCGGAAAGAAAAAATATCCGCCCCTACGACATTTTGTGCATTTTTCGTAGGGGAGTCCCGCCAAGCTCTCCTCCTTTTAAGGGGGAGAGCTGTCAACGTAGAAACTAGGAAATAGGGACTAGGATCTAGGCGCCCCCTCGGGGGAGCTGGCAGGCGATAGCCTGACTGAGGGGGGAATCCTAATCACTATTCGCTAATTACTAATCACTATGTTCCCACCTCCGTCTTTTCGCCCTTGGCGAAAATCCACCTCCTCCCGGGAGGAGGCTAACGGGCGGATAATATCCGCCCCTACGGATTTGCAAATCACGTATCGGATCGACACATTCCGTACGAATTCTACCAAACCTGTAGGGGCGGCAATCTGCCGCCCGCTTAAAAATCAAAGCATTATCACGCGCCGAATGCGGGCGCCTTTACATATTCTCGTACATACTGTACAGGTTATAGTATATGCCTTTTTGCTCCAGCAGTTCTTTGTGGGTGCCTTTTTCCTCTATTCCCTTTTCGGTGAGGACGAGTATCAGATCAGCGCTGCGTATCGTGGTGAGACGGTGGGCGATTATGAACACCGTTCTGCCCTTTGCCAGCTCGTCGAGGGATTCCTGAACGAGTCGCTCGCTCTCGTTGTCAAGGGCCGAGGTGGCCTCGTCAAGAATAATTATCGGCGGATTTTTGAGGAACACGCGCGCTATGCTTATGCGCTGCTTCTGGCCGCCCGACAGCTTGACGCCGCGCTCGCCAACATAGGTGTTGTAGCCCCTGGGCAGTTCCGAGATAAAGCTGTGTGCCCCGGCCCGCTTGGCCGCGGCTATGACCTCCTCTCGGGAGGCGCCAGGCATGCCGTAGGCTATGTTTTCAAAAATCGTGCCCGAGAACATATACACGTCCTGCTGCACCACTCCGATCGAGCTTCGCAGCGATTTGAGCGTGACGCCGCGAATGTCGCTGCCGTCTATCATTATCCTGCCGTCGGTCACGTCGTAGAATCTGGGTATCAGACTGCACAGCGTGGTTTTTCCGCTGCCCGACGGGCCCACAAGCGCCACCTTTTCGCCCTTTTTTATATCAAGGTCAATGCCGCTCAGCACGTTTGTGTTGTCGTCGTGATAATGGAATCCCACGTTGTCGAATTTGATGTCGCCGCGCACTTCGCCCAGCTCTTTCGCGTCGGGCGCGTCATGGATATCGACGGGCGCGTCCATTATCTCAAGGAAACGCTCGATGCCCGTCATGCCTCTCTGGAACTGCTCGGTGAACTGGATTATCGTCTGAATGGTAGTCAAAAGCGTGCTGACATAGAGCAGATACGCCGTGAAGTCGGCCGCCTCGATCTTTCCTTTCATCAAAAACGCGGCGCAGGCGATAGTCACAATCAGATACATCATGCCCTGGAAAAAGCGGTTCGAGGTATTAAAACCCGCCATATAGAAATATCCCTCTTTTTTGGCGTCCAGGAACTGCTCGTTTCCGTCCTCGAACTTTTCGGCCTCTATGTCCTCATTGGCGAACGACTTCACCACGCGAATGCCCAGCAGCGTGTCCTCCACCTGAGAGTTGATCTCGCCGAGCTTGTCGCGCTGGCGCTTGAACGCCGCACGCATGCGGATATTGAAAAATTTGACGAATAAAATAACCAGAGGCAGCGCCGCGAAAACTATCACGGTGAGCGGCACATTTATGCCGCAGAGTATAACAAACGACACAACGATCTTGAGCATGCAGATAAAAATTTCCTCCGGGCAGTGATGGGCGAACTCGGTTATGTCGAACAGATCCGAGGTGATTCTCGCCATTATCTGGCCCACCTTGTGCTCGGAATAATAGGCATGGGAAAGCCGCTCCAGATGGTCGAACAGATCGCGGCGCATGTCTGTCTCCATTTTGGCGCCCATGATGTGGCCAGTGTCGGCCATATAGAAATTGGCCGCCGCGTCGATCAGTCTCAATACCAGATAGAACAGTCCTATTCTGAGGATAAGCGCGGCAGTCAGGGCGGCTATGTCGTTTATCGCGATATCGGTTATGTAGCGGACCAGCATAGGAAAGACCAGCTCGCACACCGTGGAAAGGGAAGCGCAGAGCAGGTCGAGTATCAAAATATGCTTATAGCGCCCGAAATAGGGCACGAATCTTTTTATCAGATAGCCGAGCTTCATCGGCTGACGCGTTTCACTCATAAATCCACCTCGATAAAATCAATCAAAAGTTTATTCGCTTGTACCTGAACCTGACGTTTAAGACCAGACCGACCGCCAGCATGTTTGTTATCAGCGAAGAACCGCCGTAGCTGAAAAACGGCAGCGTGATTCCCGTTACCGGAAAGATGCCTATGCACATGCCGATATTCTCAAAGGCCTGAAACGCCAGCATCGCGGCCACTCCGGTGCAGATATACATGCCCTCGCTGTTTCTGGCGTTTATGCCGATATAGAGGCAGCGCAGGATCAGGGCGGTCAGCAAAATTATGACCAGCGCGCCGCCGATCATTCCCAGCTCCTCGCAGACGATAGAATATATAAAATCGGTGTGCCGCTCGGGCAGCAGATTGCTGTAGCGGCTGGCTCCGTTATAAAGCCCCATTCCGGTCAGTTTGCCGCTGCCCACCGCGATCTTAGACTGGGTCACGTGGTAGCCGCTGCCCATGGGGTCAATGTCGGGATTGAAAAGCGCGATTATCCTGTCCTTCTGATAGGGCCGCAGCAGGAAAAACCAGGCGATCGGGCAGAGCGCCAGAAGCGCGCCGAAAGCCGCGAGCCAGTATTTCCAGTTAAGCTTCGCCATAAACAGCATGGCGGCGGTCATCATCACAAATACCACGACCGTGCCGAAATCGGGCTGCAGCAGCATCAAAAGACAGAGTATCGCCGGGTGCAGCAGCACCTTCCACAGGACCTTAGGCTCGTTGAGCTTGTTTCCGACCTCGCTCAAATGCTTGGAAAACGTGATAACAAATCCGACCTTCACGAGCTCGGCGGGCTGAAAGCTGAGCGGGCCCAGACTGAACCAGCTCCGCGCGCCGTTGCGCAGCGAGCCGATACCCGGGATAAGCACCAGAACAAGCAGAACCACGCAGGCGATATAGATATACTTCGAGAGCCGCGCCAGATAGTCGTAGTCCAGAATACTGATTATGATAACTCCGATAAGGCCCAACACAAGGGCCGCGCTCTGCGTGATCACGTACCGCGCCGGATGGTCGCCCGCCGCGCTGGAGATCATCACGATCCCGAAAACCGCGGCGAGAACGGTTATCACTATCAAAAAGAAGTCAATGTTGCGTATCGCGTCGCGAACGCCTCGGGTTTTTTCAAGCATTTTTGTGCTCCTTTGAATTCAGTCTGTTTTCTTGACGCTGAGCGCCATGCCGTCTCCCACGGGGACGATAGCGGTGTCGAAATCTTTGTCTCGGCACAGCATGTCCACATATTCGCGCAGCCTTTTGACTATCGTGCGCTTGCGGTGCAGCACCAGCTCGTCTGTGGCGGTCATGCCCTTGTATAAAATATTGTCCGAAATAAGCAGCCCGCCGGTTCTCAGCATATCGCGGCAGCTTTCGAAAAAGCTGCCGTACTGCGCCTTGGCGGCGTCCACGAATATCATGTCGTATTCCCTGCCCTCGGTTCTGAGCTTTGGCAGAATATCGGCCGCGTCGCCCTCAGACAGAGTGACGCGCCCGCTCACGCCGGCGCGCTCAAACACCCGCCGCGCGTACGCCGCGGCTTCGGGATTTATCTCGACGGTGTCGACCGTGATGCCGGGCGCGGTACGCGCCATGCGCAGAGCCGAGTAGCCTATCGCCGTTCCGACCTCCAGAATTTTTTTGATCCCGCCCAAGCGTATCAAAACCTCAATAAGTCTTATGGTCTCGGGCTGCGAGATCGGCACCTCGTGCTCCGCGGCAAATTTTTCCAGATCGGCCGAAAGGCCGCCGCGCTCGGGCAGCACATCTCTTATATATCTTATTATATACTCATGGTTAATACTGTCGTCGATCATGGCAAAATCTATTCGTCCTCATCGCTTTCGGGCGCGGGCGTCTCGATCGGCGTATCGGTCACGGGCTCGCCGTTGGCGATCTGTTCCATTTTTTGCTCGTGCTGCTTGTAGGTCGTTGAAAAATAGTTTTTCGAGCCGTCGGGCGCCGCCACGAAGTACATATACGGAGTGGCCTCGGGATAGAGCGCGGCGCGCACCGCCGCCAGTCCCGGCGAGCTTATGGGTCCGATCGGCAGACCCTTGTTGATATACGTGTTATAGGGCGAGTCTATCTCGGTGTCCTCCTCGCTGAGAACAGGCTTGCGCTCTCCCAGGATATACTGAACGGTCGCGCAGGACTCAAGCTTTCTGCCCTCGTACAAACGGTTATTGAACACCGACGATACGATAGGCATTTCCTCCTCCGAAGCGGCCTCGCGCTCGATCACCGACGCCATTGTAACAACATAGTCCACAGGGTCGGTGGTGTTGCTGGCGTTATAGACCGGCATAACCTTCGAGTTGAACGCGTCCAGCATCATTGTCACTATATCGTGGGGCGATGTGCCCGGATAGATCTGGTAAGTTGCCGGATAGAGATAGCCCTCCAGCCTGTTTTCCGCTCTGGGTATGGCGTTCACGAAATTATAGTCGAAAACGCCGTAATTCACCTCGTTCATAAAATCCTGCGTCGTCACCAAGCCGCTCGCCTCGAGAATGGCGGCGATCTGCTTGAGCTCGCTGCCCTCCGGAATAACCACCTCGACCTGATCGCCCACTCCGCCGTCCGCATAGCTGGCGAAAGTTGTCAGCAGCTCGTCGTATGTCATCGACGACGATACCGAGTGCCGTCCCTGCTGGAACATATAGCGGTTGCCCGCGTACACCCGAAACAGCGGCGCGTATTTGATGATTCCGCGGTTTGCCAGAAGGTTGGCGACGGTCGAAGCGCCCGCGCCCGCCGGCACATCTATCACGTACATTTTGTCGTCTCCGCCTCTGCCGCTTATGTCGCTGCAGACCTCATAACCGACAAGGCTCACCACCGCGATAACCAGCACCGCGATCACAGAGCATATAAAAATTCTCTTCCTGCGCTTTCTGCGCTTTTTCTTTAGGTTTTTCGCCGCTTCTCTGGCGGCTTTCTTTGCCTCAAGCTCCTCCAGAGTTCTGACTTTTTGTTCCACTTGATTTCCCTCCGTTACGAGATTTATGCTGATTTAATTCCCCGTCTTGATTATTCCGCTTTCGGTAATTATAAAACCGACTTTTTGATCGTGCGGACCGCGGCATATTTTTTCATACAGGCACGCGCAGAAACACAGCCCGGCCGCCGCGCCCCGATAATCCTTCAAAAATCTGTCGTAGTATCCCTTGCCGTATCCGATCCGGTACCCGTTTTTGTCAAAGCCCAAGCCGGGCACGATTATCAGGCCGATCCTGTCTTTAGCGACCAAAGGAGCGGTCTCGGACGGCTCGAGCACGCCGTAGGCGCCGGGGCTCAGCTCGGCCCTCGATCTTATGACGCGCGCGGTCATCTCCGACCCCTCGCCGCACAAGGGCACGGCCGCGGTTTTGCCGTCGCTCAAAATTTTTTCGAGCACCGCGTCGGTCTTGACCTCGCTGCCGAACGAGACGTAGGTCATGACAGCGTCGGCTTTTTTGTATATTTCCCAATCCGTCAGCAACCTTGAGACGGCGGCGCTTTTCTCGGCGCGCCCGCTCTCGCTCATGCCGTCTCTGACGGATCTCAAAAATTTTCTTTGCTCGATTTTGTTCATATTACGCCGGCTGCGGGAACATCATCTTTTTAAGCACTTTCGCTCCCTTGCCCGGCTCGTTTGAAATATAGTCGCAGATCGCGGCACCGAATTCCAAAGCGCGTCCCGCGCCCATGGCGGTTATTATGTTGCCGTCTGTCACAACGCCGTCCGGCATTATCTCGGCTTCGCCGAGACTGTCCTCAAAGCCGGGGAAGCAGACCGCTTTTTTGCCGTCTAAGTATCCCATCTCGCCTATTATCATCGGCGCGGCGCAGATAGCCGCCACCAGTTTTCCGTTTTCCATACAGTAGTTTACGGCCTTGGTCACGCCCTCGTCCTTTTGAAGATTGAGCGTGCCCGGCATTCCGCCCGGCAGTATCACGCCGTCTATATCGTTATAATCGACCTCTGTGGCGTCGGCCTTAACGACTATCTCATGGGTGCCGAAAATAAACTCGCCTCCCACACCCACCGTCTTTGTCTTTATGTTTCCGCGGCGCAGCACGTCGAGCGTTGCTATCGCCTCGGTCTCCTCAAATCCGTCCGCTAAAAATAAATAAAGCATAATAACAATCCTTTCTCCTTGTCAATACTGTCAATATAATTTCAAAAAACGCTCACCGCTTTTTGGCGTCTTTTCTGACGGTTTTCATAAATTTCGGCAGCGCCGCGAATCGTCCCAGCCTGCTGGGATTGGTGACAAACCTGTAGAACCACTCCAGATTCATTTTGATAAATATCTCGGGCGCGCGCTTCGCCACTCCCGCGAACACGTCCAGCGCTCCGCCGACGCCCATGCAAAGATTGACGCTCGTGAGCTTTTCGCGGTTCGCGTATATCCATTTTTCCTGCTTTGGCGCGCCCAAGCACACGAGCAGCAGCTTGGCTCCCGACTCATTTATCTGCCTTATGATCTCGTCGTTCTCGTCGTCGGTGAAATATCCGTCATGCACGCCGCACACGTTAAGACCGAAATATTTTTCTCTGAGCTTATCGGCCGCGGTCTCGGCTACTCCCGGCTTGGCTCCGAAAAGGAACACTCCCTCGCCGGTCTTGCGCAGGCTTTCAAGCAGGCCGCAGGTCAGATCAAACCCGGCCACTCGCTCGGGCACGGGCGTCCCCAGCATTTTCGCCGCGTACACCACGCCTATCCCGTCAGGCGTGCACATGTCCGCCGAGTTGAGTATGTCTCTGAACCCGGGATCCTCATAGGCCGCCATGACTATTTCGGGATTCGGAGTGAAGATCATGGATACCCCCGGCGTGCGCACCAATTGTTCCGCTCTTTTAAGAGCGTAAGCCGCGGTTACCCTGTCGATTTTTACTCCCAAAATTTCAATTGTGTTTCTCATGTTTTTAACTCCTTGCCCATATTTATACATACTGAATATATTATAACATAAAACATCGAATTATGCAAGCCCTTAATTCAAAGGCTGCCCGCGCGGGACCCAAATCAAAAAACACTTGACTAATCCTCAAAAAATTAGTAAAATAAAGAGTAATAAACGAGGAGTTACTAACCGTTATGAACAAGATCAAATTTAATATAAAAAGCATTTTGGAAATATTAAAGATCCGCTCGGTGCGGTTTTCTAAATATGCCGAGAGCAAGGCGCGGCTGAACCTTTATTATATGCTGATCTCGTCCGCGGCGGGTCTTATTATCTCGACCCTGATGCTACTGCCGGCTCCGTTCTTTTTGCCTGAGCTGAGCCCGAGCCCCTCGAGGCTCGTGTTTTATCCCGTTTTTTTGGCGTCGGGGATATTTTCGGCTATAGCGCTCAAGCGCGGGTTGTCAAACTCGTTTCTGATCCAGATTATGTGCGTTCTGATGTCAGCTCTGACCTTGGGCGCCGCCATACTTACCGGCGTTTTTCTGAGCCCCGACAATCCCGCGGTTTTCTATCCGCTGCTGATAATCATGCTGTCGACCGCGTTTGTGGTGCGGCCGATCGCCATGGATCTGCTCACCGCGGTGATGACCTTTTTGTTTATAATCCTGTCGCAGCGGTTCAAAACGGCCGACATCGCCGACTATGACACGATATCGGCGATAGGCGCGCTTATGATGTCGTGGCTCGCGTCGTATTTTGTGTATTACACGCGCATGAAGGACTACGCCGCTCAAAACGAGCTTTACAAGCTGAGCAGCACCGACTCTCTGACCTCGCTGCTTAACAAGCGCTCGGGTGAGTACAACTGCCTGAGATACATGCGCTCAAACGGCACAAACGAGGCCTACACCGCCATGATGCTGGACCTTGACGACTTTAAAAACGTCAACGACATGTACGGCCACATACAGGGCGACAAAATACTGGCGGCGTTCGGCCGCGAGCTCAAGCGGGCGTTCAGGTCGGACGACATACTGAGCCGTACAGGCGGCGACGAGTTTTTCGTGCTGCTGCGCAACATCGGCGCCAGAGACATCATCGAGCAAAAAGCCCAAAGCGTGCTTAAAATATGCGGCGTTTTAAACGAGACGTTCGGCACACGCCTCGGAGTCAGCATGGGCATCGTGATAGTGCCGAAGGAAAGCCCCCGCCCGCTATACGAGCAGCTCTACAAAGCCGCGGACGTTCTTCTCTACAAATCAAAGCGCGGCGGCAAAAACAAATACACGATCACAAACTATCCCGATATCAAAACAAAAGCATAAACCAAGTCTTGATGTTTAACGCATAAAAAGCGGCCCCGCCAAACGCGGAGCCGCTTGTTTTGCTTTGATTAGTCTATGATGATTATCGTTGCCACGAAGTAGCCGGTCGTGTCGGAGCCGGTCACGCTCAGGTTGCTTCCCGAAACTATGTCCTTGGCCGTGGCTGACTTGCCGTTTGACTTAAGGAACGTTGTTGACGAGTCATAGTAGACCGTTTCGGTCGCTCCGCCCACGCCCTGCAGCGAGATGACCTTCAGCGTGTTGTTGACGCTCTGGACCTTGCCGGAAACGGAAGTCTTTCCGTATGTGGCGGTGGCGCTTGACTCTATGCTCGACAGCATGCTGCCGTCAACCACTATGCTGGCCGAGTTGCCGGGACGGAGATCGTAGATCGTTCCGTCAACGTTGTTCACCTTGACCTTTGTTGCAGTGGACATATAGTATGTCTGATTCTTGCCGTCGATCTCTATTGTGATCTCGGGCTTGTCGCTCAGCACGATCTCTCTGATCGTGCCCACATGCTCGGCTGTGTCGCTCTTGGCGCTGACCTGCGTAACTCTGCCGTTTGTCATTGTGAGGGTAACCTCATCGCCGCGGCTCAGGTCACGGAGATTTGCGATCGCTCCGTTGCGCTTTACCGAGATGTTTCCGGTTGAGAGGCGATAGTTCGTCGTCTTGTCGGCCTTCTCGTCATAAAGAACTATGTAGGAATCGCCCGAATTTTCGCCCTGCAGACTCTCAAACACGCCACTGACCGAGGTCTCTTTCTCGTTCACGGTGACCGATGTGATCGTGCCGCCCGTCAGAACCGCCTCGATATTGTTGCCGACCTTGAGGTCCTTAAACGTTCCGCGCGCGCCCTTTATGTTGTAAACGCAGGAAGGCGAAACGTCGTAGGTCGTGCCCTTGTCATCGGTCTCGGGGTCTCTGATGATTAACTGCTGGCGTCCGCCGCTCTCGCCGAGCTGGCCTATAACGCCGTAAACCGTCTCGACCGTCTGGCCCGCTATCGCCTCGATAAGTCTGGGAGCGTCGCTTATGAAGGTGACCATTATCTCGTCGCCTTTTTCTATATCGTCAACCTTGGCGTCTTTGCCGTCGAACTTGATAACCGTGTCTATGTTCTCGATCTCACAGCCCTCGGTGCGTCCGTCCTGGGTCGCGATCTCGATCGCGCCGGACTCGTAGTCGATCGAGTCAACCGTTCCCAGCGTGGCTGTCCTTCCGAGCATGGTGATCATTCGGTCGAGCAGCACCGCCATCTGAGCGCGCGTCAAAGTCGTGTCGGGCGAGAAATAATCCTTGCCGTTTTCGTCCTTGCCCATGCCGTTCATGATGCTCGCGTTTGTGGCGTACACCACATACTTCTGAGCCTCCGCCGGGATCTTGTCAAAATCGGAATAAACGCTCTTGTCATTTATCTCAAGCTGCTGCGCGTCGGAATCTCTTCCGGCCAGCTTTACCATCAGGTACGCCGCCTGCCATCTGAGCAGCGAGGTATTGGCGTTGGCGCTTGAGGCATAATTGCGCAGATCGGTCAGGTTGAGCACGTTGAGATACATGAGGTAGCTCAGCTCACTCGGGTACTGCGAGTTGATAGCCGTCACCGTGTCCTCGTAATTTTCTTTTGCCCAGTCGACCGACATCTCATAGTCCTGCTCGTCGACACCCATGATCCTTGACATAAGCAGCAGCGCCTCCACCTTGGTGATCGCCTGCTGTGGCTTGAAGTTTCCGTCGTCATAACCTTTTATGTATCCTTTGTCGGTCATGCTGTTGATGGAGGCCTTGGCCCAGGATACCGACGCGTCGCCCTCGACATCGGGAAAAGTTTTCGCCAGAACCGGGACAGCCGCGGACATCGCGATAACCGCGCCGCACAGCGCCGATGCGATAATTCTCTTGAATTTCATCATTGATTTTACCTCCTATATAATTACATACACATTATGTTGATACTTGTCTCATTTAAATATACCATAGGTTCTATAATAATGCAACTGTCAAATTTTTAATTTTTTGTATTTTTCTTTACAATTTTGTAACAAATACACATTTTTCAAACATTATGACAATATTACCATAATGTTTTCGGTGTATTTTCATTTGCTCAGTGAATACTAACTTTGTAAAAAAATAAAACAACACTATTTTGTAAATAGGAGGACTGAAAATGAAAAAAACTTTCATTTCCTTTATCACGGCACTGAGCATAGCTCTGTATTCGGCGGCGGGCATCACCGCGTACGCCGACATAATGCCCGGTAAAGGAACGGACACCGCGGCGTCGAGCGAGCCTACAGTCGCGGGACCCGGGATAAACAACGGCCGCGAAGCCGAGATAATCTCCTTTGACGGCACCAACGCCGACGGCACGGTCGACGTTACAAACGGAGTGAGCACCAACCTTATAGAAAACGGCTCGAAATACAACGGCATGGCGGCGCAGCCGATAAGCGGCGATCAGGCGCAGTCGAGATACAGCAATGTGCGCGTGGCGCTGTCGCCCGATATAGCCGACACCAAATACGCCGAGGCCGCCGAGCTTCTGGGCGCGCTTGGCATAATGGTAGGCGACGCCGAGGACGGAGCCTTCAGACCCGACGACCCGATACTCAGAAGCGAAATGGCGAAAGTCGCGGTATACTCGATCGGACTTGAGGACGTCGTCAAGAGCTCGGGCGGCTCGACCGGATTTCCCGACGTGCCCGACGACCACTGGGCGACCGGCGCGATAAACGTCGCCGATCAGCAGGGCATGGTAATGGGCGACGCCGAGGGCACCTTCAGACCCGACGACTATGTGACGTTCGAGGAGGCCGTGACGATCATCGTCCGCGCGCTGGGCTATGAGCCCGCCGCCAATGACAAGGGCGGATATCCGACAGGATATATGTTCATCGCCTCGTCTAACCAGCTGCTTCGCGGCATCGACGCCGCGGCCTCCGAGCCCGCCAAGAGAGGCGACATCGCGCAGCTGGTGTTCAACGCCATGACCGTCAACCTGATGGAGCAGGTGGGCTACGGCTCGGAGAGCAGATACGAGGTCGTTGACAAGACGCTGCTTTATGACAGGCTGAACGTTGAAAAGGCTTACGGACAGATAACGGGAACAGACGAGACCTCGCTGAAAGGCGGCTCCACAACCGCCGAGGACAGAATACAGATCGGCGAACAGACCTATCTGGCGGGAAACACTACCGCGGCTCAGATGCTGGGCTACAACGTTTTGTACTACGCCAGAATAGACAAGCAAACTGACGAAAAGACCCTTATTCTCGTGACCGAGCAGCAGGGCAAGAACAATACCCTGACCCTCAACTCGTCGGATATAGTCGACGTTACGGGCGAGGATGACAGAACGGTCGAATACTGGGCCGACAGAGTAAACGACAGAAGAACCAGAACATCGACGATCACAAAAGACGCGGTATATATTTACAACGGCAAATATAAATCGGATACGGATCTTGACGACTTAAAACCCGAGAGCGGCAACCTTGTTCTGCTTGACTCGGATGTGAACGGAGTTTATGATATAGTATTCGTGAACCACTTCAAGAATCTGGTTGTCGACACCGTATCGGATGTGACGGGCAGAGTGACCGACAAGTATCTGAACGGCTCGCTGGTATTTGACGAAAACAACGAGGAAGTAAAATACAGCATTGTTAAGGACGGCTACAGGATCGGCCTTGAGGACCTGAAGGAATGGAACGTGCTGTCGTACACCGTCAGCGAGGACAGCAACCTCATCAAGGCCTACGTTTCCGACGCTTCCGTGACCGGCTCGGTGACCGAGGTATCGGACGACGGCTACAGAATCGGCGAAAGCTCCGAGATCTACGAAAAGGCCTCGAGCTATCCCAACGAGATAAAAATACGCGACCGCGGAACCTTCTATCTGGATATAGAGGACAAGATCGCGGCGGTCAACACAAGAACGGGCTCCGACTCGTCGATCACCACCAACTACGCATACCTTGTGGGCGCCGCGATGAACGACGGCTTTGACAAAACGGCTCAGTTCATGCTGTTCACCAAGGACGGCGAGACCGTGATCCTGGAGAGCGGAACCAGAATGAGACTTAACGAGAACTACTCAAAAACGCCCGAGGAAGTTGTGACGGCGCTGGCTCCCGGCGGAGACACGACCGAACAGCTGATAGTTTACGAAACCAACAGCGACGGCAGGATCACCGCGATCGAGACCGCGGCCGACGGCACGGGAACGGGCGCGCCCGCGATAGACAAGTTCACCAAGAACATCAGCCGCGACGGCATGGTCTATAAGCGCGCTTCGGGCAAGCTGGGCAACGTGGGCATAACCGACGACACGATAATCTTTGACATTCCCGCTTCCGCGGGCGACGACACCGACAAATACTCGATCAGAACGCAGGCCACCCTCTCCAACGACTCGACCTATGACGCGATCATCTACGACCTTCAGGAGAACTACACCGCCAACGCGGTCGTTATCACAAGCTCCGTGGGCGTCACCGCCGCGGAATCCCCGATAACGGTCGTTGACTATATCGCGGAGGTCCAGAACGAGGACTACGAGTACACCGACAAGCTGTACGGCTACAGCGGCGGCGAGAAAGTCGAGCTGCTGGCGGCGGACAAGAGCGTGCTCAGAAAGGGCGGCGAGGCCCTTGAGACAGGCGACATCATCCAGTACAAGACCAACGCGAAGGGCGAGATCGACGGAATAACCGTGCTGTTTAATTCCGACAACAAGGAATCCGAGACGCTCACAAAAGTGACAAACGACCTCACCACGGTCTACGGCAAGGTGACCCGCAAGTTCAGCGGCAGCGTGAACATCGACGTGTCGGGCGAGATATACAACTACTCGACCGGAGACGCCACGGTCTATATGTATGATTCCGCAAGGAGCAGAAATCCCATATCCGTGGTATCCGCGGCCGATATAGAAATTTACGAGGAAGGCAACGAAGCCAGACTGTTCGTGAAGATCTATCAGGACGAAGTTCAGGAAATGGTTATAGTAAAATAAAAAAACAGGCGGGGCCATGGGCTCCGCCTCCTGTTTTGGAGTATCACACAAAGCCGCGGGTCATGATGAACAGCGCTATGTTGAAGAATATAAAGCATGAGAACGCGTCCATTATCGTGGTGATCAGCGGCTGCGCCATAAGCGCCGGGTCCAGACGGCACAGCTTTGCCAGAACCGGCAGCAGCGCGCCAAGGCAATTAGCCAGCACGACAATGCCCACAAGGCTGAGGCCCGTCGTCACCGAGAGGAACAGCGGATTGTCGCCTTTATACATGATAAAAACTCTCACGCAGTTGACAAGCGCCATAGTGATGCCCGAGATCAGCGCTATCCCGGCTTCTTTAAACAAAATTTTCGCGATATCTCTGGGCCGCATCTCGCCGAGTGCCAGGCCGCAGATTATCATGGTCGAGCTTTGAGCGCCGCAGTTTCCGCCCGTGTCCATAAGCATGGGTATAAAACCGACCAAAACCGGCATCGCGGTGAAGGCCGCCTGATAGCTGTTGATTATGGTTCCCGTGACCGTCGCCGAAAGCATCAGCAACAGAAGCCACACGATTCGGTTCTTGGCGTGCTTCCAAACTGGTATCTTAAAATAATTCTCGTCACTGGGATTTACCGCGCTCATCTTCTGGATATCCTCGCTGTGCTCCTCGCGCAGAACATCGATAGCGTCGTCGAACGTGACGATTCCCACAAGGCGGTTCTCCTTGTCGACTACCGGCAGCGATATGAAGTCGTATTTGTCGAACTTGTTCGCAACGTCCTCTCTGTCCTCGGTGGTCTCGACGCTGATTATGTTGGTCTCCATTATGTCGCTGACCGCGGTGTTGTAGTCCGAGAGCAAAAGCTCGCGCACAGACACCAGACCCAGCAGCTTGCGGTTGGGCTTTATCACATAGCAGGTATATATCGTCTCTTTGTCGACTCCCGTGCGGCGTATGCGCTCAAACGCGTCCGACACAGTCATATCAGGCCGAAGGCTCACATACTCGGTCGTCATTATGCTGCCGGCGCTGTCCTTGGGATAGCGCAGTATATCATTTATGGCGCTGCGCGTCTCGGGGTCGGTGTGGCGCAGTATGCGCTTTACCACATTGGCCGGCATTTCCTCGATAAGGTCAACCGCGTCATCCACGAACAGCTCGTCTATAACGTCCTTCAGCTCTCGGTCGTTGAACGCGTTTATCAAAAGCTCCTGCTCGTCGCTGTCCATCTCGACAAATGCTTCCGCCGCCAGCTCCTTGGGCAGTATACGAAACAGGATCGGCAGACGGCTGTCGTCGACCTCGCCCAGAAGCTGCGCTATGTCCGCGGGCTCCATAGAGATAAACAACTCCCTTATGCTCCCGAATTTGCGCTCTTTTAAATAATCGGTTATGAGCTCGGCCGTCTCGTCTATATTTATAATGTCGGGCATAAGGGCAATGTCATTAAGTTAAGAAAGAGAGCAAAGAACCAAGTTCAGAAAAAGGACTTGGTTCTTTTTTTGAAATTT
>CANPWW010000039.1 GCA_947585115.1 uncultured Monoglobus sp.
GAGCAAGTCAATTTCTGCCTCGGCAAAACAGAGTATATTACCGTTTTGGAGTTTACACAAAATTAGGGATAGCGCCGTCTTTGATTTTGTCAAGGATATCGGAGCCTTCCGCTTTTTCGAGCAGATCGCCCGCCTCGTCCTTGATCTTGTCAAGAATATCGCCGTTGCCCGCGATTTTTTCCTCGACAACCTTGATTATCGCCTTCACCTGCTCGTCGGGCAGGTTAACGCCGACTGTCTCCTCGATCGTCTTGATCGGGTCCTTTTTGAACGCCTCCTGCGTCGCTTGGTCTTTGGTCAGTTTCTCGACCGCGTCTTTTAATTTGTTGAAATCCATAGATTTAACCCCCCTTAAAAATATTTATAAATATAATTTATTTATTTTTTATCAGCGTTTCATATTGCCGAAAATTCCGCGCATGATGTTGCGTCCGAACTCTCTGCCTATCTGAGAGATCGTGTTTGTCAAAACGCGGCTGGCGGCGTTCTTTCTGCGGCGCGAGGCGGCCTCATGCTCGCGCTCCTTTTGACGCTCCTTGCGCTCCTCTTCTTTTTCCTTCTCGCGCTCTTTTCTGGCCTCCTCTTTGGCTTTCTCGGCCTCAAGCTTGGCTTCCTCTTTGGCTCTCTCCGCTTCTTCCTTTGCCTTCTGCTCGGCCTCGGCCTGCTCCTGCTCAAGCTTTTGTATGTCCTCGTAGGCCGACTCGTTGTCTACAGCGTCGCCATACTTCAAAAACAGGTCGGAACCGTTCATGATCTTCGAGCGTACGTCCTCGCCGCAGGGCTCCATCAAGCTTTCGGGCGGCAGTATAAACGCTCTCTGAACCATATTTGGCGCTCCCTCTTCGTCGAGGAACGAGACAAGCGCCTCGCCTGTGCCAAGAACCGAGATAGCTTCCTCGGTGTCGAAGGCCGGGTTGGGTCTGAAAGTCTGCGCGGCGGTCTTTACGGCTTTCTGCTCGGTTGGCGTGAAAGCGCGGAGCGCGTGCTGCACCCTGTTGCCCAGCTGCGCCAGCACCGTCTCGGGTATGTCGGACGGGCTTTGGGTTATGAAGTATATGCCTATGCCCTTTGAGCGTATCAGGCGCACGACCTGCTCGATCTTGTCAAGCAGCGCTTTCGGCGCGTCTTTAAACAGCAGGTGCGCCTCGTCGAAGAAAAACACCATCCTCGGCTTGTCAAGATCGCCCGCCTCGGGGAATGTCTCGTAAAGATCGGTCATAAGCCAGAGCAGGAACGTGGAATACAAAAGCGGCTCGTTGGCAAGCTTTACGCAGTCCATAATATTTATTATGCCCTTTCCGTCGTTTTTAAGACGCACCCAGTCTTTTATCTCAAGGTCGGGCTCGCCGAAAAATTTGTCGCCCGCCGCGTCCTCAAGCGCGATCAGCGAGCGTATTATCGCGCCTGCGCTCTGGCTTGTCACATTGCCGTAGTCGGTCTGTATCTCTTTGGCGTGCTCCGACACATACTGTATCATAGAGCGCAGGTCTTTCAGGTCGATGAGCAGCAGCTGCTTGTCGTCCGCGTAGCGAAAAACAATGTCAAGCACGCCCTGCTGGGTCTGATTGAGACCCAAGAGGCGCGAAATAAGCTCGGGGCCCATCGCGGAAACTGTAGCCCGAACAGGGATTCCCTTTTCGCCGAAAACGTCCCAAAATTCAACCGGGAAGGCTCTGTAGGAAAAGCCGTCCGAGACTCCGCATTTCTCAAGCTGGGCGTCGACGTGCTTGTTGGCGGTTCCCTCCTGCGCCAAACCCGAAACGTCGCCTTTTATGTCAACAATAAAAACCGGCACGCCCGCGTCGCTGAAAGTCTCGGCCATCACCTTTATGCTGACCGTCTTTCCGGTTCCGGTCGCGCCCGCCACAAGGCCGTGACGGTTCGCCATCTGCGGGCACAGATAAATCGGCGTATTCGCGTCCGCGCTCGCTATCCAATATTTTCCGTCGCTTGTATACATAATTAACCCCCGTTCCTTATTATAAAAATAATATACTATTATAATAATTGTACTATTATGTCTCATCATTGTCAATATAATTTATGAAAATTTCACAAAGCAAAACAAACTTTTAATTTTTCCTAAAAGCTGCCCAAGTTTTAAAACCAAACCGATTTTAAATCCGCCGAGGGTATTTCGATCGACCAAATTGACTATTCGTGTCAAAAAAGCCGCATTTCATGCTCGGGGTATTGAAAAATAAATTATATTGTAGTATACTATTTTGGATAAGATCAAAAAAATATTTAAAAATTATTATATTTTGGAGGTATTTTTATGTTATTGGTAAACACGGATTACGTAAGCGGAAAAGAACTTGAGACGCTGGGCCTTGTGAAAGGCAGCACCATTCAATCAAAGAACATCGGCAAGGACCTGACTCAGAGCTTTAAAACGCTTGTTGGCGGAGAACTTAAAGCGTACACCCAGATGATGAATGAGGCGAGAGACCTCGCGACGAGCCGTATGGTCGCCGAAGCGGAGAGTCTCGGAGCGGACGCGATAGTGAACATCAGATACTCATCAGCCGCCGTTATGCAGGGAGCGGCCGAGGTTATGGCGTGCGGAACAGCGGTAAAATTTGTAAATAAGTAATGATGAAGATGAGAAAAATTATAGCCGCTCTTGCCGCGGCGGCGATCATAGCTCCGATTCCCGTGCACGCGGACGCAGACATGTTTTATCTCTGCGCATACTACGGCGAGGATGGGAACCTGGTTGACGCGGTGGGCATAAACGACGCGGCGAGCGACGATGAAATGAAAAGCAGGCTTGACGCCTACGCTCCGAGCGGCGCGGCTTCCGCCAAGCTGTTCCGCTGGAACTCAAATCTTGCTCCCGTCGAGGTACCGCTTGAATCGGATTATTTAAGCGGCGCGGACACTCGGGGCGACACAAAGGACGGCACCGTCAAAGCGCCAAACGTTATAAGCGAAATGTGCGTTCCGTCCTACTGGATATCAAAAAGCGCCGACGCCGACAAGGTCATCATGAGCGAGAGTGAGATCAAAGAATTGAACCGGAAAATCCTTGACACGCCGGAGACAAACACCAATGATCTGGCGGCGCAGAGCGACACATACAACGGACGGTATATGGCGGACTTAAACGCCGATTTTGAGTCGCCGACCGGACTTTACTTAAACGGAGAGCCGGTGCCCGAGAGTTATTATCAGGCAATACGCGACAATATCAAAAACGCGCCCGTTTCGGAAAACATGAAGCTCAGATATGGATTCGCGGTCAACAGAACGGTCATGAAAGCCTATCCCTACGAAGATTATCTCTCGGACGATCCGAGTGATCCCGAATGGGACAACTTGGTTTCAAGCGCTATACTCGTGAACGAGCCGCTTGTTATATACTTCACGACCGCCGACGGAAAGTTCAGTCTTGTAAAGAGTGCCTGCTGCTCGGGCTGGGCGCCGACCGAGGATATCGCAATATGCGCCGACAAGGCCGAGTGGCAGGCAGCCGCGGACCCCAAACAGTTTTTGGTCATCACCGACCAGAAGGTTTATCTTGAGCCCAGCGCCGACGCGGACTTAGACGAAAAACTGCTGACTATGGGCACATCGCTCGAACTTGTCACCGACCATTCGGACACCGTGGCGCACAGGCTGCCCTGGAACAATTATGTAGTTAAAATGCCCGCTCGGAACGAGGACGGAAGCTTTTATCAAAAGCTCGCGGCCATCCCGGCCAACAGAGGCATAAGCGTCGGGTACCTGCCATATACCGAGGCGAACGTTATTACTCAGGCGTTCCGCTCCCTCGGCAACCGTTACGGCTGGGGAGGAATGATGAACTCGCAGGACTGCTCGTCGTTTGTCCGTGAGATGTACAAATGCTTCGGCTTTGAACTGCCGAGAAACACAACATGGCAGTCGGCGATACCCGCCGAGGTGACCGACATGTCAGCTATGACTGTCAATCAAAAGAAGGATCTGCTTGACACGCTGCCGCCGGGCGCGATATTGATCTTCCCCGGGCACGAGATGCTTTATATCGGCAAGGACAACGGGCTTTACTACACCGTGAACGACGTGAGCTCGCTTGTCAGCCCGACTGATCCTTCGGGCGGTATAATCAGACCGCGGAGCGTTATACTGAACGATCTTTCTACGCTTCGCGCAAACGGAACCACATGGCTAGATAATCTGTCGCACGCGGTTGTGATAAAATAAATTTATATCTTGATTTTTATTTCGGCGTGTGATATAATATTATAAACAATCAAAATTCTATAAAGGAGTGCTATTATGAACATTAATTTAAATAAAGAGGGTTCGACCGCCAAGATCGCCCTCGAGGGAAGACTGGACACCAACACCGCGCCCGAGCTTGAGAGCACGATCGGTGAGCTGGACGGAATAAAGGAAATCGATTTTGATTTTGCCGACCTGGTTTACATATCGAGCGCGGGCCTCAGAGTTCTGCTGGCGGCTCAGAAAAAGATAAACGCCGCGGACGGCAAAATGGTTATCCGCAATCCCAACGAGCTGATAACCGAGGTGTTCGAAGCCACGGGATTTGATGAGATACTTGACATTCAGAATTCATAAATATTTTGACAAAATTTAGGGGCGCCGATTCGGCGCCCCTATTAATATTGCATTTTTTGTTTAAGCGCTTTTTTCTTACAGCAGCGCCACGGTCAATGTAAGAATATTTTTGTCGTCCTCGCGAACATATTCCATCGACTCTGTCATTTTGCGGACGAGCAGGATACCGAGGCCGCCGATTTGCCTATCCTCCGCCGAAAGCGTTATATCGGGCTCGGGCGCGTCTAGCGGATTGTACGGTATGCCGTTGTCCATGAATTTAAGATACAGCTTGCCGCCGTCTATCGACCAGGTGATAGAGGCCATTGTCGCTTTGCTGTGGTTCAGGATATTTGCGTATATCTCGTCGATCGCGATGCTCACGCGATTGCCGATCCTGGGCACCACGTCGAGCTTTGACTTTATCCTGTTTGTGAAATCTATAACCGCGTCGGTTGATTTCTCGCCCGGAATAAACTCAATCGAATTGTCGCCGCTGACATAGTTAAGCGTGAAGCACAGCATTGTTATGTCGTCAAACTGCGGCGCACCGCCCGCGAATATATCTAAGTCCGACTTGACGGCACGGCAGATACCCTCGGGACCCATGGCGGCGTTTGAGCCGACAACCTTGAGCATGCGCTCCTCGCCGTAGAAGTCCTCGTTTTTGTCGTTAGCCTCGGTCACGCCGTCGGTATACACAAATATCTGATCGCCGGGCTTCAGCTGGATTTCATGCTTACGGTACCTCATGCCTTCCATTCCGCCCAGAACGAAGCCGCTCTTTTGCTTTATCGCCTCGCAGCTTCCGTCCGCGCGGCAGATCACCGGCGGATTGTGGCCCGCGCTGGCGGATGTGAGCATTCCGGTCTTTAGATCAAGGATTCCTATCCACGCAGTCACGAACATGCCCGCGTCGTTGCTCTCGCAGAGCTTCTCGTTGGCCTCGGCCAGTATCTTCTCGACCTCGACGCCGCTCTCGGCCATGTCTTTTATAACCGATTTAGCGCGCATCATGAACATAGCCGCGGGTATTCCCTTGCCCGAAACGTCGGCTATCACAAAGCCGACGGAAGAATCGCTCAGCATATAGAAATCATAGAAGTCGCCTCCCACCTCTTTGGCGGTGAACATCTGCGCGTAGACGTCAAATTCCTTGCGGCTCGGGAAAGGCGGAAATACTGTGGGCATCGCCGAATACTGTATCTGCTTGGCAAACTCAAGTTCCTTGTCTATTCTCGCCTCGGCCTCGCTGATATAGCGCTTCAAGGTATCAACGGTCGAGTTAATATCGTCCGAGAGCGACGCGAACTCGCGGTTGGTGCGCACGTCGACCGTGACGTCAAGATCGCCGCCCGTTATTCTCGAGAGCGCGCCGTTGATTTTGTTGATATTGTTGAGTATAACGCTCTTTATCAGGAAGTAGATCAGAATAAACAGCACCGCGAAAATGAGGATCTCCATAAACATACTGAGGTATACCGAGACGTTTCTCATAAACTGAGCCTCGGAGATCGGGACGGCTCCGAAGATATAATATCCCTCAACAAAGGCGTACTCGCAGAAATATGAGGTGTTGCCAAATTTTGTTTCAAACACGCTCTGCTCCGTAATCGCGTCGGTGTCGACCCATATGCCCATCTCTTTGAGGTTGCGGCCCTCATACTCGCTTCCCGTGGTGACAATGTTCCAGGCGCTGTCGCATATCACGATAAAGCCGCTGTTGTCGATATGGCGGTTCCTGGCGATCTTTCCGACAAAGCTGTCGATATCTGATTTAAACTGCTTATAGTCATAGCCTGCCTGGATAAAGCCCCCGTCTGGCAGAGCGACGCCCGCGTATTTTCTGTATTCACCGTCGCTGTGGGTGTGGGGCATATAGGGCTGAACGTAGTGGTCGACGCCCTCGTTGATAACAAGAAACTCGTTTGACTGTTCTCCCGAGCGCATGTCAAAGCCTATATAATCGGGAACGCTGCTGTTTGATATAAAGCCGTCCGCGCCCACGATATTAATTTCCTTTGTGTTGCTCGCTTCGGCCAGACGCACGAGGAAGTCGGCACTCTTGTCGGGCGAGGCTATATAGGCGTTCGCTATCACGCGCGTTTTTTCGAGCAGATTTTCGTCCGACGCGTCGCTTATGTCGTTCTTTACGTCATTGATCGAGGTTGTTATGACCGACTCTGTTTCGGTGTCAGACATTCTGCTCTGAAGAATATATGTGTAGGAGCTCGTCAGAACATAGGCTATCACAACAAAGATAAAGAGCCACTTTTGAAAGGTCTTGGATATTCGTCTGTTTTCTCCGGTTCCAAACGAGATCAGGGCTCTCTCGCGGCTCACAAGCGTCACCGCGACGATCGAAAATCCGACTGCCAGCGCGTTATACAGCACCATCGGCAGTGTCGCGTTCTGAACGAATGTGAAAGCGGTGCCCGCGTTGTCCATGTTCGTGAAGAAGATCATGAGCATGTGGAATACCTCGCAGATAACCGCGGCTCCTATGCCGTATATCCACGTCGCTTTTTTGTCGTCAAACATAACCTTTCTGAGCCACGCTGCAAAAAAGCTGGCGACGATCGTCGATATCGTGCAGGCGACCTGTGTGTATGTACCCGCGAGGCCGAAAAACGGCGCGGTAAAACGGTAGACACCGGCGATTATTCCGGCGATTATTCCGGCGGGTCCGCCGAAGATAAGCGCCGCGCATATCGGAGACGCGTCGCGCACATTGATTATAACTCCCGAGCCGATGTCAACGCCGATAATATTCGTGCTTGACAAAATCGCAAGCAAACCGAAAACAGCGCCTATCGCGATTTGCCTTACTTTTTTGCTCAAGCGTCCGAAAGGCGTTTTTTCCTCCGCGAGATAAAACAGCACGGCGGCGGCGGCGTTATATAAAACCGGAAGAACCATGGTCAAGGTCATAGGTTTATCACTCCAAACATTTTATTATTATGATAATTATATCATAAATCAATCGTTAAAAGCAAGACGTTTAGCGTCCGTTCACGTCAAAATCCGAACATTTCACGTCAAAATTAAATATTTCTATTGATTTTTTAAATAAAATAATATATAATAACCAATAAGATAATTTTATGAAATGGGGTCAAAAAAATGAAAACTGATATATGCAAACTGACAAACGATAAATCAACGCTCGACAATATCCTTGCCGAGGCCGAAAAATCGGCGTCATATAATAAGCTTAGCGCCAAACAGTCGCTACAGCTGCGCCTTCTGGCGGAGGAAGTGGTCGGCATGCTGCCCGAGCTCCTTGAGATCGGAAACGGCGAATTCTGGATAGAGAACGACGGTCCCGAGTATGAATTGCACGCGTCTATCAAGACAAAGCGCATGACGCTCGACAAGAAAGAGGAGATCATGTCGGTCTCAAAATCCGGCGTTAACGCATCCTCTAAGGGGATCATAAACAAGATCAAGCTTATCGCGGAATCCATGGCGGACGGCTATATCGAGGCATCCAGAATGTCAAACAACGCGGGCTATGAATTTTATGACATGGGCTCGGCAACGGGACATCTGCAAAACGAGATCTGGTCGGAGGCGTGGTCCCTTAAAAATTACAGAGACAGCGCTCAGGATAACAAAGACAAAGAAACTTGGGACGAGCTTGAAAAATCGGTTATCGCCAACATTGCGGACGACGTTATTGTCGGCTATATAGGCAAAAAAGTTGATATAATAATCAAAAAGGTTTTTAAATAGCAGCACTTCGGCGGTAATTATACCGCCGATTTTTTCTTAATATTTGTCGCTCTATGCTTACAGATTAATACTATATAACCTATAAATTTTGTAGTAATTTTATTTTTTGCTTGATTCTTTAATAATATTGTGATAAAATAGTTTTCGGTGCTTACTAAAGGTGAAGATTGAATTGAGGTGTTTGTCATGGTAAAAATTGCTATATGCGACGACGACGCGGAATTTTGCAGCAATGCGGCAAAATGTGTGCGCAGCTTTTTTTCCGACGTTGAAACGGATTGTATCATTCAATCGTTTAATGATGTCTCCGCTCTTGACAACTCAATAAAGAGCGGCACCGAGTATGATCTGCTGCTGCTTGACATATTCTTCGACGGCGACAACGGCATGAGTTACGCGAAGGAGTTTCGCAGGAACAACCACCAAAACACCGATATCATTTTTATAACGACAGCCAAAGAATACGCGATCGAAAGCTTTGACGTTGATCCTGTATACTATATTTTAAAGCCGCTCGACAGCGATAGGCTCGAAGAGGCGCTTAACAGGTACATGAAAAAGCATATGATGGACAATGTCTGCTTTACATCGTCAAACGGCGTAATAAAAATGAAGCTCAATGAGATACTCTATTTTGAAATATACGGACACCGCATAGCCATACATAAAAGCAACGGGACCGAGGTCGCTCTTCACGGCACGCTCAGCGAGATAGAAACGCAGCTGCCGCGGGCGTCCTTTGTGCGTCCAAACAGAAGCTATCTCGTCAATATGAATTATATTACCGAGATATTGCGCTTTGACATACTGCTCTCAAACGGAGAGGTTATCCCGATCAGCAAATCGCAGTTTAACAGAGTTCAGCTCAGGTTTTTGGAATTCCTCGACAAAAAGGATATATTCGGATAACATAAGACGCCGCATTTTGAAACGGCGCCTTTATTGTTTGCTTCTTATTTACAAATTTCTATTTCAGGCAGAAGTCGCTTTTCAGAGCGAACGAGGAATTCTTTCTCTCGATATGCAGCATTCCACCATACTTTTGAACTATCCTTTTCATGTTTTCAAGACCGTAGCCGTGGGTTTTGCCTTTTTTAACCATCGTTTCTCCGTTGCCCGGGGCGCTGTTCTCGCATCCGATAAACAGATATTTGCCCTTTATGTACATTTTCACATGAATATAACGCTTTTGGCTAGGGTCAATTTTTTCGCAGGCGTTTAAGGAGTTTTCAAGCATGTTCGTGAGAAATACGCAAAAATCGGTGTCCGAGATCGGGATCTCCTCGGGAATATTAAGACTGTGTTTGACCTCGATCCCGCGCGACTTTGCGCGGCCCAGATATTCGCTCGCGATAATATTCACCATCATGTTTTTGCTGTATTGACCATCCGGCATCTCGTTGTATTCGCTTGTCAAAGACTGCGCGTACTCGCCCGCACGGTCGATCTCGCCGTTCTTGAGCATAGCGGACAATGTGAGCATATGATGGCGTATCTCATGCCTTATCGAGTATGTCTCCTCCTCCGACTCCGCCATTCGCTTGTAGCTTTTCATCGCGCGTTTGTTTTGCTCCTCAAGCACGCCCATCATTACCCTGGAATAGAGCGTGCGCCTCACAAACTCGACGATAACGACCGCTGTGATCGTAAAAATGCCGATGAAAAATACATACTGAATAAGCGGATAAAAAACTCCGTGCCTCGGGCTCACAAACAAAAGCTTTAAATAGTCCGTCGCGTTTCCGTACCATTTGGAGCTCAGTCTGATCAAACGCACAACAGCTGCGGCCACCACAATAAGAATATATATAATATAAGATTTTTTGAATTTCATCTTTTTATATCTCATCTCGAATATTAACAAGATCAGCGTGAGTATGATCAGAGCAAATACTATCGGAGCCGTCGGTTCCGCGGGATACGAGCCGCTCAGCACCCATTCCCTTATCATCTTTACGCTGTCAAATACAAACCAAACTCCGGTCGCGGCGGCAAGGACAACGCGCCGCCAGGATGTGAAACATAGCGCTACGAACAGCAACAGCGGCGCCATGCGCAGCTCACATATAAACTCAAGCGCGCCCAGCTTTTTGGGCAGCAGGCTGTAGGTTCCCGCATTTGACTCAAAGCCTTGGTACATAAACAATATCAAATAAAACAGCGTCAGGAGCAGTATCTTTTTGTCCGCATTGCCGTTTTTTATATCAAGCAGATAGATAAGCGCGGTCAAAAGCGCCAAAAAAGAGCACAACGTCATGTGGGTGATCGGCACAACGTTTTCGACCGAGGTCAAGGCGAACAGCGTTTCGCTGCTGCACAAATACGGGAATATCGGAACTATATTCTCTGTCTCGGACGGGAAATACGAGATAACGGTCAATTTGCGGCCAACATAGTCGTCGGGCAAAAATATTTCTATCTTCTCGGATGAGCAAGGCTCAAAGCCGTCCGTCACGGCATAACCCGACTCGTCTCTGGGAGCGCCGTTGAAGCTTGTGTATATCATATCGTCGTCAAGGTATACGTCCGCTCCGCACACGACGTCATACAAAAATATCCCGAGATGCGCGCCGTTAAGCTGTTCACGCAAAGTTCTCTCGGCCTTAACAGCTCTGCCGCTCTCTCCGGGAAAGCTCACGGTGTATTCTTCAAGGATCTCGGGCTCAGCGGGCCTTGAGACCGAGCCCGAAATTATTTCATAGCTCCAGCCCATATCGGCTCCGGGGTCCATGTTTATGTCCTTAAGATCGGTTCTCTTAAGCAGCGAGTTAACGGCAAAAATAAATAAAAATACGCAAATAACGACCGCGCCGCCCAGAATATACTGTCTTTTATCATATGAGTTCACAATTCCACCCCACCGATTCTTTTATACTTTCTTATAACTTATAATTTATTATATTTTACCACAAAACCCGGTGTATGTCCATAACAATTCATGTCAAAAAACGCACGATTTGTGTAATCGGCGCGCATTTGCGCCGCGGCGCATTGCATAAAATGATGTTTTCATGACACGAATCGCCGCAAATCTGACACGAATAATATAGACACACCAGTTTTTATATGCTATTATTATGTTAGAAAAATAATTAAAAAACAAAACAAGCTTAAAGCGCGGCGCCAAAAACGCCCACGCTGAATCAAGAAAGGAGAGTTTTATGGACATCAATTATTTGCTTATGCTTCAAAATTTCCGCGAAGCAACCGGAGGCGCTTTGGACACGATCATGCAATATATAACGAAGCTGGGCGAAACATCGACGCTGCTGTTGATCCTCGGGCTTTTTTACTGGGCGATCGACAAGAAAAAGGGCATTTATTTAATGTTCACGCTGTTTACGAACCGAATCATAAACGGCTTTGTTAAAATAACTGCCTGCGTCTACCGTCCGTGGATACGCGACACCCGCATCGAGCCCGTGCCCGCGGCCATGGCTGACGCGACCGGATACTCGTTCCCGAGCGGCCACACGACCAACGCGGTCAGCTTTTGGGGCGGACTCGCGATGAACACCGACGACAGGTTGAAATTACCGAGATTTTTCCAAATCATTTTGTGGGTGCTTGTGATTTTGATAGCGTTCTCGAGAAACTATCTGGGCGTTCACACACCGCAGGATGTCATTGTCGCGTTCGTTATCGGCGCCGCGGTGCTGTTCCTTATCGCGAAACTTTTGCCTGTTGTTGAAAAAAATCCGAAGGCTGACATCTGGGTAATGCTCGGCGGCGTGGCGCTGTGCGCGCTGCTTATCGTATACGCCGCGCTCAAGTCGTATCCTGTTGACTACGCGGTCGACGGTTCGGTTATTGTCGAGGGCTCAAAGATGGCGGTCGACTCGTACAAGAACGCCGGCATGGGTATAGGATTCTTTATCGGCTGGTTCATCGAGCGCCGCTTTATAAACTTCACGACCGACACCGGAATTTTGGAGCGCTTCATAAGAGTTTTTGTATGTGTGTTTATATTTGAGATGCTTAACTGGGCGGCGACCCCCGCGGCGGATATGCTGAAAGGCGTTCTGGGTTCGGGCATTTCAAAGGCGCTTGTTCAGTTCGTGCTGATCCTGTACTTCACGGCGGGCGCCCCCGCGATAGCGAAGCTTATCGCGATACCCTTTAAAAAGTTCGCAAAATAATTTTTGCTATGAAAATATCCCGTCCGCGATCGCGAACGGGATATTTTTTGTTGTTTTTATTTTACCATAATTTCAGTCTCTGCTCGGGCGGCACATACATCGGATCGTCCTCCGAGATATTATATATCTGATAGAACTCATCCATCGAGGCCAGAACCGCGTCAACTCTGACGCTGCTTTCCGAGCGGACATCGGGTATAAGCTGCGAATCGGAGATAAAATTCTCGGTTCCGAGCTTGGCAAGCGCTCCTGCCCACGCCTCGACGGCTTCCTTTTGGCCGTCGGGATCGTCCTTCAAAATATTCAGGACACAGCGCAGACCCGCGTAGTCCGCCATATTCTCATAGACGGCTGCCTCTCCGTTTTGCTCAACGCCCTCGGCAAGAGAGAACTTGTCGTAGTACTCTATAAATTCTTGAGTGCGCTTGCTGTATTCCTCAAGATCGCCGTCCGTCCACCAATTTTTCTCGTTGCCCTTTTCGTCATATCCGGAGCCTATATCGTCAAACGCGTGGCTTATCTCGTGAGCGGCAAAAGCTCCCACGGTGCCAAAGTTCCGCGCGCGGCTCGCACTTGGGTCATACATCCCTTTTTGAAGCAGACCCGCGCAGACAAATATGGTATTTATGTCGTAAATATAATCTGCGTCTGTCGTGTCGGGAGAGATCTGCGCCAGTACCGTTGAAAAGTCGTCCTCGTCACACTCGCGCTTCACCGTGTTAAAGGCGTCGCCGTTTATTCTCATGCTGTTGTTGAAATACGTGCCGCCTTCATCCGGCGAAATAATCATGGGAGACGAGCCGTTTTCAAAGCGGCCGATAACCGTTTTCATATTTTCGATCTTATTTTGCGCGGTTTGCTTGGCCTGATCGCTCAGCCACGCGTTACTTTCAATAATGTTCGAGTACTCGCCGAGTATGTCGCCGATCATGGCGCGCACATCGCCGGTCACAGCGTCATCGTAATAATAATCACAATATATCGAGCCCAGGTCATTCGGCAGCAGCTGTCTTACAATATTGAGATTTTTGTCGCTCAAAACGCCGCCGCTGTTATCCGCCGCGTCGGTTCCGCCCGTCATTTCGCGGAATTTTGACGTCATTTCCGTTATACTCTTGCTCGTAGGAGGCTCGTCGCCCGTTATAAACATCTCGGCGGCCGTTTTGACATTCTCAAGATTCTCAAATTCCGAGCTCTCGTCCGCGTTCAAATAACAGCCCGCGTTCGCAAGAGCGATCAGCGCGTTGATCTTGAGCGCGTTCAGATCGTTATCTGTCAAAACCGCGTCTATCTCCTTCGCCGTATCCTCGCTATGCGACAAAACTGTGTCTGTTTTCTCAAATCCGAGCTCCTTGAGGGTCGAGGCTAATTTTATGTTCGACAGCAGACCGTCCGCCGCCGTGTCGGTATATTTTTGATAATTCGGCTCATCACCGGTGTAGTTTTCAATATCTATCCCGTGCTCCTCGGCGGCTCTGAACAATTCCCCGACAATGCCGTCAATGCTGACTGAGGGATCAACCATCATTCTGAGGCTCATTCCCATTATGATCGACGACATCGGATTCGAGTCGCGGCTCGCCAGATCCTGCAATTCAAGCGCCTTTCTGATATCCTTCTCAGAAAACTCATATCCCATTGACGAAAGAGCCTCTTTCAGCGCGTCCTCATAAAAAGCGCCGAAGGCGTCTTTGGTCGATTGTCTGTAATTTATAACGCCCATGTCGCCGACCGGATTTATCAACACGCAGGGCATCACATCGCCACTCTGCGGGTCCTTGAAAGCCTGTATGTCAAACAGTGCCGCGGCGCCTATATTTCTCAGGATATCGGTCGACGCGTCCGCGAGCGCCTCGACCGTGTCGGCGTGTATTATGGTATTTCTGAGGTCCAGTATCAGCTGCTTGTCCGCCTCGGTCGGCTCGACGGAGCCCTGCAGGCACAGGAGCATATCGTGAACGCGCTGCTCCGGGCTTCCGCTCTCATACTTGAGTTCGCCGCTCATGAGCTTTTCGAGAAGCTCACGCTCTTTTTCGTTTATATCCGCCTGCATATCGCCTAAATTAGACCACGCGTTCTCGGTGTCGATAATACCGCCGTGCATCGCGTCGATCGCCTTGACAGACGAGACCTGCGCGTTGCGGAAAGCCTTGCTGTTCACGTGGCCGTAAAAGCTCTCGCCAATCGGCACGGTGTTCAAAATCTCGTCGCTCCTATCGGTCAGCAGCTTCACCTGCTCGACGGTTATGTTGTCGCTTGAGCCCAGCAGGCCGTTGCCGTAGCCTTTGACGATACCCGCGCGGGTCAGGTCGTCTATATCCTCCTTTGCCCAGTCGGGAACGTCCGTAAACTCGATGGGCTCGCCGTCGCTTTTCGGCTCATCGGGGATACATCTGGCCAGTATCGCCAGAGCCTCGACGCGAGTGATATTATCCTTCGGGCGCAGAGTGCCGTCGCCGTAGCCTCTGATAAGGCCGCTTGCCGCCGCTTTTTCAATATCGGGCACATAATTTTTGTCGATCTCGGCCCTGTCGGTAAAGCCCGAAAGAGCGTCCGAGCCGCCATTTAGGTTATTGCGTCCGACCGAACGCACGAACTCCGACACCACATACTCGCGCGGAGCAAACGTTCCGCTCTCCGCCGCGGAAATCGGGGCGGAGAGCGGAATAACGGAAACAAGCACGGCGGCCGATGTCAAAATACCGATAAGTTTTTTATTTATTTTCATTCGGCTGATCTTTTTAATCAATTCGGTTACCTCCGTTTTAAATACGCAAAGCTCATATTACCAGAGCCTCAGTCTCTTTTCGGGAGCGACGTACATCTTGTCGCCCTCTTTTATGTCGTATAATTCATAGAATTCGTCCATGGACGCAACGACCGCGTCGACCCTGACATTGTGCGACGAGTGTACATCCGCCGCAAGGATCTGCATTTTTGTCGTCTCGGTTCCGAGATCCGCCCAGATTCTGGCGTATGATTCCAAAGCCTTCTTCTGACCCTCGGGGTCGCCCTCGAGAATATTCAAAACGCAGCGCAGACCCGCAAAGTCGGCCATATTCTCGCCGATCGTCTTTTCGCTGTCCTGCGGCACGCCTTGCAGGACCTCAAAGTTTTTGTAGTATTCCACAAAATTGTCAACGCGCTTTTGATATTCCGCTTGATCATTTTCGGTCCACCAGTCTTTGAGACAGCCGTTCTCGTCATACTTCGAGCCTAACGTGTCAAAAGCGTGGCCCACCTCATGGCCGATTATAGCGCCGACAGCGCCGAGATTTTCCGCTCTGTCAGCATCGGGATCGTAGATCGGACTGTGCAGAATGCCGGCCATTATACATATTATATTAAGGTTCGGCGCATAGAACGCGTTGACCATATCGGGCTCCGCCAGCATCTGCTCTCTGATAAATTCATTTTCGCTGCACTGACGGACTTTTGTATTGAGATTGTCTTTTAAAACGCTCACAGTATTTGAGAACACCGTTCCGCCCTGTTCGGGAGATTTGATCGTCGGGAACTCATAGTTGTCGGGATAACCGATCACCGCGACCATATTCTCGATCTTTTTGATAGCGTTCTGCTTGGTCTCTTCGCTCATCCATGTGTTATTTTCAAAAACCTTTTTATACTCATCCCATATCTCGCCCACCATATCACTTATATCATAAGAAATTTGATCGTCGTAGTAATAGTCGCAGTAGATAAGTCCGATGTCAAAGGGAAGGTACGATTTCACCTTTGCCAGATTTTCGGTATTGATCACGCTTTCTTCATCTTGGTCGCCGGTTCCGGCCTGCGCGTAGGCGCTGGTGAAGTTTATATAAGCTTCCGCCATCTCTTGAAGCGCGCTCAAATCGGTATCCGCATCGGTCGAGACGTATAAATACGCCATATAGGTAACGATGCCGAGCTGATTAACGGCGTCATTCTCCTCATCGCTCAGGGGGAGCGTTAAAGTCGGACAGACCGAACAGGGCGTTCGCTTTGAGAGCGTTAAGGTTATCCGCTGTGAAAAGCTTGTCGACCTCGCCCAATGTGTCATTGCTGTGCAGCGCCACATTGTCGTAATTTTTAAATCCCATTTTGTTTAATATATCGCAGAAATCTATATTTTTCGCTGCCTTTGCGGCTTCGGCCGCGGCGAGGATCTGCACATCTTCCTTATCGGATTCCAAGGTTTCGGGGTCAAGATCGGGATGCTCGCTAAGCATTGCCTCGGTATCCTTGTCTATTGTCTCCTGAGTTATTTTAGTATCGGCGTACTTTCTCATATTCATGCCGTTATAAATATCCGCGGCATAGTTTACGTCCCGCGTCGCCAGCGACTGGATCTCAACGGCGCATTTTATATCGTCGTCCGAAAATTCGCCGTCCATTGCTTTAACGACGTTTTTAACCAAATTTGAATAACGGTCGCCAAACAGATTTTTTGTTCCCGACCTGTAATTTATTATTCCGATGGACGGGTATGATTTCAGGACGATCTTCGGAAGAGCAACGCCGGTTTCCGGATCTTGCGCAACATCTACCGTGAACAAAACATTGACTCCAGTTTCTGTCGCGATCTCGGTCGTCGTATTCAGAAGCTCCTCGACCGATTTCGCGTTTAATATCTGCTGTCTCCAGTTCTGCACAAGAGATTTGTCGCTGTCGGTGATCGTCTTTGAATCCTGAATGCAAAGCAGCAAGTCATGAACTCTCTGCTCGGGGCTTCCGGGCTGATACTCAAGCTCGCCGTTCATGAGCTTTTTCAGCAGATCATTTTCCTTTTCGTTTATCTGCAGCTGAATATCGCCGAAATGGGACCATGTGTCGGGGGGTACAACAACCGCGCCGTGAACGGCGTCGATAACGGGCTCGCTCGCCAGCTTAGCGTTGCGGAAATCCTTGTTGTTGACGTGTCCATAAAAGCTCTCGCTGATGGGAACGGTGTTCAAAAGGTCATCGCTCCTGTCGGTCAGGAGGCCGACCTGCTCGACCGTTATATTGTCGTCGGCGCCCAGAAGTCCGTTGCCATAGCCCTTAACGATACCCGCACGGGTCAGATCGTCGATATTTTCCTCGGCCCAATCGGGAACGTCCGTAAACTCGATAGGCTCGCCCGCGTCATCGGGGACCTCGGGGATGCATCTCGCCAGCATTGCCAGCGCCTCGATGCGGGTCACATTTTCTTTGGGGCGCAGAGTTTTGTCCTCATAGCCGCGAACCAGAGTTTGAGACAGCTTTTTCAAAGTCGCCCACATAGTTTTCGTCAATATCGTCTTTGTCGGCGAATGTGGAGAGAATATACGCGTTGCCCGATAAATTGCTGCGGCCCACGGACTGCACAAACTGGGACACCACATACTCGCGCGTCGCGAGCTCGGTGCTCTCCTCGGCGAAAACGGGAGCAGCGGAAATAAACGGCATGGTTGAAACGATCATTGCCGCCGCTGTCAAAATTCCGATAAGTTTTCTTTTCATTTTTTGTGTTACCTCCGTTTTAAAAATTTTACAAATTCTATTTTACCACATAAAATCAACAAAGCAAATACTGTTCGTGTTAAAAAAAGGGGGGTTCGTGTAAAAATATCAAAATATTTTCTTCCGCTGCTCCTCACAGGGCGGTAAAAAGTAAAAAATTATCCTTGAAATGCTTTAATTATTGATATATAATGTTTGTATTCTTAACACGGTGAGGATATTTGAGTATGATAAACAAAACGAAAAACTCTGGCGAACCGCCCGATATCGAGCGGCTGTACCGAAAATACAGGTATATGATCTATAAGATCGCCCGGGGCATACTTTCGGACAGCGGGCTTTCGGAGGACGCGCTTCAGGAAACGATCGTCAAGATCATGAAATACTATCCGAAGATCGAGCCGCTGAGTGGAGACGCGGAGCGGAACTACATAGCGGCTGTCGCTCGGAACACGGCGATAAATATTTACAACAAACGGCACAAAACAGCCGATTTCGAGCGGCTCGACGAAACAGAGATATGCGACGAGCGGCGCACGGCCTCTCCCGACGAATACGCGATAACCGCCGAAAACATGCGGAAGATAACAGATGAGTATAAAAGTCTCGATCTTAAATTCCGCGATCCGCTCACGCTTTACTGTCTGTGCGGCTACGGATTTAAGGACATTTCGGAAATCTTAGGCATATCCGAAAGAGCCGCCCAATACCGCCTAAGCCGCGGAAAACAAATTCTGGCCGAAAAGCTGAAACGGGGTGACGAGGATGAATAATTACGATAATAATAAAGCGTTTGACGATATTTTAAACAGCGCGCTGGAAACAGCCGTCAAAAACGCCGCCTCGGAGCCCGATCCTCAGCTGCCCGACGACTCGCCCGTCGAGTTTTCGGAAAAACACATCAAAAACATGGAGCGGATATTCAAAGATGCGAAAAAGGCCGAAAAGAAATCGGCGCCGAGCAAAAACTCGAGGCGTCTGCTTATCTGCGCCGCCGCGGCAGCCGCGCTTATAGGAATAATGGCGATAAGCGCGGGCGCCAACAGAGACAGATTCGCGAGCTTTTTCCGCAACACCAACGAGCAGGCCGCGGAATTCGGGATCCCATATGGGCTCACCGGCGAAACATACGAGGATGAAAATTTAAAGCTCGATTACATCCCATACGGATTCACTATACAGAAACGCGAAAAAAGCTATGTCAGATTTGAAAAGCCCGAGGAAGAAAAAACGCCGCAGGAATACGCCACTTTAAGCATTAGAGTTCTCCCGGCCGGCGGGCAAGGCACGGTCGACACCGAGGGCGCCTCGATCGAGCGCATGACATTAAACGGCAGCGAAGCGTATTATATCGAATCCGACAAGGGGAAAATCGTTATGATTTACACGGGCGACTTTATAATAATGGTCACAAGCGAAAACTTAAGCAGAGATGAGACCATAAAAACAGCCGAAAACATCGAGGCGAAAGCGGCCGTTTATTGATTGCATTTATATATAGGCAGCGCAAAAAATATTATTGCATATTTTAAAAAATATGATATATTTGACATGAAATATACTAAACGATCGAAAAGGAGCTGTAAGCATAATGACAAAAAAATGTTTCGCGGCGATCAAAACCGCGCAGGAAACTATGGAATACATAGAGACGAGAGCGAAAGACGTACTGCAGCACCCCGAGCGCGCGTTTGCCGCGCTTAGTGATATTCTCGCCAAAGCCGAGAAGTGGAACGCTGACTTCGGCGATGTCGATCCCGCATGGCAGCCGCCCGACGCAAATGAACAGGCCGACACCGAAAGCCAAACCAAAAAATTCGGTGCGTTTATACAGGAATAACACCAACAAAAATACCCATAAATTTAATAATGTATTTGCGTGGAAGTTAGTAAAAATTTATTATTGCATATTTTGAAAAAATATGATATATTAAAAAGAACGGCTTTATCAAAATTTTGATCAACAATAAAAATTATGAGGTGATTTATATGGCTGAAAATATAAAAACTATCGGAGTGCTGACATCGGGAGGCGACGCGCCCGGCATGAACGCCGCGATTAGAGCGGTCGTCAGAGTCGGCGCGCACCACGGTCTTAAGGTCATGGGCATAAAGCGCGGATATTCGGGTCTTATCAAAGGCGACATAAAAGAAATGCGGCCCCGCGACGTGTCAAACACACTCCAGCGCGGAGGCACAATACTCCAGACCGCGCGCTGTCCCGAGTTTAAAAGCGAAGAAGTTATCAAGCGCGGCGTTGAGATGGCTAAGATATTCGATATCGAAGGCCTTGTGGTGATCGGCGGAGACGGCTCTTTCAGAGGCGCGGCCGGACTTTGCAAGGCGGGTCTGCCCACTATCGCACTGCCCGGAACGATCGACAACGACATAGGCTGCAGCGAGTATACAATAGGTTATGACACCTGTCTGAACACAATCAAATCCGCGGTGGACAACATAAAAGACACCACCGAGAGCCACGAGCGCTGCTCGGTCATTGAAGTCATGGGTAGGTCTGCGGGTTTCTTGGCGCTCGACGTGGGCATAGCCTGCGGCGCGGACGTTATACTGGTGCCGGAGATCAAATGGTCGTTTACCGATAATGTTTTGAAACCGATCCTGCACAGCAAGGCTAACGGCGAAAAACGCTTCATTGTTATCGTTGCGGAAGGCGTCGGCGGCGTGGTCGAAATGGCGAAAAAAATCGAGGAAAAAACAGGCATCGAGTCGAGAGCGACGATCCTCGGACATGTTCAGCGCGGAGGAAGCCCTTCCGTGCGCGACCGTGTTACCGCCTCGGAAATGGGAAGTCTCGCGGTCGAGCTTCTGATGTCCGGAAAGCAAAACAGGATCGTGTGCATGAAAGACAACAAAATTATCGACGTCGATATCAAAGAGGGTCTCGCCATGCAGAAAACGCTTTCCGAGCAGCATGTTTCACTCGCCAAAAAGCTTTCATACAAATAAATACTTCTAAATACTTCGGCGGCGCGGCTTCGGCGGCGCCGTTTTTTGTATAGCGAAATATGATAATACAGATACAAATTTTCTATATAAAACATCAAATGACGTGAAATGCCTGTTTTTGAACTTAAACGGTATTGAAACGCCAAAATTTTTATTTTTATAATTACACAAGGAGGTTCAATTTATGAAACACTATAAAAAGCTTCTGTCACTGTTTATAGTGGCGGCCATGGCGGCATCGCTTTTCACGCAGGTAGCTTCTTTGAACCTGGCAGACGGACGCGAACGCCCGTCTGCCAGGTTCAAAGAAGGCTATACCGGCGGTATCGGCGAAGTCGAATGGGGCGACACCGACTGGGGCGGCTTTAAGGACATTGACTGGACGGGCGCCGAAGAAAAAAAGGCGGACGAGCTCGCCGCCATGTTTGACGCGAGCGGGTTCAACGTTATAACTTTAAACAGCACTCTGACCTTTGATTCCGAAGAAGGCGCGTTTTATACCGACGCAGATTCAGCGGACGAGACCTTGGAGGGTATAGATTATGCGCCGGGCGAGATCAATTTCCCCGAGGGCGACACGATTATTATTTCGACAGCGCCCCAATCTATGCTAATAAACGGCATAGCGACGATCAATATTCCCGACAATTCGAATGTTATGATAATCAACGCGTCGAAGGGAGAACTCGGACCGGAGATCGCCGAAAGCGGCACTACCGGCATAATTCGGGCTCAGGAACTGGCAATAAACACAAACAACAGCGGTAATCTGGCGCTGATAGGATTTGACGGCGACGACGGCAGCAACACCGTATACGACTGCTTCGGGCTGATGGCGGACAACCTTGATGTTATCGGCGGCGGAACCGTTGCGGTAATGGGCGGCAGCGGCCTTACCATGTCCGTGGGAGTGTACGTATTTGAGTCGATAAATGTTGACGGAGCGGCGCTCGTGGGAACGGGCTCGGGCACGCAATCGACTGACAGCTACGGTATTCTGGCTGTCGGCAAGCTCGACGATACGCACGGAAACTGCACCATTACAGCGTCAAGCGGCGCGGTGGTCATCGGCGTCGGAGCTCAGGCAGTATCGTCCTCGATCGGAATCAGCACCGGAGCGATAATGGCGCGTGAAGCATCTCAAGTTTACGCCTGCGCGGGAAACGTTCCTGATGACGGAGCAGACCCATCTACTCTTTCGGTGGGTATAGAAATTCCCGTGTCGGACGGAATGACAAGGCGCGTGTGCGTGTCGGACGGAAGCTCTATAGACGCCAACGGCACGCAGGGCTGCACCAGCGTGGGCAT
>CANPWW010000040.1 GCA_947585115.1 uncultured Monoglobus sp.
TTTTCTCACCCTTTTTAAGTATATCATGTTTTTGGATTCTTTGGGTTACAATTTTATTTCAAAATTAGATTGACGTGCCCGCCGCAAATTTGGGGGTTGACAAAGGCTGCCGCGAGTGATATTATAATATACAGAAAAAATATTTTCTTCAGGGCAGGGTGAAAGTCCCTACCGGCGGTAAAGCCCGCGAGCCATTTTGGCATGATTCGGTGAGATTCCGAAGCCGACGGTCAAAGTCCGGATGTGAGAAGAAACTCATTATAAAAAAACGCTCCGAAGGCAAGGCCTCGGAGTTTTTGTTTTGAGATAATGCCCCGGGTTTTGCTCGGGGCTTTTTTGATCGGAGGCGGATATAATGGAAGAAAAGTACATGCGCCGCGCGCTTAAGCTGGCGGCAAAGGGCAGGGGAAGAACCTCGCCAAATCCGATGGTCGGCTGCGTGATAGTGAAGGACGGCAGGATAATAGGCGAGGGGTACCACAAAAAATACGGCGGCCCCCACGCCGAGCGGAATGCGCTGGCGGCCTGCTCGGAGGACACGAGCGGAGCCGATATGTACGTGACGCTGGAGCCCTGCTGCCACTTCGGCAAGACTCCGCCCTGCGCCGACGCGGTGATCGAGAGCGGCATAAAAAGGGTGTTTATCGGCAGCCTTGACCCGAATCCCAAAGTGGGAGGAGGCGGCGCCGAAAGGCTGCGCCAAAACGGAGTTGAGGTCATTGTGGGAGTGTTTGAAAAAGAGTGCCTTGATCTCAACAAAATTTTTATGCGCTACATCACAAGCGGCGAGCCGTACGTGATGCTGAAATACGCCATGACCGCCGACGGAAAAATCGCGGCCGCGAGCGGAAAATCCAAATGGATAACAGGAGAAAAAGCCCGAGAGGACACCCACCGCGACAGAAACGCCTATTCGGCTATCTTAGTCGGAGTGAACACGGTCATAGCAGACGATCCCGAGCTGACCTGCCGCGCGGAAGGCGGAACAAACCCGATGCGCATCGTGTGCGACAGCGCCCTTATGACTCCGCTCAGCTCAAAGCTTGTGAGCACCGCCAAAGAAATACCGACCGTGATCGCGACCTGCTCCCGGAGCGAAAAACGCGCCGAACCGTATATCAAGGCGGGCTGCCGCGTGATCTGCGCCGCGGGCAGGGACGGACGGGTCAACCTGAAACTGCTTATGAAAAAGCTCGGCGAGCTCAAGATCGACAGCGTTATTATCGAGGGCGGCGGAGAGATCGCCTGGTCTGCGCTGAGAGCCGGCATAGTCGATTATGTCAAGTGCTATATAGCGCCAAAAATTTTCGGAGGCGCGGGCGCGAAAACTCCCGTTGGCGGCGTCGGGGTGTCCGAGCCGTCGCAGGCTTTTCGGATAAGCGAGCCGAAGATCAGCCGCCTCGGCGACGATTTTCTGATAGAGGGGGAGATCAAGTGTTCACAGGGATAATAGAGGAAATAGGCGAAATAAGAAAGATAACCCGCGGCAGAGCCTCGTCAAGGCTGACGATAGCGGGAGACAAGATATTCACCGATCTGAAAATCGGAGACAGCGTTTCGGTCAGCGGCGTGTGTCTGACGGCCGCCGAGATTTCGGGAAAGACCTTCACCGCCGACGTTATGCGCGAGACGCTGAGCCGCTCGCTGCTGGGCGGTCTCAAGATCGGCGGCGGTGTAAATCTTGAGCGCGCGGTCATGCTCGGCGGACGGCTGGGCGGCCATATAGTGACCGGGCATATAGACGGCGTCGGCAGGATAACGGATATCAAAAGCGACGATAACGCTGTTTTGTACACGATCGAGGCCGGGGAGCTTGCGCGGTACATCGCCGAAAAGGGCTCGGCCGCGATCGACGGGATAAGCCTGACCGTTGCGGCTGTAAATGGCGGCTGCTTCACAGTTTCGGTTATCCCCCACACCGCGGAAAACACGACGCTGAGCCGCAAAAAAATCGGAGACGCGGTCAATATAGAGACCGACTGCATCGCGAAGTATGTTGAAAAAACTCTGTCCGTCAAAAACGGCGGCGGTATAACGAGAGAGTTTTTGGCAAAATACGGATTTTAGATCAGATAAGGAAGTGATATGTATGACAAATTTTTCGGAAATACCCGAGGCGCTCGAGGCGCTCAAAAACGGTGAAATAATAGTCGTTTCGGATGATGAGGGCCGCGAAAACGAGGGCGACCTGATCTGCGCCGCCGAGTTCGCGAGTGCCGAGAACGTGAACTTTATGGCAAAGTACGCCAAGGGGCTGATCTGTATGCCTATGGACGCCGGGACCGCGCGGCGCCTCAAATTTCCGCAGATGGTCGACGACAACACCGACAACCACGAGACGGCTTTCACCGTGTCGGCGGATTACGCGGGCACGACCACGGGCATATCGGCTGCGGAGCGGTCTATGACCGCGATAAAATGCGCGGACGAAAATTCAAAGCCCGAGGATTTCAGACGGCCGGGGCACATGTTCCCGCTTGTCTCCAAGAAAAACGGAGTGCTCGAGCGGCAGGGACACACCGAGGCGACCGTGGACCTTATGCGGCTGGCGGGGCTCAGACCCGTGGGCCTGTGCTGCGAGGTCATGCGCGACGACGGAACCATGATGCGCCGAGATGAGCTTGCGGAGTTCGCGGAAAAGTGGGGGCTTAAATATATAACGATACGCGCCCTGAGCGACTACCGCAAGCAGTACGATGTGCTGGTCGAGCGGGTCGCGGTCACCAAGCTGCCAACAAAGTACGGCAGTTTCACGGCCTGCGGCTATGTCAACAAGCTCAACGGCGAGCACCATGTGGCGCTTGTCAAGGGCGACATCGGCGACGGAAAAAATCTTCTGTGCCGCGTACACTCCGAGTGCCTGACCGGAGACGCGTTCGGCTCGCTGCGCTGCGACTGTGGACAGCAGCTTGCCGCAGCTATGACCGCTATCGAGAAAGAGGGCCGCGGAATACTGCTCTACATGAGGCAGGAGGGCAGAGGCATCGGGCTGATAAACAAGCTGCGCGCCTACGAGCTGCAGGACGGCGGACTTGATACCTTAGAGGCCAACATCGCATTGGGTTTTGAAGGCGATTTGCGAGAATATTATATCGGCGCACAGATACTGCGCGATCTGGGGGCCAAGACCCTGCGGCTGCTCACCAACAATCCCGACAAGATATATCAGCTTTCGGGATTCGGCATGGAGATAGCCGAGCGCGTACCGATACAGATCGAGCCCAACGACACGGACCTGTTTTATCTCAAAACCAAAAAATCCAAAATGGGCCACATTTTGGATTTATAGGGCTCCCGGAAAGCCCGAAGGGCTTTTTGGGAAGGAGGAGCAAACCCGAAGCAAGTGAGACTTACACGCTTGCGTGGAAGCGAATAAGCGCAGGGATTTGCGACGAAAAATGGGCCACATTTTGGATTTATAAAGGCTGCAAACGGACGGATAATATTCGCCCCTACAGGTGCCTGGGATATATCAAAGCGTCGCGATCCGTGCAAATTGCACCAAACCTGTAGGGGCGGCAATCTGCCGCCCGTCCTATTCACTATTCGCAAATTTCTAATCAGTACGTTAGGAGGAATTTTTATGAAAATCTATGAAGGAAAAGTTGTAAACGAGTCAAAAATCAAAATCGGCATTGTGGCGTCGAGGTTCAACGAGTTCATTGTGTCAAAGCTGATCTCGGGCGCGGAGGACGGTTTAAGGCGCCATGATATAGCCGATGACGACATCGAGCTGGCGTGGGTGCCCGGCGCGTTTGAGATCCCGCTTGTCGCCTCAAAAATGGCGAAGAGCGGAAAATACGACGCGGTCATATGTCTGGGCGCGGTGATCCGCGGCGCCACATCCCACTATGACTATGTGTGCAACGAGGTGTCAAAGGGTATCGCGGCCGAAGCGCTCAAAAGCGGCGTGCCGATAATGTTCGGCATACTCACGACCGACAATATTGAACAGGCCATAGAAAGAGCCGGAACCAAAGCCGGCAACAAAGGTTACGACTGCGCGCTGGGCGCCATAGAAATGGTTAACCTGATAAGAGAAATAGAAAAATAAGCTATTCGATCACGGGCAGGCCGTTTTCATAAAGAATATCGTTGCATTCCATCACGGAGAGCTTGTTTGTTATCGCGTGGATAACGACGGCGTCGGCGGGATTTTTTGAATACAGCATGCCGCAGTCCGAAACGGCGAGCAGGCGCTGCGTCTCGTCAAGGTCAAGACCCATTCCGAAGGCGAGGCACAGCAGCTTGCTGCGCGACGGCTTTCTTTCGCCGTTGAATATTTTGTAGGCGTATATGCCGTTTATATTGCTGTTTCTGATAACCTCGGATTTTTCGAGATCTTTTTCGCGCAGCAGTATATTAAGGTACTCGGCGGTGTCGAGACCCTTTAGATCGTCCTTGTATTCCTCTAAAAACTTTTGTATATCATCGCTCGATTTGAGGATCTCGAGCAGTTCCCCGGTTGATTTCGGCATGATCCGTCACTCCTTGTTTGACTTAATTATATATTTTATGGTATAGTATGTCAAGAGGTGCAGATCTATGACGGAATTTAACCAAGATTACGACGACAATTTGTTCGCAGTTTGCTATGACGTTGAAAAACTGAACGATGACGGCTCCGTGTGCCTTGTCAGAGACGAGCGTACGGGGCGTCTGTACGTGAGAAAAAACGTGTCTTTGGAGCGGGCGGATATATACGAGCGGCTTTCGCGGATACCGTCCGAGGCGAAGGCGCGGGTGTTCTGCGTCCACAGGTTCCGCGATTACGCCGTGATTATCGAGGAACTGATAAACGGAGTGACCGTTGAAAAATACATAAGTCAAAACGGTCCGATGAGCCCCGATGAGGTCATGAAAACGCTGCGCCCCGTGCTCGGACTTCTCGCGGAAATGCACAGGATGAACATTATTCACCGCGACATTTCGGCGGCCAATGTTATGATAGACGGCGGCTCCGCGAAGCTGATCGATTTCGGCATATCCCGCAGCGTGAAGCTCGGCGCCTCGTCCGACACTACGATAATGGGAACGGCGGGCTACGCGCCGCCCGAGCAGTTCGGTTTTGCACAGACCGACGCCAGAAGCGACATATATTCCGTCGGAGTTTTGATTAACTATATGCTGACCGGAGAAATGCCGAACAAGAAAATCGCCGGAGGCGAGGCGGGAAAAATAATCCGCAGGTGCCTGAGCGTCCGAATGGAGGACAGATATTCATCGGTCTCCGAGCTTATGAGCGCGATTTACGGAAGCGGAAATTATGAGACAGGCAGGATCAAAAAGTCTTTTTATAAATATATTCCTGGTTTCAGAAGCGGAAACGCGGTCCACGCGGTGATATGTATGTTGTTTTACGCGGGCTTTTGCGGCGCGGTTTGCGCCGCGGCTCAAAATATTTCGGCAAGCCCCGATCTATATACGATACTTTCGGAAATTTGGAGCGTTATAGGCATATTCATTGTGCCGTTCGCGTTTATGGCGAATTACAAAAAAATAGGAAAAATTTTCAGGTTCGGACGGTTCGGAGCCAAAGAGTGGATATTGCTGTTGTTTATCGCGTTTGTTATTATGATCATCATCTACGGCGGCGGAACCGACATACTTAAATTTATACTGCGGGTATAACAAATAAAATTTAAAGCATTGTATAATATTATATGAAATATTTACAATGCTTTATTTTTTAAAATCGGAGGGATCAACATGAAAAAAATATCCGCGTTAATTCTGGCGGCGGTGACTGCCGCGTCAATGTGCGCCTGCGGCGCGTCAAACACGCAGCAGAGCGGAGCGGCGCAGACCGAGCAGCAGACGCAGAACCAAGCGCAGACACAGAACCAAAACCAAACGCAAACCCGGGCGCAGACAAACGGCGCGGCGGAACTGCAAATCGGAAACACCGCCGAGCTCCCCGATTGCTTGCTGACCTACAAGGGAGCGAGGATCGGAAAGGACTATCAGGGAAACCCCGCGATAATCTTAAAATTTAATTACAAGAACACGGGCAGCGCCGAGTCAATGTTCTCAACCGCGGCGTCGGTCAAGCTGTTTCAGGACGGCGTGGGCCTTGAAAACGCGATAATAACCGACGGCACCTATGATGCGCAGCCGTCGCTCACCACGGTTCAAAACGGCGGCGCGCTCGACGTCGAGGCGGCGTACAAATTGAGGAGCGCAACCTCGCAGATCACGGTGACAATTACCGACTGGCTCGGGATAAGCGGCAGAAAAATGAGCGGAACAATAACGCTTCAATAGGAGGTCTGATCATGAAAATAATAAGAATGGTTATCGGAATAATATCAATAGTGTTGTGCGTGCTGATCATGTTTCAGTCCTGCGCTGTCGGAGTCGGAAACACTCTCGCGGAGAGCGGCGAGGTAAGCGGCACGGCGGGACTGCTGCTCGCGGTCTGCATGCTGGTCGCGGGAATTGTATCTGTAGCGGCGCGCAAAAGCTTCGCGGGGACGATTGTTTCGGTGTGTTTTTACGCAGTCGGAGCGCTGCTCGCCGCGGCGTCGGCGGGCACATATACCGACCTTAAAGTGTGGTCGGCGATCGCCGGGATTTTTGCAGTGATCCTGCTGATAACGGCGATTATGCAAAAAGCTAAGGGCATAAAGAAATTATAAGGGCTGTGTTTACGGCTCTTTTTTATTGAGCGCCGACACGGCGGCCGCGCAGCCGCGGCATATGTGGGCGCCGTTGATCTCTCTCAGGTTTTTCGGAGAGCCGCAAACCGCGCATTTGGGCACCCTTCGGCGCAGCACGATCTGTCCGACCTCGTCCATAAGCATAACGTCAAGGTTTTCCGCGCCGCTTATGCCTATCATTTTGCGCATATATTTAGGTATGGTTATCCTTCCGTTTTTGTCTATTGTTTTAACGCACCGCACGCCGATCTCTCCTTTCGCGATTGCCGATAAAATAAAAAAGCGCGGCAAAAGCCGCGCAAAAACGCAGCTTGACGCAGCACAATTTAACTGATTGAATTATTACAAAGCAGCAAAAAGTTTCAAGCTTGCGTTTTTAACAAACGCATGCTGCTTTTATAATAATTCCGTATTAAATTTGTGCTGCGAGACTATTGTAGCACAATGCGACAAAAAAGTAAATAGAAATATTAAGACTTTTTTCGACAAAATTAATCTTGATATTATGTTTATTGTTTGATACAATAGAATTAAACAGGAGCGTGATATACATGAGTTACTACTATTCGACGGTAAACGGAATAACTATGAACCATAGCGAGGTTATGGACAAAAACGGATTTGAGTCTGTGAGAGTTCATTTTGAGCGTCCGAACGGTAAAGGGTTTGACTTTCTTGACATGGAACTTCCGGGATGTAATGTGTATAAGTCTTTTGGTTTTTCCGATGATGATATTTTGGATTTGAAAGAGTATGTCAGAGATAATGATTCGCTGATATGGGAATTTGCCAGAAAAGGAGGCGGCACGGTTGCCTAAAGTATTGCTTGATTTTTTGGGGTATTCGTTCTTCTTTTGGGCAAATGAAAATAACGAGCCGCCGCACGTCCATGTGTGTAAAGGAAAGCAAACAGAAAATGCGACAAAATTTTGGATAAGACCCGGCGGAGTAGAATTAGTGCACAACAAAAGTCAAATACCTCAGAATGACTTAAATAAAATTGCGCGTTATATTGCGCAAAACAGGTCAAGAATCATAACGGCATGGTATGATTTCTTCGGGAAAATATAGTAAACATAATATGGCCATTTGATGCACACGGGCGGCAATTTGCCGCCCGTCCTAATCACTAATCCCTATGTTCGTTCTTTTATCGACTTATATTTTTCTTTGGTGGCATTTCCTCCGCGTATGTGTCTTTCGTTTTTATTTTCAAGCAGCACGGAGCCGACGTCGGCGGCAAGGCGCGGATTTAATCTTTTCAGTCTTTGCGTCACGTCCTTGTGGACGGTCGACTTTGAAATGCCGAATTTTTTTGCCGCCTCCCGCACCGTGCATTTGTTTTCGGCTATGTATTCTCCGAGCTTTACGGTTCTTTCCTCAATATAGCTTTTCAAGCCTTTCGCCTCCCATAACGTCTGTTTATAAAGCATATGAGCTTTGTTTGCCGAATATAACTGTATATTGGCGGTAAGTTAATGTTAAAATTAGTTTAAAAAACCAAAAAAGGTCTTTACAACAGAAGTCCGTTTGGTTATAATAAATAATTAAGGAAATTTAATCGGAGGATGGTGATTTTATGCCGATGGAAACGGTTAAAAAACTGACCGACGCCGAAAACGCGGCCGCCGAAAACGAGAGCGCCGCGCGAAAAGCGGCGGAGGAGGCTGTCAAAAAAGCCCGCTCGGACGCGGCCGATATAATCGAAAAGGCCAAAAATGACGCCGCGCGCATGATGGCTGACGCCGAAACGAGAGCTGCGGCGGACGCGGGCAAACTCAAAGCCGAGTATGACGCCCGCCTTAAAAAGGAGACTGACGCGCTTGGCGCGAAGGCCAAAGGCGCCAAAGACAAAGTAATCAAGATCATTATGGATGAACTGATTTAGGGAGGTGAGTATATGGCGAAGCTTCCGATGAAACGGGTCGAGATCTACGGTCTCAAGACCCGAAGGAAGGCCATTTTGGAAGCGCTGCAGCGCTACGGCGTTCTTGAGCCCATAAGCGAGGACCTCAGCGATATGGGCTTTGAAAAGACCGACACCGCCAAATCCGCGGCCACCTTCGCCAAAGCGGAGGACACTTTAAAGAGCGCGATCGAGGTGCTCGATAAATACTCCCCCGAAAAGGTGCCGCTGCTTTCGATGCTGAGCGGCAAAAAGACGCTGAGCGTCAGCGAGTATTACAACACCGTGGACAACGCGGGCAGGGCGCTCGATATCGCGCGCGAGCTCAACGATCTGTCAAAGCGGAACTATGAGCTTGAGGCGGACATAGCAAAGTGCGAGGGCGCCATAGTCTCGCTTGAGTCGTGGTCGGGCCTTGACATACCCATGAATTTCAGGGGCACGAAAAAGACCGCCGCGCTTATCGGAACCTTTCCGGAGCCCAAAACCGAGGCGGATATATTAAAGGGTCTCGGCGATGCGCTCGGATCGGACGCGGCAAATGATCCGCTGTACGCGGCCGATGTGACCGTGCTTCATTCCGAGACGGGATTTTCGAACGTCTGCGTGTTCTGCCGCAGGGAAAAGCGGAACGAGATCGAGGCGGCCCTCAGAAACATGGGCTTCGCGAAGCCGCAGTATGTGACAAAGCGGCCCCCGATCGAGGAGAAGGCTAAGCTTTCGGAGCGGATCGTCGCCGACAAAAAGCGGATAGAAACCAACAAGAAACGTATCGAGACGCAGGCGAAGCACAGGGACCTGCTCAAGTTCATGGTGGACTACTACGCCATGCGTATCGAGAAATACGAGACCCTGGGCGATATAAACCAGAGAGATAAATTCTTTGTGATATACGGCTACGCGCCCGAGAAATACTGCGCGCGGCTCGAGGACGAGCTGACGCGCAAGTATGACGCGGCCGTTGAGATCCATGACGCGGGCGAGAACGAGAACCCGCCCGTGCTGCTCCGCAACAACCCGTTTTCCGAGCCGGTCGAATCGGTGCTTGAAACCTACAGCATGCCCGGAAAATTCGAGATAGACCCGACGTTTATAATGTCGCTGTTTTACTATTTCCTGTTCGGAATGATGCTGTCCGACGCGGGCTACGGCCTTTTGATGATCGTGGGCTGCGCGTTTCTGGTGCTCAGGTTCCCCAACATGGCGCCCGGTACCAAAAAGGCGCTTAAAATGTTTTTCTGGTGCGGCATTTCGACGTTTATATGGGGACTGCTGTTCGGCGGATTTTTCGGCGACGCGGTCCAGGTGATCTCGAGAACGTTCTTCGATCACGAGGTCAAGATACCGGCGCTGTGGTTCGAGCCGATAAAAGACCCGATGCGCATGCTGATATTCGCGTTCGCGGTGGGCATTGTCCACTTGTTCGCGGGACTGGGCATCAAGTTCTATCAAATGGTGAAGGACGGAGACATAAAGGGCGCGATATACGACGTTGTGTTCTGGTACCTGCTGGTGGGCGGAGGTATAGCCTACCTGCTGTCGATGCAGATGTTTGTCGACATGACGGGGCTCGGATTCAAGCTTCCGCCGATCGGCGGCAAGATCGCCGCGATATGCGCGGGCATAGGAGCGCTTGGAATAATCCTGTTCGCGGGCCGCTCATCCAAAAATCCCGCCAAGCGCGTCGCGAAGGGCCTGTATGAGCTGTACGGCGTGACGAGCTACCTGAGCGATATTCTGTCCTATTCAAGACTGTTGGCGCTGGGACTCGCCACGGGCGTTATCGCTCAGGTGTTCAACCAGATGGGCAGCATGTTCGGCGGCGGAGTGTTCGGAGCGATCTGCTTCACGCTGGTGTTCGCCATCGGCCACGCGCTCAACATGGCGATAAATCTGCTGGGCGCCTACGTTCACACAAATAGACTTCAGTTTGTGGAATTCTTTGGTAAATTTTATGAAGGCGGCGGAAAGAAGTTCACACCCTTCACCGCCAATACAAAATATTATAAATTCAAGGAGGAAAATTGAGTATGGAAAGTTTAGGTATTGTATTCGCATTGACGGGCGCGGCTTTGGCGGCGCTTATGGCGGGAATCGGCTCGGCTATCGGCGTTGGCATGGCCGGAGAGGCGGCCGCCGGAGTTGTGACCGAGGATCCCAACAAGTTCGGTAAGGTGCTTATTCTCCAGCTTCTGCCCGGAACGCAGGGAATCTACGGTCTGCTTATCGCGTTTATCACTCTTTCGCAGATAGGAATCCTGGGCGGCAGCGCCGACATATCAACGGCGAAGGGCCTGCTATACTTAGCCGCGTGCCTGCCCATGGCGTTTGTCGGCCTCTGGTCGGCTATCAGACAGGCGAGAGCCGCCGTGTCGGGTATTCAGCTTGTTTCAAAGCGCCCCGATCAGATGGGTAAGTCGATGATATTTGCCGCGATGGTTGAGACATACGCTATTCTTGCGCTGCTTATCTCAATTCTTTCGATCACGGGAATCGGCGGACTCAGCATATAAAGGAGTTTTAAATATGCAGAACCAAGTTGGCGGACTCAGTGTTATTCTGGGTCAGATAGAAAAAGAGTCTAAGGCCGTGATAGCGGAGATCGAGTCAAAGGCGAAAGAGGAGTCGGATAAGATAATTTCTGCGGCGAAGGCCGAGGCGGAAAAAATTACCGCTGAGGCGAAGGCCGCCGCCGACAAGGCCTACGGCGCGGCTCTTGAGCGGGACAAAAACGCGATGGAGCACAGCCTCACCCAAAATCTGCTGCGCGAAAAGCAAAAGCTGCTTGACGGCGTGATTTCCGGCGCGGTAGAAGAATTGGGAGGCTCGCGCGACAAGAGATATTTCGACTTTTTAAAGTCGCTTTTAGGCAGATACGCCGGAGAAAATTCGGGAAAAATACTGATGTCCGAAAAGGACATCAAAGAGATGCCCGCGGACTTTAAAGAATATCTTAAAGAGAGCTGCCCGAATCTCAGGCCCGAGGCGTCGGACAAAGTCGAGGCGGGCTTTATCGCGGTGTATGACGATATTGATATAGAGGAAAACTGCACGCTGTCAGAGCTGGCCGAGTCGGCAATGGACGGCATAAAGGAAAAGGTGCAGAGCGTTATGTTTAAGTGATCGGGAGGTGATTTTGTGGCAGAGCAATACACGTACGCGGTGTCGAGGATACATGCCAGAGAGATCGACCTGCTGAGCTCCGCCGATATGGAGCAGCTGCTGAGCAGCGCGGATTACGGCGAAGCGATGAGCTATCTCCGCGGCAAGGGCTACGGCACGGGCGGCGAGTATTCCGATTTCGAGCCGATGATCAAGGACGAGACCGACAAGATGTGGGCGCTGATCCGGGAGCTCATACCCGAGACCGAGCCCTTTGAAACGCTGCTGCGTCAGACCGATTTTCAGAATCTCAAGGCCGCGATAAAGGCGGTTTACACCTCCGAGGAGGCGGCCGACTGTCTGGAATCGGGCGGAAGCGTCGATCCCGAGCTGATCGTCGAGGCCGTAAAGCTCAAAAACTACGGCGAGCTTCCCGAATTTATGTCCGAGACGGCCGAGAGCGCGGCGGAAATTTTTTTAAAGACCGGCGACGGTCAGGAGTGCGATATTGCCGTTGACAGAGCCTGCCTCGAGACTATTTTAAGAGAGGGCGAGGAGTCGGGCGTCGGAGTTATCCGCGACTACGCGCGTCTGCTGGCGGCGCTCACGGATATAAAGATCGCTGTCAGGGCGGCGCATACCGGCAAGACCAAGGGCTTTGCCGAAAGGGCGCTGGTCCCGTGCCCGGGGCTTGACGTCTCGGCACTGGCGGACGCGGCCTCAAAAAACATAGACGAGGTTTACAAGTGTCTGGAGCACACCGATTACAGAGACGCGGTCGAGGCGCTCAAGACCTCGATGTCCGAGTTTGAAAAATGGTCGGATAACAAAATTATGGAGCTGATACGCGGCCAGAAAGCGAACCCGTTTACCATAGCGCCCGTTTTCGCCTATGTGCTGGCGAAGATCAACGAGACCAAAGCGGTGCGGATCGTGCTTTCGGGCAAGAAAAACGATCTCGATATGGGGCTTGTCAGAGAAAGGATACGTGATTTATATGTATAGTATTGCGGTTATGGGCGACAAGGACAGCGTGGCCGGGTTCGGCGCTCTGGGCCTTGAGACCCGCTTTGCGGATGAGCCCGCGGGTTGCAGAAAGGTTTTCAGGCAGCTCGCCTCAAGCGGCAGATACGCGGTTATATATATCACCGAAAAGGCCGCCGCTATGATAGGCGACGAGATCGACAAATATAACGAGGCGATGCTTCCCGCGGTGATAAGGATACCCGGAGTTTCGGGCAATACCGGAGAGGGTATCATGCAGGTGAAGCGCTCGGTCGAAAAGGCCGTCGGCTCGGATATAATATTCAATAATTAATAAGATTTTTAGGATGTGATAAAATATGGCGAAAGGAATAATTAAGAAGGTCGCGGGACCTCTGGTTATCGCCGAGGGTATGCGCGAGTGTAATATGTACGACGTTGTGCGCGTCGGCGAGCAGCACCTGATCGGCGAGATCATCGAGATGCACGGCGACCGCGCCTCGGTCCAGGTATACGAGGAAACCTCGGGACTGGGCCCCGGCACTCCCGTTGAGACCACCGGAATGCCCCTGAGCGTTGAGCTGGGCCCCGGCCTTATCGGAAGCATTTTCGACGGAATCCAGAGACCGCTCGACGATATTATGAAGATCGCGGGCAACAACCTGCGCCGCGGAGTCGAGGTCCCGTCCCTTAAAAGAGACAAGAGCTGGAATTTTGAGGCAAGCGCCAAAAAGGGCGATAAGGTTTCGGGCGGCGACGTGCTGGGCACGGTCGCCGAGACCGAGGTGGTTACCCAAAAGATAATGGTGCCTCCCGATGTTTCGGGAACGATAAAATCGATCAAATCCGGCAGCTTCAAGGTTGACGAGACCGTGGCTGTGATAGAGACAGATGACGGCGGCAAAGAGGTCACGCTGATGCAGAAGTGGCCCGTGCGCCGCGGCAGACCCTACAGCGAGAAGCTGCCGCCCGAGATGCCTTTGGTTACCGGTCAGAGAGTTATCGACACCATGTTTCCCATCGCGAAGGGCGGCGTTGCGGCGGTTCCCGGCCCGTTCGGCAGCGGCAAGACCGTTGTTCAGCACCAGCTGGCGAAGTGGGCGGACGCCGACATAGTCGTTTATATCGGCTGCGGCGAGCGCGGCAACGAGATGACCGACGTTCTGAATGAGTTCCCCGAGCTGGTCGACCCCAAGACCGGAAAGTCGCTTATGGAGAGAACCGTGCTTATCGCCAACACTTCGGACATGCCGGTTGCGGCGCGCGAGGCTTCGATATATACCGGAATCACGATCGCCGAGTATTTCCGCGATATGGGATATTCGGTAGCGCTGATGGCTGATTCCACGTCGCGCTGGGCCGAGGCGCTGCGCGAGATGTCGGGCCGTCTTGAGGAAATGCCCGGCGAGGAAGGCTATCCCGCATATCTGGGCAGCCGTCTGGCGCAGTTCTACGAGCGCGCGGGCAGAGTTATAACGATAGGCTCCGACAGGCGCGAGGGCGCGCTTTCGGTTATCGGAGCGGTTTCCCCTCCCGGTGGTGATATATCAGAGCCGGTATCTCAGGCGACTCTCAGAATAGTTAAGGTGTTCTGGGGTCTGGACGCGGGACTCGCGTACAAGAGACACTTCCCGGCGATCAACTGGCTCACCAGCTATTCGCTCTATCTCGACACGATGGAGAGCTGGTTCAACAACAACGTCGAGGCCGACTGGATGCAGCTTCGAAACGACCTCATGCGCCTGCTTCAGGAGGAGTCGGAGCTTGACGAGATCGTAAAGATGGTCGGTATGGACGCGCTGTCCCCCGGCGACAGGATCAAGCTTGAGGCCGCCCGCAGCGTCCGCGAGGACTTCCTGCACCAGAACGCCTTCCATGAGATCGACACCTTCTCGCCCCTTGAGAAACAGTACTATATGATGCGCCTGATGATGGACTACTACAAAAACTGCACCGAGGCTCTGAATGTGGGAGCCGATGTTGAGGCGCTTGTCGCCATGCCGGTGCGCGAGCAGATCGGACGCTTCAAGTATTACAACGAGGACAACATCAGCGGCGAGTACGAAAAGGTGCGCGATGAGATCAAGAGCGAGATAACTCAAATTCTTTCCGAAAGGGAGGGTGACTGATATGCCGAAAGAATACAGAACGATCGAAGAAGTGGCCGGCCCTCTGATGCTGGTCAGAAACGTTGAAAACGTGAATTACAACGACCTGGGCGAGATAATCCTGTCAAACGGCGAAAAGCGCCGCTGCAAGGTGCTTGAGATAGACGGCAGCAACGCGCTTGTTCAGCTTTTTGAGCCCTCGACCGGTATCAATATTTCAACAAGCAAGGTGCGTTTCTTAGGCAGAAGCATGGAGCTGGGCGTGTCCGGCGACATGCTGGGCCGCGTGTTTGACGGCCTCGGCAGACCGATAGACGACGGCCCCGAGATCCTGCCCGAAAAGCGTCTGGATGTTGACGGACTGCCGATGAACCCCGCGGCGAGAAGCTATCCCGAGGAGTTTATCGAGACCGGCATATCCGCGATCGACGGTCTTAATACTCTGGTTCGCGGACAGAAGCTGCCCATATTCTCGGCCAGCGGTCTGCCCCACGCGAACCTGGCGGCTCAGATCGCCAGACAGGCGGGCGTTCGCGGAACCAACGAGCAGTTCGCCGTTGTGTTCGCCGCGATGGGAATCACGTTTGAGGAGTCCAACTTCTTTGTTGAGAGCTTTAAGGAAACAGGAGCCATAGACAGAACGGTCATGTTCGTGAATTTGGCAAATGACCCCGCTGTAGAGCGTATCGCCACACCGCGAATGGCGCTGACTGCGGCTGAGTATCTGGCGTTTGAAAAGGATATGCACGTTCTGGTTATACTGACCGACATCACCAACTACGCCGACGCGCTGCGCGAGGTTTCGGCGGCGCGCAAGGAGGTTCCGGGACGCCGCGGCTATCCCGGATATATGTACACCGACCTTGCCAATCTTTACGAAAGAGCGGGCAGACAGCACGGCAAGAAGGGCTCGATCACGATGATCCCGATCCTAACCATGCCCGAGGACGACAAGACCCACCCGATACCCGACCTTACGGGATATATCACAGAGGGTCAGATCATCCTTTCCCGCGAGCTTTACAGAAAGAACATCATGCCGCCTATCGACGTGCTGCCATCGCTGTCAAGACTTAAAGACAAGGGCATAGGCGACGGCAAGACCAGAGCCGACCACGCCGACACGATGAACCAGCTTTTCGCGGCCTACGCCAGAGGCAAGGACGCCAAAGAGCTTATGGTTATTCTGGGCGAGGCGGCGCTGACCGAGATAGACAAGAAGTACGCGCGCTTTGCCGACGAGTTTGAAAAACGCTATGTTTCGCAGGGCTATCAGACCCGCCGCGATATCGAGGAAACCTTGAAGATAGGCTGGGAGCTTTTGGGTATCCTGCCCAGAGGCGAGCTGAAGCGTATCAAAGACGAGTACCTCGACAAATACTACAAAGAGGCGTAAATATATCAAGGAAGTGATAACCAATGGCAATGACGCAGGTCAACCCTACCAGAATGGAACTCACCCGCCAAAAGGGAAAACTGGTTACCGCCATGCGCGGTCACAAGCTGCTCAAGGATAAGCGCGATGAGCTTATGCGGCAGTTTCTGGATCTGGTAAGGGTCAACAAGCAGCTCCGCGAGGAGGTCGAGGAAGGCATCAAGGCCGCGAACCGCCGTTTCGTGCTGGCTTCGGCCGTGATGAACGATCCCGCCCTAAAGACCGCGCTGCTGGCTCCCAAACAGAGCGTGTCGGTGGAGGTCACCGACAAAAACGTCATGAGCGTTGACATACCTGTCATGGAATACAAGACCGGCTCCCCGCGCGAGGGCGATATATTCTCATACGGATTCGCTTTCACGTCGGGCGATCTCGACGACGCTGTGCGCGCGCTCAGCGACATTTTTCCGAAGCTTTTGAAACTGGCGGAATGTGAGAAATCCTGCCAGTTGATGGCGGACGAGATCGAAAAGACCCGCCGCAGAGTAAACGCTCTCGAGCATGTTATGATACCAGAGTACCAAAGACAGATCAAATATATCACCATGAAGCTTGACGAGAACGAGCGATCTACCCAGATACGCCTGATGAAAGTCAAGGACATGATGATAAAAGAAAACATAGAACAAAAACGAGCAAAAATGGCATAATAACATGCCCCTTTGTTTTATGTAAAACGGGCGGATAATATCCGCCCCTGCGATGATTTGCGTATGAAATTTGTAGGGGCGGCAATCTGCCGCCCGCAAAAACGTTAAACGGGAGTAGAATTTTCATTCATGGAGAATAGACTATGAAAAACGTAGACTTAAGATATTTGAATCTTCTTCACATGAGATACGGAAATATCAGAAAGGCGTCTGAGGCGATAATCAACCTCAGCGCCTTGCTGAATTTGCCTAAAGGCACCGAGCATTTTCTCAGCGATCTCCACGGCGAGTACGAGTCGTTCACGCATATTCTGAAAAACGGCTCGGGCGTTATAAAATCCAAAATAGATATGGTGTTCGAGAACACGCTGCCCGAGAGCGAGCGCAAATCTCTGGCGACGCTCATATACTATCCCGAGGAAAAGCTGGAGCTTGTGAAGAATTCTATCAAAAAGCGCGCCGACTTAAACGAATGGTACATGCTGACCCTGCATCGCCTGATCGAGGTCTGCAAGGCCAGCGCGTCAAAATACACCCGTTCGGATGTGAGAAAGGCGCTGCCCGAGGGCTTTGATTACATAATCGACGAGCTTTTGCACACCCAGGACATAGAGATCGACAAAAATGAGTATTACAAGCAGATCGTCTCAACAATAATCGAAATAGGCAGAGCGGACGCGTTCATCATCGCCATGGCCGAGCTTATCCAGCGATTAGCTATCGCCCGCCTGCACATAATCGGCGACATATATGACCGCGGGCCGGGCGCGCCGATAATCATGGACACCCTTATGCGCCACCACAGCGTTGATATTCAATGGGGCAACCATGATATCGAGTGGATCGGAGCCGCCATAGGCAGCTGCGCCTGCATAGCCAACGTGATACGTCTCTGCTCGCGCTATGATAACATGCAGACCATCGAGGGCGATTACGGCATAAGCATACGTCCTTTGGCGGTGTTCGCTATGGAGACTTACTCAAGTGACGCCTGCGAGGTATTCATGCCGAGACATCTTGAGGTCACCGAGTACAGCAAGCACGACGAGAAGCTGATCTCAAAGATACACAAGGCGATCACCGTCATCCAGTTTAAGCTTGAGGGGCAGATAATAAAGCGTCACCCCGAGTACGGAATGGACGACCGCCTGCTGCTCGAAATGATCGACTACAAAAAAGGCGTGATCAACATAAACGGGAAGCAATACGAGCTTCTTGATAAAAGCTTTCCGACGATAAATCCCAAACATCCCTACAGGCTGACGCCCGCGGAAAAAGAAGTAATCGACCGCCTGCGCGAGGCGTTCGTCAGCAGCGACAGGCTGAAAAAGCATATGCGTTTCATGATAGAACGCGGCGCGCTATATAACAAATATAACTCCAATCTGATGTACCACGGCTGCATACCCATGACCGAGGACGGCGAGTTTGAAAAGGTCAGCCTTTTCGGCGCTCCATTATCGGGAAAGGCTCTGTTTGACGAGATAGATTTCAGGGTCCGCTGCGGAGTAAAGACCAAGGACGGCACCGCGGAGCGCACAGCCGCTGAGGACCTTATGTGGTACCTATGGTGCGGCGCCAAATCGCCGCTCTACGGCAAGGACAGGATCGCCACTTTCGAGAATTATTTCATAGCCGACGAGGACGCGCGCAAAGAGAACAAGAACCCCTACTACCGCCACGCCGCGAAACGCGAGATCGCGGTCATGATACTTAAAGAGTTCGGCTTGATGCCCGCGAAATCCCATATAATAAACGGACATGTGCCCGTTGAGATCAGAAAGGGCCAGAGCCCGATCAGGGCGGGAGGCAAGCTGTTTGTCATAGACGGCGGCCTTTCCAAGGGCTATCAGCCAAAGACCGGTATCGCGGGATACACGCTGCTTTATAATTCCCACGGCCTGATACTGGTTTCACACGAGCCCTTTGAATCCAAGGAAAAAGCGGTGCGGGAGGAGATCGACATACACTCCAAAACCGTGGTGCTTGAGCGCGCGGGCAAGCGAAAAATGGTGGCCGACACCGACCAAGGCGCCGACATAAAGGACCGAATCGAGGACCTGAAGATATTGCTGAACGCCTACCGCGACGGCACCCTTAAACCGAAATCATAAAAACAGCTTGACAAAACAGTATATGTACGCTATAATGTACATATACTGTTTTTTTAGAGGTGATAAATATGACGAACACAAACATAACCAATTTCCGAAAGAATTTATTTGACTATATCAACCGCGCGGTCGAACTGGGGGATGTTATAAATGTGAACACCAAAGGCGGAAACGCCGTTGTTATCAGCGAGGAAGATTATAACGGCATGATCGAAACCCTGTATCTGTCAAGCGACCCGAAAGTCAAAAAGGAAATATCGGACGGCCTCTCTGTGCCCCTTGACGAGTGCGTGCCCGAGAGCGAAGTTGAGTGGTAGGTAAAAATATGTATAAAATTTATTACACAAAATCAGCGCAAAAAGCGATACCTAAGCTAAAAGCCGCCGGGCTTGACAAAAGGGCCAAAAAACTGATCGAGATAATACGCGATGACCCGTTTCAAAACCCGCCGCCGTATGAAAAGCTTGTGGGAGATCTGAGCGGCGCGTATTCGCGCAGAATAAATATCAAACACAGACTGGTATATCAAGTGCTTGAGGAGGAAAAATCAATAAAAATAATCAGTATGTGGACGCATTATGATTTTTAAATTAACCCTTGATTTATCAAGGGTTTTGTGTTACAATGGCAAAAGTTGAACAGAAAAATCAAATTTTTTACAGTAAGGAGCGATTTTTGTGGCTAAAGAGCTTTCAAAAACCTACGACCCCAAGGCGGTTGAGGAAAAAATCTATAACGAATGGATACGCGGCGGATATTTTCACGCCGAGCCGGACGACAGCAAAAAGCCGTTCACGGTGGTGATACCTCCCCCCAACGTCACGGGTCAGCTTCACATGGGCCACGCCCTTGACGAGACATTTCAGGATATTATTATAAGAACAAAACGCATGCAGGGCTACAACGCCCTGTGGATACCCGGCACCGACCACGCGGGAATCGCCACCCAGATCAAGGTGGAAGAGGACATGCGCGTTAACGAGAACGGCCTGACCAGATACGATCTGGGCAGAGACAAGTTCCTCGAGCGCGTGTGGGCATGGAAAGAGAAATTCGGCGGCCGCATTATAAACCAGCTCAAAAAGCTGGGCTCGTCCTGCGACTGGGACAGAGAGCGCTTCACGATGGACGAGGGCTGCAGTAAGGCCGTGCGCGAGGTGTTCGTTAACCTCTACAACAAAGGCCTTATATATCAGGGCACGCGCATAATCAACTGGTGCCCGTCCTGCAAGACTGCGCTGTCCGACGCGGAGGTCGAGTATTCGGAGCACGACGGCAATTTCTGGCACATAAAGTATCCGCGCAAGGACGGCAAGGGCTATGTGGAGATCGCCACCACCCGTCCCGAGACGCTGCTGGGCGATACCGCCGTGGCGGTCAACCCGGACGATGAGAGATATAAGGAGCTTGTCGGCAAGACGCTGATCCTGCCGCTTGTGGGACGCGAGATACCCGTTATCGCCGACGAGTACGTTGACAAGGAGTTCGGAACCGGCTGCGTTAAGATAACGCCCGCCCACGACCCCAACGACTTTGAAGTAGGCAAGCGCCATAACCTTGAGGAGATCAAGGTCATGAACGACGACGCCACGATAAACAAGTTCGGCGGAAAGTACGAGGGAATGGACAGATACGAGGCCCGCAAGGCGATCGTTGAGGATCTTGAAAAAGAGGGACTGCTCGTCAAAGTCGAGCCGCATGTCCACAATGTCGGCGGATGCTACCGCTGCGGCACAACGGTCGAGCCGATAACCTCAAAGCAGTGGTTCGTCAAGATGAAGCCGCTGGCGGAGCCCGCTATCGAGGCGGTAAAGAACGGCGAAACAAGGTTTATTCCCGAGCGCTTCACCAAGACATATATGAACTGGATGGAAAACGTCCATGATTGGTGCATATCCCGTCAGCTCTGGTGGGGACACAGGATCCCCGCCTTCTACTGCGAGGACTGCGGCGAGACTATCGTTTCAAAAGAGGATATAACCGCCTGCCCCAAATGCGGCGGCAAGGTAAAGCAGGATGAGGACGTGCTCGACACGTGGTTCTCGAG
>CANPWW010000041.1 GCA_947585115.1 uncultured Monoglobus sp.
CGTAAGCTTGGCTGTGGCGTCGGGGTCGCTGTCGCCGTAGGTGAACAGCTTTATCCCGCCGTCCTCGCTCTGATAAGCGCTCCAGTCAATTTCGGGTATCTCGTTTTCGTATTCGTAATATTTGTTGAGAAGCTCCATAGCCATTTTCATTGAGATCTTCTGATCCAGCCGTTCGCCGCATAGGTACCTCATATAATATATGTCGTTTAAGACAGACGCTCGGCTCTCGTCCGAGAATATCACGCGCACGCTCTTGTCCGAGCCCGACGGGTCGGGCTGAAGAGGTTCGTAGGGCGATGAGTATTTAACCGCCTGCTGGGTCGTGTTGTATGTGTCGACGATCTCGATAGGTGTCTGCACGCTGTCAACGACCGCGCCGTTAACTGCCGCCGAGACGGTCAGGATCCTTTCGCCGAGGGCGCCGTCAGTATCAAGCGGTATATTCACTCTTTCATACGGCTTTCCCTCGGCTGTTTTGTATTGAACTCCGTCATAAACCGTAAACGTCACATTTTCATCGCCGACAAGGCCGCTGCCGTAGAGGTTAACGCCGAGTATCGGCGCGTCTCCGGCCAGAAATGTCTTGTTTATATTGTATTTGATAAACGCCGGCATCGTCACTTTTATCGGGCAGGCGCCGTTTCCGGCCTTCATGTCGCCGCTTATCGCCGACACCGTGGCGCGCCACGATGTGATATTGTCCGGGAGCTTGATTTGAGCCGCCGCGCAACCGCTTTCATCGGTCTTTAAATTCACAAAAGCGGCCGTGTCTTTGAATTCGGAGCGGATGCGGCTCTCCGCGCTTGAGTCGGCCGCGGCGTTTGAGCCGCCTCCGGCCGCGGTTTCAAAGCTTGTCGCTCCCACCACGGGATTCGGGGCGGCGTATTCAAGCATTTTGTGTGAGCGGTATATCTGACTCGTTTTGGAGTAGAAACTGTCGTATAACTGTTCAAGCGTGTCGGCCTCATATTCACTGAGCTTAAACAGCGCCTCGTCGACAACGCTTATATTTACGTCGGCGACGGCCGCCGCACCGCTTTGGTCGGTCACTCTGACTGCAATCCCGCAGTCATCACCCGACGCGTATTCCTCTTTATCGGTAGTTATCTCAAAGTTCAGGCGGCTTTTTTCGATGTCGTATTCCGCCTCGCGTTCTCCGATATACTCATAGCCTGTCTGAGGATCGAACCGAACGGCGCTTACAAATATCGAGGGCACCGCGTCAAATGTTGTTGTGTAAACGCTGCTGTCCATTACCGCGGCTTCTTTTATCCCGTTATTGTCCTTCACATAGAGGAACCTGCCGTCGGCCGCCTCCGCGCCCTTTGTCACAGTGAATACCGCGTTTTCACCAATATCGTAAAGCTCTTTGTCGCAGTCTATTTTGAGCTTTTCAACGCTGTAGCTATCGGAAATATAGGTGTTGTATTCCTTTGTGTTGATACGGTTGTTAATGTTCTCGTATGCTCTCCCGGCCGTGTCGGCGCAGGTGATGTCAATGCTGTAGTAGCCTTTTTTGTCGTCGGCCGGAGGCGTGAACGAGTATTCCGCGTCGCCGTTTTCGTTTGTCGTTACCGAAAACTCGGCGGCTTTTTCGGTCTTGTATTCATAATAATATAGGGGATATGACTGCTTGGTGATATAATTATATCCCGTGTCATACTGCGTCGCTTCATAGTAATTATAGTTGATGACCGCGTTTAATACTCTGCCGCTGTCGGGACCGAGTATATAATCTTTGCTCTTTATATAGCTCTCGGTTTGGGAGTTGACTTTGTCAACCGTCAGCAGATCGGAATGCAGCTTTATATTGCTGTTTCCGTCCTTAAATTCGCTTTCAACATTTATTTTGATGTCGTTCATCAGCACGTTGGTCGACGCCGAGGCCGAGATGTCTCCGATTTCGGGAAGTTTGGCGTATATTCCGGGATTAAATGACGGGTTAAATGAATAATATTTCCACTCGCTGTCCTCAAGTGTCGGCGTCACGCTGATCTGCGCCTCGCCGTTTGCGTCGGTAAGCAGCGTTTCCGATATATTGTTAAAGAATGAGCGGTCTGCGTTAAATTTAACCGAGAGATCGGAAACAGGAGTTCCGTCAAAAAATTCGGTCTTGACCTTATAGTTGATAGTGTCACCGTAAAAGATCGCGCGCTTGTCGGGAGTCAGACTGATATTGTAATCGGGCTTAACATATTCCTCGACAGTGAAATATTTGCTCACAATGCTTTCCTCGCCGTTTTTAACCACAAGCGCATAGCTTCCCGCGTTCAAATTCGGAAGATTAACGGAGCCGCTGAACACGCCGTCCTCGCAATCAATTCGGGTCACTGACACGGGAGTTGTGACGTTTCCGCCGTTTGTGTAATATCTTCGGCTTAATTGAACTTCGGCGGTCAGACTGCTAGGTGCGGCTGAGCCGTCCGTCGGTTTTGCCGCGCCCCAGAAATTCACCGTGTCGTCGGGCATGTAGAGTGTGCGGTCAAATTCCATAGCGGTAAAATATTTGCGGCGGTTGATCTCTCGGTCGTATATACCAAAGAGAGCGGTTTTATCGCCGAGCTCCGCGCTGAACACGGCGTCCTCGTAAGGCTCGGACTCGGGCGCGTCAACGTATGCGATGCCGCTCGGATCCGAGGTTCCGCTGCTGCCTCTCGTGCTGAATTTCACGCCATCAAGCGGCTCACCTGTGCTCATGTCGTTTGTCCATATCAAAAACCTGTCGCTGTCTTTCATAATATACGCGCCGATGTCTGTCGACTGGATAAGTGCACTCTGCGTTTTGTCGTTAAGGGAAATTTCCGCCAGATAAAATCCGTTTTCAAGAGCGTTCGGAAAGGGGATAAACTGGGTTTTAAAGCCTTCGTCCTCGCTGACGTTCAGGGTATAATCAAAGCTCATTATCTGTTTCCCGCGCTTTTCGCCGAGCTGCTTAAACGTGAGATCGTTTATAAAATACGCCTCCGCGTCGTCGCGGTCAACCGTGTATACCGAGACTTTTGCGCCTGCTGTGGTTTTGCTTTTAACCGACGCGGTCACCGGGATTATTGGCGCGACGCTTGTCGATGTCTCATAATAATCGCTTTGAATGTAAAAGTATGTGTCGGATTCGGCGGGTTGCTCGCTGCTTTTTATCGTGGTGAAGGAAAATTTGCAGCCCTCGTCCAAGGCCGCTCCGTTTGCGCGGGCGGTTTTGCTCGAGATAGAAACGGAATATTCCGTGTCGTAATCAAAAGGCTTTTCGGGGATAAAAACAGCCGTTTTGTCATGCAGCTCCCATTTTCCATCGACGCGCGGCTTGATCGAATAATTGTTTTTCACGCTTTCAAAGTCAACATCGCTGTGCGAGAAAGTGATCTCAATGCCCGAGTTTATCGGCACATCGGTGGCGTAGCTGCCGGGCAGCGTCTTTTCGACCCTGAACTTTTCCGCGGTCTGAAACGTCCATGTGACGGGATCGTCGCCCATGAGCTTAAATGTGTACAGCTTGTTGTAGGTCAGAGGCGCGTCGGGCGCCACCGTGAAAGTCCCGTCTCCGTTCGGCGTGACCGTTGCGGAGATAGTGTCGTTGATCATGATCTGCGGCTCGTCCGAACATCCAGACAGAATATAAAGGCTGTCGGGCATAACGCCCGTTCCGTCGTAAGAGACCGGCGTCAGACTGTACCCTCCGCGGCTGTAGTCCGCGGCTGCCGCGGGCGCGCAAACGCATATCAGCAGCGCCAGAACAATGATGATCGAAGTAATTCGTGTTTTCATATTAAACATCCTCCTTAAAAATTAATGATGTAATTATTCTATCACAGAAAATATGTCTTGTCAATATAAATATTACAAAATTGTTTCAATTTAAAATTAATGCTTGACATAATAAAAAAACATGCTATACTATATGTGTTGTGAACTTACAAATTTAACCACTACATCTTGTGGTTTGAAAATACGGGAGGTTTTAATATGATTAAAACAATAGTAAAAAGAGACGGCAGAGAGGCGGATTTTGATATTACCAAAATATCAAACGCCATATTCAAAGCGGCCGAGGCTTTGGGCGGAAGCGACCGCGGCACAGCGCTTGAGCTTGCCGATCAGGTTGTGGATTATGTCGAAAACGGTCTGGGCCTTTCAAAGCCCGGAGTTGAGGAAATACAGGACGCGGTCGAGAAAATTTTGGTCGAGAACGGCCACACCAGAACCGCCAAGGAATTTATTCTCTACCGCGCCCAGAGAAGCAGGGTGCGCGAGATGAACACCCAGCTTATGCGCGTGTATGAGGACCTGACCTTCAAGGCGGCCAAAGACAATGACGTTAAGCGCGAGAACGCCAATATCGACGGCGACACCGCGATGGGCACAATGCTGCGCTACGGCAGCGAGGGCGCCAAGTGCTTCTATGACATGTTTATTCTTGACCCGCGCCACGCCAAGGCCCACAAGGACGGCGACATCCATATCCATGACCTGGACTTTCTGACGCTGACGACGACCTGCTGCCAGATCGACCTTGTAAAGCTGTTCAAGGGCGGTTTCTCCACGGGCCACGGTTTTCTGCGCGAGCCCAACGACATAGCCAGCTATTCAGCCCTTTGCTGCATAGCAATCCAGTCGAACCAGAATGACCAGCACGGCGGACAGAGCATACCCAATTTTGATTACGCTATGGCTCCCGGCGTTGCCAAGACATATAAGAAAAAGTTTACCAAGAATTTGTCGGCGGCTTTGACGCTGATGGGCGGTATAGACGAGCCCCAGGACACGGCGATGCAGATCATATCGGAGCTGCGCGACGAGACCGGCGAGGAGCCGAAGCTCTCAAACACGCCCGAGTTTTTGGACGCGCTCAAGGCCAAGCTCGCCCGCGTTATGAGCGATAAAGACGCGTCGCGCGCCGTTCGCTTTATAACCAAGAATTCCGAAAAAGAGACCGACCGCGCCACGTTCCAGGCCATGGAGGCGCTTATCCACAATCTTAACACCATGCACTCAAGAGCCGGCGCCCAGATACCTTTCAGCTCGATAAACTACGGAACCGACACATCCGACGAGGGCAGAATGGTTATGCGCAATCTGCTCATCGCTGAGGAGCGCGGCCTCGGTAACGGCGAGACGCCCATATTCCCTATACACATTTTCAAGGTAAAAGAGGGCGTGAACTACAATAAAGAGGACAGGAACTACGATTTGTTCAAGCTGGCGTGCCGCGTTTCGGCAAAGCGGCTGTTCCCCAATTTCAGTTTCCTCGACGCGCCGTTTAACAAGCAGTATTACGTTGAGGGCCGTCCCGAGACCGAGGCTACATACATGGGATGCAGAACAAGGGTAGTGGCAAATTCCTATGACAAATCCAGAGAGATAACCTACGGCCGCGGCAACCTGAGCTTCACCTCGATCAATCTGCCCAGGATCGCCATAAAGGCGAAGGGCGATATTGACTGGTTCTTTGATGAGCTTGACCGCAAGATAGATCTGGTTATCGAGCAGCTTTTGGCGCGCTACAAGGTCCAGGCCGAAAAGACGGTTAAGAACTATCCTTTCCTTATGGGACAGGGCATCTGGCTGGATTCCGATAAGCTAAAAGAGAACGACAAGGTCGGAGAGGTTTTGAAGCACGGCACGCTGACGGCGGGATTTATCGGCCTCGCCGAGTGCTTAAAGGCGCTCACGGGCGAGCATCACGGCGAGTCGCGGGTTTCTCAGAATCTCGGACTTGAGATCGTCGGCCATATGAGAAAGCGCATGGACGAGGCGACCGAGCAATATGGAATGAACTTCTCGCTTATCGCAACGCCCGCCGAGGGACTTTCGGGAAGATTCGTTAAGATCGACAGAAAGATATTCGGCAGCATACCCGGAGTGACCGACAGGGAGTATTATACCAACTCGTTCCACATTCCGGTCTACTATCCGATCAGCGCCTATGAGAAGATCGAGCTTGAGGCCCCCTATCACGCGCTGACAAACGGCGGACATATTTCGTATATCGAGCTTGACGGCGACCCGACCACGAACCTTGAGGCCTTCGAGAGCGTTATCAGGTACATGAAGGAATGCGGCGTCGGCTACGGCAGCATCAACCATCCGGTCGACCGCGATCCGGTCTGCGGCTATACGGGCATCATCAACGACGAGTGCCCGGGCTGCGGCAGAAAAGCCGTTGAGACAGGGGAGGACGGCGAGGTCATAGGCATCGAGAGGATCCGCCGCGTCACCGGATATCTCGCGGGCACGCTCGACCGCTTCAATGACGCAAAGAAAGCCGAAGTACGCGACCGCGTAAAGCATATGCATGTCGGAGGCTGCTGCTCTCACGAGGATTAGAAATAGACAAATCAATTTGCCGAGCCGTACGGCTCGGTTTTTGATTGACGTAATATACATTTTGTGGTATAATGTTTATGTATGATTACATAAGGGGGAAAAGATATGATAAAATTTGTTTGCTATCCCAAATGCACCACCTGCAAAAAGGCGCAGAAATTCCTTGACGACAACGGGATAGATTACGAGATTCGGGATATTAAATCCGAGAACCCGTCGTATGACGAGCTCAAAAAGTGGCACGAGGCAAGCGGTCTGCCGCTTAAAAAATTCTTCAACACAAGCGGTATGCTCTACCGCTCAATGGAGCTTAAAGACAAGCTGCCCGACATGACGGAGGAGGAGCAGCTGAGACTTTTGGCGACCGACGGTATGTTGGTAAAGCGTCCGATAGCGGTTTCGGACAATAAGGTTCTGGTCGGATTTAAAGCCGACAGCTGGGAGGAGCTTAAATAGTTATTAATTTTTCGAAAAGAGATGAATTTCGGTTTTGAAACTTTTTAATTATAAAAAAGAAACGATAGCGGAATCGCTGCGCATTGCGGTTCCGGCTATTGTTGAGTCGTTTTTTGTGGCTTTCGCGGGTCTTGTTGACTCGCTTATGGTAAGCTCTCTGGGAGCCGACGCGGTGGCGGCGGTCGGCCTCACCACGCAGCCAAAGTTTTTGGGACTGGCTGTGTTTCTCGCGATGAATGTCGCGGTTTCGGCTTTGGTTGCCAGAAGGTTCGGCGAAAAGCGCAGAGAGGACGCCAATTCGATCTTGTTCACCGCTATGGTAATGATCCTGATCCTGGCGGCGATACTGAGCACCGGCCTCGTTATCTTCGCTCCGCAGATCATGAATCTGTGCGGCTCTCTGCCCGAGACTCACGACAGCGCGGTTATTTATTACCGAATCATTATGGGCGGCATGGTGTTTAACTGCGTGCAGATGGGTATCAACTCGGCCCAGCGCGGCGCGGGCAATACAAAGATAACCATGCGCACAAACATCACATCAAACACGATAAATATTATATTTAATTATTTATTGATAAACGGACATTTCGGGTTCCCCGCGCTCGGAATAAAGGGCGCGGCGCTGGCCACGGTGCTTGGCACGGTAGTGGCGGCGATTATGAGCCTTTTGTCGATCAGCCGTCCCGGCAGCTTTCTTAATATCTTGTTTATTATCAAGAAAAAGATACGCCCGACGATCAGCGCTTTCAAGAGCTTGGTGAGAGTTGGATACAGCGTGTTCTTTGAGCAGATGCTCATGCGCGTCGGATTCATGATGACCGCGATAATGGCGGCGGACCAGGGCACGGCGGCTATGGCCGCTCATCAGGTCGGCATGAACATAATGGGTCTGTCGTTCTCGTTCGGCGACGGTCTGCAGGCCGCGGCGGTTGCCTTGATCGGCAGGAGCCTCGGCGAGAACAAGCCCGACAGAGCGAAGGAATACGGTTCGGCCTGCCAGATGCTCGGCGGCGTTATATCCGTGGTTTTGGCCGTTGTTTATTTCTTCGGCGGCGGACTTTTGATGCGCCTGTTCTTCAGCGAGCCCGAGATCGTCAAAATAGGCGTCAGCATAATGCGCATAATAATCATCGTTGTGCTGTTCCAGATACGCCAGGTTATATACATGGGCTGTCTGCGCGGCGCGGGCGACACGCTCTACACAGCGGTCGCTTCAACCATAAGCGTCACGATCATCAGAACGGCTGTCTCCTATCTGTTCGGCTACACATTCGGTATGGGCATCGCGGGGATCTGGATGGGCGTAATCGGGGACCAGGTCGCCAGATACATATTCGCGGTTATCCGCTTCAAGGCGGGAAAGTGGGTCAATATAGCAATTTAAAAAATTTAAAATTGGGTATTGACCCGAATACTGTTTTGTGATAAAATATGTAAGTCATGTTAAATTGGGGCGTTAGCGGTGCCTTGTAACCCTCAATCCGCTACAGAGGGAATGAAAACTTGCTTTTGAGGGATATCCTTGTTTGGTCTGCCTCGCATAAGTGGTGTTGACGGTTTGGTCTTACGCAATCGGAACCTGTGAACCTCGTCAGGGCGGGAACGCAGCAGCGATAAGCAGTCATTTCGATGTGCCGTGAGGGCGCTAAATCCGAGCTAACTGTGTGAGTAACGCTTGTAAGGCTGTTTCGAACGCAAGCACATGACTTTTTTATTGAAATTTCAAAAAGAGGTGAAGGCTTATGGCGGCAAAATATCAAGCGCTTTACAGAAAGTGGCGCCCCATGACCTTTGATGATGTGGTGGGTCAGGAGCATATAACGACCACTCTCGGAAATGAGCTGTCATCGGGAAAGGTGAGTCACGCCTATCTTTTCTGCGGCACCCGCGGAACCGGCAAGACTTCAACGGCGAAAATATTCGCCCGCGCGGTCAACTGCGAGAGCCCTGTAAACGGCGAGCCCTGCAACGAGTGCGGCACATGCCGCGCGATCCTTGAGGGCAGAGTTATGGACGTCTATGAAATGGACGCCGCCAGCAACAATGGCGTTGACGCGATAAGAAATCTGCGCGAGGAGATCATATACACACCCGCGGGCTGCCGCTATAAGGTATATATTATCGACGAGGTGCACATGCTCTCAAAACCGGCGTTTAACGCCCTTCTCAAAACCCTTGAGGAGCCGCCCGAGCACGCGCTGTTTATACTCGCCACCACCGAGCCTCACACGATACCGCAGACGATTTTGTCCCGCTGCCAGCGTTATGATTTTAAAAGGATCAGCGCGGACGCTATCGCGGCGCGGCTTAAAAAGATCGCCGCGGCGGAAAACATAAGCGCAACAGAGGACGCGATCGAGCTTATTGCCGAACTGGGCGATGGCTCAATGCGAGACGCGCTGAGCATACTTGACAGATGCTCGTCGTTTGAGGGCGAGCTCAGGCGCGCAGATGTTTCCGAGATAGTCGGAATATCGCCTGAGCAGACGTTCTTCTCAATCGCCGAAAGAGCGGCCGCGGGAGAAACGGCAGCCGCAATTTCCGAGCTTGACGCTGTTTTAAATTCGGGCAGCGATCCGTTGACGTTTTTTGAGGATTTCATAGATCATCTTCGCTCGCTCTTGCTTTGCTGCGAGTGCGATGATCCGAAGATCCTTGAGAGCATACTTGAAAAATCACCCGAGCTTATAGAAAAATACAAAAAACAGTCGGAACTGTTCACACCCGAGAGGCTTATATACGGCATCACCGTATTAAGCGAGTACCACAGCAGAGCAAACTCCATGTCCTCGCCGAAGATCGCGGCGGAGATCGCTTTGATAAAGCTGATCAAGCCCGAGTACAGCAATGAGTTTGAGGCGCTCTCGGCCAGAATAGACAAGCTTGAGAACACGATCAGGACGGGCGGCGCGGTGCCGCCGTCAAATCCGATTGCGTTGGGTAATGCCGGCAATTCCGAAAAGCCACGGACGGCCAAACCCTCTGCGGAGCGGCCAACGGCGCCTAAAACCGCTGCCGCGGACGAGTGGAGCCTTTGGCCCGAGGTTATGGACGCGGTCAAAAAGAGCAGCAAAAAGCTGTTTATGTGCCTTCATAAGTCTGTAGTTACTAAGAATGACAACGTTATAACCGTCAAGGTGGCCTCGGAGTACGCGTACAAAACCGTGGCCACGGTAAAGGGACTTGAGTATTTGTCGGAGCTGTTCTCTAATATTTCGGGAGACCGGCTTATCGCGAAGGTCACATACGGCGACGAGGAGAGCGGGGGGAAGCCCGCGGCCTCGATAATGGATATTGTAAATAAAAGAGAGATCTACGGAGATATAATTAAATTAAAAGGAGAGTAGAAAATGGCTAAAGGATTTCCCCGAGGAATGGGCGGCGGCATGGGCAACATGAACCAGATGATAAAGCAGGCCCAGAAAATGCAGGAGCAAATGATGAAAATGCAGGAGGAGATGGAGACCCAAACCTTTACCGCGGACGCGGGCGGAGGAGCGGTTTCCGCCACCGTGAACGGCAAAAAGGAGCTTCAGGATATCGTTATACAGGAGGAAGTTGTCGATCCCGACGATGTAGAGATGCTCCAGGACCTGATAGTTGCGGCCGTCAACGAGGCCATGAGAAAGGCCGAGAAGGACAGCGAGTCACGGATGAGCAGCCTGACGGGCGGAATGAATATTCCGGGTCTGTTCTGATAAATTTCAGCAATCGGGATTATAAGTAAGAAGCGTAAATTTTTAGCAGATTAGCAGAAAGGTAGTTATATTTTATGGAAATTCTGGATTTGACCCGTTACACGGGCAAGTATGATATCGAAACCGTTATTGACGCCTTCGAAAAAGGCGAAGTAAAAAACGGCGACACAGTTGAGATCGAAGGCATGATCCATCGTATCCGCGCAATGAAGTCGTTCGCGTTTTTCGTGCTCAGAACGCGCAGAAATCTCGTTCAGTGCGTCTATGAGCCCGGCGAGGGCGGCCTGCCGATCAACAAATTCCGCGAGGAGGACAGTGTGCGTCTCAAAGGCACGCTTGTTGAGGATAAGCGCAGCGCTCTGGGATTTGAGATCCATATAAACGAGATCAAAATATTGTCAAGCGCGGCGGCGCCTCTGCCTGTTACAATAAACAAGGGCAAGCTCAAATGCAACGTGGATATCAAGCTTGACTACAGACCCGCGTCTTTAAGAAATCCCAGAGAGCGCGCGGCGATAAAGATCGTTGACGGTATCATAAACTCGTTCCGCACCTTCCTGCACGGCGAGGGCTTCACCGAGTTCGTTCCGCCGAAAATCGTTTCCGCGGGAGCCGAGGGCGGCGCCGACATGTTCGAGGTTGATTATTTCGGCGACAAGGCTCTGCTGAATCAGAGCCCTCAGATGTATAAGCAGATAATGGTCGGCGTGTTTAAAAAGGTGTTCACGGTCGCTCCGGTGTTCAGAGCCGAAAAGCACAGCACCAGCCGCCACATCAACGAGTTTGAGGGTCTTGACCTTGAGATGGGATTCATCGACTCGTTTGAGGACGTTATGGCGGTCGAGGCCAGATTCATGAAATATATGTATAAATATCTGCGTGAGGAATACGCGCAGGAGCTTGAGCTTTTGGGTGTGGAGCTTCCCGATATAAGCGACATTCAGATACCCGCGTTTAAGTTCATGGAGATCAAGGAGATAATCGCCAAAGAGTATAACAGAGAGTTCAGAAATCCCAATGATCTGGACCCCGAGGAGGAGCGTCTTATCGGAGAATATTGCATGAAGAAGTACGGCTCGCCCCTGGTGTTTGTGACCCATTATCCCTCAAAGAAACGCCCGTTCTACGCGATGGACGACCCGGAAAATCCCAAGTACACGCTGAGCTTTGACCTGCTTTTAAACGGCGCCGAGGTAACGACCGGAGGCCAGAGAATACATGACTATCAAATGCAGCTTGACAAGATCAACGCCCGCGGCATGGACGCCGAGGAATTCAGCGATTTTCTGATGATGCACAAATACGGCATGCCGCCCCACGGCGGTCTGGGCATAGGCCTCGAGCGTCTCGCAATGAAGCTGCTCGGCTGCGACAATATCAGGACCGTCACGGCCTTCCCCAGAGACATAGGCAGAATAAGACCGTAAATCAATAAAACAAAACCCGCGGATAAAACCGCGGGATTATTTTTATAAAAAGTATATTTTTATTCGGTTGTTGCGGGAGTCTCATCATCGCTGTTGCTTGTAAGACGGCTTCTTCTCGGCGTCGGCGTCGGTTCAGCGGCCGTGTTTTCGGCGGCGGGCACCTGAGCCGACAGAGCGGGCAGCATGCCGGTTGAGCCGCGGCGCAGCACCATTGAATACTTGTTGTTATTGTCCTTGTCGACCATGCCGGTTATTTTTACCTTTATGCCGACGGGATCGTTGTCCGCGGCGTCAAGCTGCTGCTTCCAGAAGTTCTCAACATCGGGAATGCTTTTTAGCTCGATCATTTTGTAGGTCTGGTTCTCATCCTGCAAATAATATTTTGAGTCGATCCTTGTTATAATTCCCACGGTTGAGATCAAGGTTGACTGGTTAATATCGATGCTGTCATACAGGTCCGCGATGCTGACTTTGTTCTCATTTGAGCCGTCGTATGTGTCCACGATGTAAACGTTCATCGGTCTGTCGACCCTGCTCTCGTCGTTATCCGCGAACACTGCGTTGATCTCGGCCCCGAAAGCCTCGGTTATGGCGCGGATCGGAACAAAGGTGCGGTAGTCTCTTGTCTCGTCTCCCTGGAACGCGGGCGCGTCAAGATCGATCGTTTCGGTCTGCTTTTGATCCTCTTTGCCGAGCTCCTCGTCATAGGCGATCTTAAACACGTGCATCGTGGGCAGACCTATATCGAGCCGCAGCGTGGTGTCGTATCTGACTATCTGTATTCTTTTTGTGGGCTGGTCATTGTCGTTTTTGTCTATCCAGTAAACGGTAGCGCCGAGGGCTTCCGAAACTGCGCGCAGCGGAACCATTGTTCTGCCGTTGTCGCCCTCGCCCATGATAAACGGCCGTTCGGCCTCGCTGAATTTGAGGGGCTGACCGTTAACATATATATTCTCGATCGGCGACGCGGCCTCGGCCGTGAGCGTCAGTCCCGCAAGCAGTCCGATCAAGAGAGTCAAGCTCAAAATTATGGCTGTTAATTTTTTCATAATCATCTTCCTATCTGTAAAAGTATTCACATAAAACATTATACTATATTTTTTCTCAACATGCAACACCTATTTTTATTAAGTTAGACGAGGCAAAACGAAAAAATGTTTCATACAAAAGTAAAGATGTCAAATTATCCGTATAATCTGACATCTTTACGTTAAATTTAAATGTTAGGCCTTGTCGTTTTCTCTGATCTCAACGCGTCTGATCTTTCCGCTTATCGTCTTGGGCAGCTCGTCGACAAATTCCACTATTCTGGGATATTTGTATGGAGCGGTGTGTTTCTTGACGTAGTTCTGTATCTCTTTCTTGAGCTCGTCGCTGCCCTGCTTGCCCTTGATCAGAACGATCGTCGCCTTAACTACCTGGCCGCGGATCGGGTCGGGAGCCGCTGTTATAGCGCACTCCAGAACGTAAGGCAGCTCCATGATAACGCTTTCGATCTCAAAGGGTCCTATGCGGTAGCCCGATGACTTGATAACATCGTCTGTTCTGCCTACGTACCAGAAGTAGCCGTCCTCATCCTTCCAGGCCGTGTCGCCCGTGTGGTAGAATCCGTCGTGCCACGCCTCTTTTGTCAGTTCCTCGTTGTTGTAGTAGCAGGTGAACAGACCGCAGGGCGCGCCGTCCTTGGTGTTGATGCAGATCTCGCCGACCTCGCCCACTCCGGCGGGCTTGCCGTCGGGCAGCAGTATCTCAACGTTGTAAAGCGGACTGGGCTTGCCCATCGAGCCGGGCTTGGGCTCCATGCCCACAAAGTTGCCCAGGACAAGCGTAGTCTCAGTCTGGCCGAAGCCTTCCATTATTCTCAGGCCCGTGTGCTTGAAAAACTGGTTGTAAACCTCGGGGTTGAGGGCCTCGCCGGCTGTTGTGGCGTACTCGATCGTAGACAGATCATACTTGCCGAGATCCTCTTTGATAAAGAACCTGAACATAGTCGGAGGCGCGCAGAATGTGGTGATCTTGTATTTCGCGAACAGAGGAAGAATATCCTCGGCGTGGAACTTGTCAAAGTCGTATGTAAATGTTGCGCCCTCGCTCATCCACTGTCCGTAGAGCTTGCCCCAGAGAGCCTTGCCCCAGCCCGTGTCTGAGATGGTGAAGTGCAGACCCTTTTTGGTGGGGTTAACGTTGTGCCAGCATTTTGCGGTCAGGAAGTGGCCGAGCGGATATTTGTGGCTCTGCGCCGCGATCTTGGGATAACCGGTCGTGCCCGACGTGAAGTACATCAGCATGATCTCGCTGCCGCAGGCGGTCTCGTTGGGATTCTCGGGACGCTCAAATACGTCGCTGAAGGGCTCAATGCCCTCGTCGAAGTTCAGCCAGCCCTCACGGTGTCCGTTAACAATGATCTTAAGAATGTCAAAATCGCAGTTGCTAGCGCCAAGCTCGGCCTGATGGGCCGTGTCGCCGTCCGCCGTGCAGACAATTGCCGAAACGCCCGCGGCTTTGAATCTGTAATCAAAGTCGTGCTCAACAAGCAGATTTGTGGCGGGAATAACGACCGCACCGATCCTGTGGAGAGCCAGTATCGCGATCCAGAATTGATAGTGGCGCTTGAGCACAAGCATAACTCTGTCGCCTTTTTTGATTCCCAGAGATTTGAAGTAATGCGCGGCCTTGGCCGACAGCTTGCTCATATCCGAGAATGTGAACAGGCGCTCTTCTTTGTTTTTGGAAAGCCAGAGCATGGCGGGCTTGTCGGGGTCCCTTTCGGCAAGTCTGTCAACTATGTCAAACGTGAAGTTGAATTTTTCCTCGTCGATAAACTTGATAGAATTGATAACGCCGTTTTCGTCAAAGCCCATTTTCACGTAATCGTCGTATATTCTGTTTCCGGGCTCGTCTCTGACGGGAAGAGGCTTAACGGCGGGCATATCGATATCTTCGATATAATGTCCCTCTTTGCCGCCCGTGAATACCATGGCGTAGAACTTACAGGGCTCGCCGCCCACCGCGATCATGCCGTGGGGCGTTTTGCTGTCGTAGTATATGCTGTCGCCCGCATTCAGGGTCTCGATATTTTTGCCGATCTGAATTTTAAGCGAGCCGCTGAGCACGATGTCAAGCTCCTGGCCCTCGTGCTTCGCAAGCTTAATTTCCTTGTGCTGTTCCGCCTCCGAAAAGGGAGCGGTTACAAGGAAAGGCTCGGCGATCCTGTTTTTGAAGTATGGCGCCAGGTTGTTGTACTCAAACTCTTTGCGGCGGACGATCTTCATGCCCTCGCCCGCGCGGGTGAGCTCATAGCCCGAAAGCGTCGCGCTCTGGCCCTCGAGCAGATCGGTAACGTCAACGCCGAGCACTCTCGCGCAGAGGCAGATAAACGAAAAGCTGAAGTCACATTCGCCGTTTTCGATCTGCATGTACTTTTCGAGGCTGACAGAAGTTTTGTCCGCCAGCTCCTGCTCGCTCATTCCCACAATTTCACGCAGCGTTTTGATACGCTCCGCAACGTCTTTGATTCTTGCGTCTAAATTGTTGTCCATTTCATTTCTCCTTATATAGCGTTTATTTTAATTTCAAATAAGTCATGCTAAAGTATATCATTGGTGAATTTATTTGTCAACAAACAAATCATTTATTTTTCTTATTTTTGTCTTTTTTGAGATATTCTTTGAGGAATTGGCCCGTGTATGATGCCGCGCACCTCGCGACCTTTTCGGGTGTGCCGCAGGCAACGACGGTTCCTCCGTCGTCTCCGCCCTCGGGACCCAGGTCAATTATATAGTCGGCGGTTTTTATAACGTCCAGATTATGCTCTATCACGACGACGGTGTTGCCCGCGTCCACCAGCTTCTGCAGCACGCTGATAAGCATGTGCACGTCCGCGGTGTGGAGACCGGTAGTCGGCTCGTCCAGAATATAGATCGTCTTTCCTGTGCTCCTGCGGCTGAGCTCGGTCGCCAGCTTGACGCGCTGCGCCTCGCCGCCCGAGAGCGTTGTTGACGGCTGCCCGATCTTTATATAACCCAGCCCCACGTCAAACATGGTCTGCAGCTTGCGCCTGATCTTTGGCACGTTTTCGAAGAATTCGCAGCCTTCCTCGACGGTCATTTCCAGGACCTCGTGTATGTTCTTGCCCTTGTACCTGACCTCAAGGGTCTCGCGGTTGTAGCGCTTGCCGCCGCACACCTCGCAGGGCACATACACGTCTGGCAAAAAGTGCATCTCGATCTTGATTATGCCGTCGCCCGTGCAGGCCTCGCAGCGGCCGCCGCGGACGTTAAAGCTGAATCTTCCCGATTTGTAGCCTCTGGCTTTGGCTTCCTGGGTCGCGGCGAACAGATCGCGTATATCCGAGAACAGGCCTGTGTAAGTGGCGGGGTTGCTCCTTGGGGTTCTGCCGATTGGAGACTGGTCTATGTCGATGACTTTATCCAAAAACTCGGCTCCCTTCATGCTTTTGAATTTGCCGGGATGTTTTTTTGCGTGGTTCAGAACGTTTGACAGGTGCTTATAAAGTATCTCGTTCACGAACGAGCTTTTGCCGCTGCCCGACACGCCTGTCACGCAGGTGAATGTGCCGAGCGGTATTTTTATGTTAATGTTTTTCAGGTTGTTCTCGCGGCAGCCCTTTATTTCAAGCTTGTTTCCGTTTCCTTTTCTGCGCGTTTTCGGAACGGGGATAAATTTTTCGCCCGACAGGTACTGCCCTGTTATCGACTCTTTGCAGTCCATAATGTCCTGCGGAGTGCCCGCGGCCACTATTTCGCCGCCGTGGATTCCAGCGCCCGGCCCGATGTCTATAACATGGTCCGCCGAGAGTATAGTGTCTTCGTCGTGCTCCACAACTATAAGCGTGTTTCCAAGGTCGCGCAGCTCTTTGAGCGTGCCGATCAGCTTTGAATTGTCGCGCTGGTGCAGACCGATGCTGGGCTCGTCGAGAATATACACGACGCCCATCAGACTCGAGCCTATCTGCGTCGCCAGTCTGATGCGCTGCGCCTCACCGCCGCTGAGGGTGCCCGCGCTTCTGGAAAGGCGCAGATACTCAAGGCCGACGTTTCGCAAAAATCTCAGGCGGTCGCATATCTCCTTCATCACCTGCTTGGCTATGTGCCTTTCTCTGCTGGTGAGATCGTCGGTCAGATTTTCAAAAAAGTCGCAAGCCTCGGTTATCGACATATCGGTGATCTGATTTATATTGAGGTCTTTGACGGTCACGGCAAGCGATTCCGGCCTCAGCCTCGCGCCGTGGCACGCGTGGCACGGCATATTCACCATGTAGCTCTCGATCTCGGCTTTCATCCACTCGGAGTTTGTCTCGTCGTGGCGTCGGTTCAGGTTGTTGATAATGCCCTCGAATCTGGCGTATTGATAGCCCTTTGAGTATTTGCGGTCATAGGTCAGCTTGATCTTTTCGCCCTTGGTGCCGTAGAGCAGTATATCGATGATCTCGTCGGGCAGGTCCTCAACGGGCGTGTCGAGACTGAATCCGTAATGCTCGGCAAGACCCGCGTAGTACATGCTCGCCACCGAGTTTTTGTCCGAATTGCTCCAGCCCGTCACAGAGATGGCGCCCTCGTTTATCGAAAGGCTTTTGTCGGGGATCACCAGATCAGGGTCGATTTTAACAATATGTCCCAGCCCCGAGCATTCGGGGCAAGCGCCGTATGGCGTGTTGAACGAGAACATCCTCGGCGTCAGTTCCTCAATGTTTATCCCGCAGTCGTCGCAGGCATAGTTCTGGGAAAAATGCAGCTCGTCGCCGTCGATGATGTCAACGGTCACAAGACCTCGCCCCATATTGAGAGCGGTCTCAAGCGAGTCCGCGAGACGCTTTTCCATGCCTTCTTTTATAACAAGCCTGTCGACTATTATGTCTATATTGTGCTTTTTCTGCTTGTCAAGACGGATCTCCATGTCGGTTATCTCAACGATCGAGCCGTCGATCCGCGCGCGCACAAAGCCTTTTTTACGCGCGTCGTCAAATGTTTTGGTGTATTCGCCCTTTCTGCCGCGCACGACGGGCGCCATGATCTGTATCCTGGTCCTCTCGGGCAGCGCTTTTACGGCGTCGACTATCTGGTCAATCGATTGAGGCTTGATCTCCTTGCCGCATTTTGGGCAGTGAGGTATGCCTATTCGCGCGTACAAAAGCCTTATATAGTCGTATACCTCGGTCACGGTTCCCACGGTGGAGCGGGGATTTCTGGACGTGGTTTTCTGGTCTATCGAGATCGCGGGAGACAGGCCGTCGATCGACTCAACGTCAGGCTTGTCCATCTGACCCAGAAACATTCTGGCGTACGCAGAAAGCGACTCAACGTATCGTCTCTGGCCCTCGGCGTATATGGTCTCAAAAGCAAGAGACGACTTGCCCGAGCCGCTGAGACCGGTCAAAACAACCAGCTTGTCTCTCGGGATCTCAACGTCAATTTTTTTCAGATTATTTTCGTTCGCGCCTTTTACAACAATGTTTTTGTTCATTTGAATTCTCCTGTTTTATTCTATATGTCTCCTCCGAGCCGCCTGATCTCGTCGCGTATCTGCGCGGCAAGCTCAAACTGCAGCAGTTCGGCGGCCTTCTTCATGTCTATGGTAAGCTCCGCTATGGCGCGGTCCCTGTCAACGATCCGCTTTTCATTTTCTTTTGCTTTGCGGCCTCTTTCAGACTTGCTCAGCTCGGTCGTTGCCTCTATGACCTCATGCACCTTTTTGGTTATGGTCTTGGGCTCGATGCCGTGCTTTTGGTTAAAGTCCATCTGGATCGCGCGGCGGCGGTTTGTCTCGTCGATCGCGTACCGCATGGAGGAGGTGATAACATCGGCGTACATTATAACTTTGCCGTCCGCGTTTCGAGCCGCTCGGCCTATTGTCTGCACCAGCGAGGTTTCGCTTCTCAAAAAGCCCTCCTTGTCGGCGTCCAGTATAGCCACAAGAGAAACCTCGGGTATATCAAGACCCTCGCGCAGCAGATTTATGCCAACAAGCACATCAAATTCGCCCAGCCTCAGATCGCGGATTATTTCCATTCTCTCGATCGTCTTGACGTCCGAGTGCAAGTATCTAACCTTTACACCGAGATCGTCAAAATATTCGGTGAGCCTCTCGGCCATTTTCTTTGTAAGCGTGGTAACAAGGACTCTTTCGTTTTTCTTGACCCTTTCATTGATCTCTCCGTAAAGGTCATCAACTTGACCGTTGATCGGCCTGACCTCGACCGCGGGATCCACAAGTCCGGTGGGCCTTATGACCTGTTCGACAATCCTCGCGGAGCGCTCTTTTTCAAACTCGGCTGGCGTCGCCGAAACAAACACGGCTTGGTTCAGCTTTCCCCAGAACTCGTCAAAATTGAGGGGTCTGTTGTCAAATGCCGAGGGAAGGCGAAAGCCGTATTTAACCAGATTTTCCTTTCTGGCGCGGTCGCCCGCGTACATAGCCCTGACCTGCGGCAGAGTGACATGGCTCTCGTCAACGAACAGCAGGAAGTCTTTGGGCAGGTAGTCGATAAGAGTGAAGGGGGCGCTGCCCGGCGCGCGGCCGCTGATGTGGCGCGAGTAGTTCTCGATGCCGCTGCAGAAACCGGTTTCACGCATCATCTCCATGTCGTATTTTGTGCGCTGCTCGAGCCGCTGCGCCTCAACCAGCTTGTCATTCGCCCTCAGTTCCTTTAACCGTTCCTTAAGCTCTTTTTCAATGCTCAGAAGCGCTCTCTCGCGCTTTTCGGGCGTCGTGACATAGTGGGACGCGGGATAGATCGCCACATGCTTTCTTTCGCCTATGACCTCGCCCGTCACAACGTTTATCTCGGTTATGCGGTCGACCTCGTCTCCGAAAAATTCCACGCGCACCGCGGTGCTGTAGGCGTCAGACGGGAATATGTCGAGCACGTCGCCTCGCACCCTGAATTTGTTTCGTGAAAATTCAATATCGTTTCTCTCATATTTTATTTCGATCAGCTTTGAAATGACATCGTCTCTGTCCTTTATCATTCCCGGGCGCAGAGAAATTACCATGTTATTGTAGTCGATCGGGTCGCCCAGACCGTAAATGCAGGACACGCTGGCGACGATTATGACGTCTCTGCGCTCAAAAAGCGCCGCTGTTGCGCTGTGGCGCAGCTTGTCGATCTCCTCGTTGGTGTCGGCGTCCTTTTCGATATAGGTGTCCGTGTACGGTATGTATGCCTCGGGTTGATAATAGTCGTAGTAGGACACAAAATATTCCACGGCGTTTTTGGGGAATATCTCCTTAAACTCGCTGCAAAGCTGCGCGGCGAGCGTCTTGTTGTGCGCCAGCACCAGAGTGGGCTTCTGCACTTTTTCTATTACATTTGCCATCGTGAATGTCTTGCCGCTGCCCGTAACGCCAAGCAGCGTCTGGAACTTGTCGCCGTTTAATATTCCGCGGGAAAGCTGCTCTATAGCCTTCGGCTGGTCGCCCGCGGGCCTGTATTTGGAAACAACTTCAAAATCCATAATATTCTCTCCGTCGGGATAAAATTTTTGATTCGCAACAAATATGCGCAAATTCTATTATAACATAAAGTGATATATAAATTCAACAACTATTTTGAAAATAAAATAGTTTTTCGTGTACAATTGTCAATGATGGGTGACACTTTTTTTAAAAAATAAAAAGTTTCGCCTCAAGCTGTCCTTGTCAAGGTGG
>CANPWW010000042.1 GCA_947585115.1 uncultured Monoglobus sp.
CCGAAGGTGCCCACCTTGCTGTCGATCTGCTCGGGCGTAACGCCCAGCGCTTCGGTGCCGCTGAAAATGCTCATGGTCTCGGGGTCGTCAAAGGGTATTTTCAGCGCGTCAACGCCAGTCAGGTCCTCAAGCATCCTGATAGTCGAGGGATCGTCGTGACCCAGTATGTCCAGCTTCAGCAGGTTGTCGTGTATCGAGTGGAAGTCGAAGTGGGTGGTTATTATGTCCGAGTCCTTTTTGTCGGCAGGGTGCTGCACAGGAGTGAAGTCATGAATGTCCATCGTTTTGGGGCAGACGATGATGCCGCCGGGGTGCTGCCCCGTGGTGCGCTTGACGTCGACCATTCCCTTTGATATGCGCTTGAGCTCCGCCTCGGGGGCGGTGATGTCCTTTTGCTCGTAGTATTTTCTCGCCAGCGCAATGGCGGTCTTGTCGGCGATAGTGCCGATCGTGCCCGCCTTGAAAACGTATTTCTCGCCGAACAGCTCGCCCACGTATTTGTGCGCGGTCGCCTGATACTCGCCCGAGAAATTCAGGTCGATATCGGGTACCTTGTCGCCCTCAAAGCCCAGAAATGTTTCAAACGGGATATTCAGCCCGTCCTTTTTGAGGGGCGCGCCGCACTTGGGGCAGGTCTTGTCGGGCATATCCATGCCCACGGCGTACTCGCCTTTTTCGTAAAACTCGCTGTATTTGCACTCGGGGCACACGTAGTGCGGACAGAGGGCGTTGACCTCGGTGATGCCCGAGAGGAACGCCGCGAATGACGAGCCCACGCTGCCTCGGCTGCCTACCAGATAGCCCGCGTCGTTGGATTTTTTAACCAGCTTCTGCGCGATTATGTACATTACCGAGTATCCGTATTTCACGATGCAGTCGAGCTCGCGGTTCATGCGCTTTTCCACGATCTCGGGCAGAATGTCGCCGTATATCTCATGGGCCTTTTTGTGGCACATTTCAAGAAGGTCCTTTTCGCTGTTGGGTATCTCGGGAGGATACGAGCCGTCGCGCACGGGCTGTATTTCCTCAATGGTGTTCGCTATTTCGATCGTGTTGTCGATAACGATCTCCTCCGCGCGGTCACCGAGATACGAGAATTCCTCAAGCATCTCGTCGGTGGTGCGCAGATACAGCGGAGCCTGGGTCTCGGCGTCCTCATAGCCCTGGGCGCCTTGGAGCACCCTGCGGTACATCTCGTCCTTGGGGTCCATAAAATGCACGTCGCAGGTGGCGACCGTTTTTATTCCTATGCGGTCGCCCAACTCAACGATTTTTTTGTTTATCTCGATAAGGCCGTTTTCGTCGCTGACCTGTCCGTTTCGGAGCATAAACGCGTTGTTGCCCAGAGGCTGTATCTCCAGATAGTCGTAAAACTCCGCGATCTCCAGCAGTTCCTCGTCGGGCAGGCCCTTGATTATCGAGCGGTACAGCTCGCCCTGCTCGCAGGCGGAGCCGATCACGATCCCCTCGTGATATTTATAGAGCAGGCTTTTTGGTATGCCGGGACGGCGGTAGAAGTAGTCAAGATTGGATCGGGAGATCAGAATGTAAAGATTTTTGAGCCCCACATAGTTCCGCGCAAGCAGAATTATGTGGTACTTTCTCTCTTTGATCTTCGGGTCGTCTTTTTCGATCGTCGGTATGTTTTTCTCAAGCTCCGCCGCCTCTTTCCAGACGGTCATCTCCATCATTTTTATAAAGCAGTATGCCGTGGCGGTGGCGTCAGCGACCGCTCTGTGGTGGTTGTCGAGCTTAACGCCCAGCCGTTCGCACACATAGTCCAGCTTATGCACTTCCTCGTTTGGGAACAGCTCGCGCGACATTTTAAGCGTGTCCATGGTCTTGTTGGGGAAGTATATATTAAGCTGCCTCGCCGCCGCGTATATGAAGCTCATGTCAAACTTCGTGTTGTGGGCGACCATCACCGCCTCGCCGCAGAATTCCTTGAATCTCGGCAGTACCTCGGCGATCGTCGGCATGTCTTTCACCATCTCGTCGGTGATGCCGGTGATCTGCGTTATCTCGGCCGGAATGTTACGCTCGGGATTCACAAGCTGCGAAAAGCTGTCAATAATCAGGCCGTCTTTGATCTTCACGGCGCCGATCTCGGTTATCGCCTCATATTCCGCCTTGAGGCCCGTGGTCTCAAGGTCAAACACAACGTAAGTTCCGCGCTTCATTCGGCGGATCTTGTTCAGCTCTTTAGAGGGGATGTCGTCGATCAGATAGCCCTCCATGCCGTATATCATTTTAAAGCCCTTGTGCGCCTTGGCCGCCGCGTACGCGTCGGGGAAGCCCTGGACCACGCCGTGGTCGGTTATCGCCATCGCGGGGTGCCCCCAGTATGTGGCGCGGTCGACCAGATCGCCGATCGAGGTCATGGCGTCCATCGCGCTCATCTTGGTGTGCAGGTGCAGCTCGACGCGCTTTTTGGGATAGTTGTCGGTCCTGACGGGAGGCTTTTCGAGAACCTGCGCGGAGCTTACCTTAACGACCCACGAGCGCAGAAAATCGTCGTACTCATAATTGCCCGCCACCTTCAGCAGCGCGCCCTCGCGGACCATTTCGGCCAGAGGCTTCATTTTTTCCTCGATACCGAAAGCGCTGCAGGTGGCTGCCCACGAGTCGTCGCCGATCGAAAAACGCATGGATATTGTCTTGCGGTTGCCGCGGGCGTTTTCTCTCAAGTCGCACTCGATGACCTCGCCGCTGATCACGCAGGCGCCGGTGTCCTCGTTTAAATTTATAATGGGCATCGGCTCCCCGTCGATGTGTTTACCGAATTGTTTCGCCGCGGGCTTCGCGTTTTTTTTATGCGCGGGCGGCGCTGCGGCGATCTTTTGCGCGATGCTCTGCTCCAGTTCCTCTTGGCGCTTTATGTACTCGTCTTTGTCGGTGTCCTCGAATTTCAGGCGCACGCTGACGTCGGCGCCCAGGCCGTATGAAACGTGATCGCGCATAAACCTGTCATAGCCTATCTTGCGCAGCATTTCCTCGCTGCCCTTGAGCCCGCCTATCGTCAGAACGCCGTCTCTCAGCTCCGCCTCGGCGCCGCCCAAAAAGGCTTTGCCCGAGTCGTGTCCGCTTAAAAAAACCTCGGTCAGGTAGTCGAAATACTCGTCCGAAAAGCCGAGACGCGGATATTTGACAAATATGTCAAAGGAGCTGAGACCGTACAGCTTTTTCGCGGTCTCGGCAAAGGCGCGGGTGTCGGCGGCGGGCAGAAAATCGTCCGCGTCTTTTCCCGAAAGATAAATCGCCACCTCTCCGGCGGCGGTGTTCACATCGCAGGACGCTATCGCGAATTTCTCAAGAACGCGCGCGAAGCTCTCGGCCACGCTCACCTTGTCGAATATGTCAAGAATGTTTGGTTTCATTTATATCAGATCCTTTTTTATTTGTTATCGGTCATGTTTTTGATCTCGCTCAGCAGGCAGGGTATGATCTCGGCCTCGCTGATCTTTTTGATTATTTTTCCGTGCTTAAAAAGCACGGCGCAGCCGTCGCCGCCCGCGATGCCTACGTCGGCGTCAGCCGCCTCTCCCGGGCCGTTGACAACGCAGCCCATGACCGCCACCTTGAGCTTCTTGTCAATGCCGCTCACCGCCTCGTTTATCTTTTCGGCGATGGGGATCAGGTCAATCTTGGTCCTGGCGCAGGTGGGGCAGGACACGACCTCGATATAATCGCCGCCCATGTCCAGCGAGCGCAGTATAAGCTTTGCCGCCCAAGCCTCGCGCAGAGGGTCGTCGGTCAGCGAGACGCGTATCGTGTCGCCGATGCCGTCAAGCAGCAGCGAGCCGATTCCGACCGCGGATTTGACTATGCCCTGCTCGGTCGTTCCCGCCTCGGTCACGCCCAGGTGCAGCGGATACGGGAAGGTCTCGGCAGCCAGCCGATACGCCGCGACCGTGGTCTTGACGCTCGACGCCTTGAGCGACAGCACAATATCGTCAAAATCAAATTTGTTCAGGATCCCGACGTGGCGCTTGGCGCTCTCGACCATTGCCCTCGGCAGGTCGCCGCCGCATTTTTCGAGCAGTCCTTTTTCCAGCGAGCCGCCGTTCACGCCGATCCTGATCGGCACGCCCGCGGCTTTCGCCGCCTTTGCCACCGCCGCGGCGTTGCTTTCGCCGCCGATGTTTCCCGGATTGATCCTCACTTTGTCTATACCGCGCTCTATGCACATCAGCGCCAGGCGGTAGTCAAAATGTATGTCCGCAACCAGCGGCACCGATGTTTGGCTCTTGATAGTCTCGACCGCTTTGGCGCTCTGCTCGTCGGGCACCGAAAAGCGGACTATGTCGCAGCCCGCCTCGGCCAGAGCGTTGATCTGAGCGATCACGCGCTCGGTGTCCGAAGTGGGAACATTTGTCATTGACTGTATCTTTATCGGCTCTCCGCCGCCGATCTCGGTTGTTCCTATTTTTATTTTTTTAGTCATGAGAGTTCTCCTGAAAAACTTGTGATACGACCATTTTAACATAACGCGATTTTATATTCAAGGACAAATTTTTGAATTCGGCGGCTCTGCTCATATTTTTGTGTGATTAAAATTTCGGCGGAGCAAATTAAAAAATTCTCCCGCCGGGCGGGAGAAAAAATTATTTCAAAAACTTCAGCATAAAGCGGTTGAGGGGCGGGCGCTTGATCTTCACCGCGCCTTTGGGGCACAGCTCCTGACAGCAGAAGCATTTTATGCACTTTTTTCGGTCGATGCCGGGCTTTCCGCTTTCCATGCTTATCGCTTTGGGCGGGCAGCAGCGCGCGCACTCGCCGCAGCCGACGCATTTTCCTTCGTCGATCGCGGGGCGCGACGCCAGCATTTTCACGACCAGCTTGTTGAGGCGAGGCGGCAGCGACACGACTTTCAAAAGATTAAAGTCGGTCTGGGGCTTCACAAAATCGCCGAGCCCGAATGAGGCGGGATCATCGCCCGTGACCTCTACGGAGCCCGGGTCAAACAGACCTCGGTCCGCGGCCTCCGATACGGTGTCAACGTCGCCGAGGCCGTAGCCTATCATTTTGCATGCTATATAATCAAGGGCGTGCGGGTTGGCGGCGGCCATAATAACGCCCGCGTCGCGCCGCTCGCCGTTGGTGGGGCCGTCGCCCTCCATGCCCCACACTCCGTCCATGACCGCCAAAGTCGGCTTCACGGTTTCGCACAGATCGACCAGCATCGAGCAAAATGCCTTTCGCTCGTCAAGGCGGAAGTGCAGCTCCGCCTTATAGGTGCCGGGGACCGTGCCGTACAGGTTTTTGACCGCGCCGCTGTAGCTCGTCATCGAGTGGGTCTTGAGCTTGGGCAGCGAGATTATCACGTCGGCGTCAAGGATAGGCTTTATGATAGGCAGCTTTTTCACGGTGGCGCCGTCCGGACACGGCACTTCCTCAAAGGCGGTGTCGTAGTTGATTTCCGCGCCCGTGCCTTCCGCCGCCTCGAGCGCGCCGCAGGCCGAGTATACGCTTTTGAGATACGCCGCGTTATACGGCCCGCCCGGGCTCTCGGCGATCAACACTTTGCCGCCGGCGCCTTCGGCCAGCTCGATCACCGCGCGCAGCACCGCCGGGTGGGTGGTGACCGCCGCCTCGGGCTTCCTGCGCGACACAAAATTCGGCTTCAAAACCACGCGGCTGCCCGGCTTCACATATTTTTCGATACCGCCGATAAGGTCCAGCGATTTTTTTACCGCCGCGTAAGAAATGGCGTAATCGGCGCATTTCACGATCGAGACTTTGTCCATGATAATCATTCCCCGCTTTTTGGTTTGTTTTATTTATTATATAATAAATAAATTGAGAAAACAAGGGAAATATGAGAGAAAAAGGCCGGGCGGATGATATCCGCCCCTACGTTCCCACCTCCGTCTGCGGCAAGCCGCAGCCACCTCCTCCCGGGAGGAGGCTAAAATAGGCGCCCCCTCGGGGATAATCAGCAAGCTTGCTTGCGGGTTCAAAGCTATCTTTCAAAATTGCTTGCAATTTTGACCAAGAGCTTCCTTAATGCTGTCGGGCTTTGCCCGACTGAGGGGGGAGGAACCTTTTAGGTTTAGTCTATTATCATGGTTTCGATGTCCTCGCCGTCGGTGTAGGGGTCGGGCGAGTAGGCCGAAAGGGTCTCCGCGTCCTCGTAATCATTCACGCCGCTCGCGGCCGAGGGCTCTGGGGTCACATAGTCGACTTCCTCAAACGCCACGAATTCCTTCGGGTCAAGAGGCTTATCGTCCTTCCTGATCTCAAAGTGCAGGTGAGGCTCGTCGTTCTGCTCCGAAACGGCGGTTGAACCGATCTTGCCTAAGACGTCGCCCATCTTGACCTCCGATCCTATCGGCAGGTCGGGCACCTCTTTTAAATTGCAGTAAACGCTCTCGGTGCCGTCGTCGTTGTGGTGCAGAACCACCGTGGTGCCCAGCAGGCTGTCCTCATACACTTTTTTCAGAGTGCCGTCTTTTATCGCGGTCACAAACGTGTCGGGCGCGGCGCCTATATCAACTCCGCAGTGGGCGCGCCAGTCGTTCATGGTCTCGGAGAACACCAGATCGTCTCCGGAATAATTCTTGATTATCCTGCCAGAAACGGGCGCCTGCGCGAGACTCGGCACAGGATTATCACCGGCGTTTGTCTCTGCGGCGGGTTTGGCCGTCGGCCTCGCGGTGGGCATCTGCGCGTCGTCCTCATCGTTTTGGGGAAGGGCGTTCGCGTTGGCGGGCACAGCCGCGGCGTAGGGCGTCGGTGTCGCGAAGACCGAGCCGGTCTCTATCCGTTTGTTGTTTTCGGGTTTCGGTATCAGAGCGCTTAAAAGAGCGTAAATTCCTATGGCGGTAATCCCAAGCAAAAGGATTATGTAAAATCCTTTTCTCTTTGCCGAGATCGTGATGTCCTGCTCGTCCGCTTTCGGAGGGTCGGTGATCGGCCTGCGGTCGTAGTTGTCGCCCCTCTTGTTTTTGTCGTCGTTTTCGAATCTGTCATTGTTTTTGTTGTTCATTTTATCACCTCGATGTTAAGTCTTTCCAAAGACGGGCGGAATAATACATAAAATCGGTGAAAATTTAAAAATTATGAAATCACAAAATCGGTATTGTAAAATTTTTTCTTATGTGTTATAATATCTGAATTATGATAAATAAATTCTTTTTGGGGGAATAAAAATGAGCTTATACAGTATAATACTCGCCGCGGGCGAGGGCAAGAGAATGAAGTCAAACGTGGCGAAGCCTCTCCAGCAGGCCGCCGGAAAAGCTCTGGTCGAGTGGGTGGTAGACACCGCCGAGGAGGCCGGAAGCGATGAGAACATAGTGGTTATCGGCCACAAGGCCGAGGACATGAAGGCGTATCTGGGCGACCGCGTGAAATACGCGCTGCAAAAAGAGCAGCTGGGCACGGGCCACGCCGTTATGCAGGGAATAGAGGCGCTTAAAAATATCGAGGGCACCGTTATGGTGCTCTACGGCGACGCGCCGCTGATTGAGGCGGACACATTAAAGCGGGTGCGCGAGGACCATATAAAGAAAAAGAGAGCCGCCACGGTCATAACCGCGTATATCGACGATCCCTACGGCTATGGCAGGATCGTCCGCGAGCAGGGCGAGATCGTCAAGATAGTCGAGCAGAAGGACGCCGATGAGGACGAGCAGGAAATAAAAGAGATCAACTCGGGCATGTACTTTTTTGACATACAAAAGCTCAGAGCGGCGCTCAAGCGCATTACCAACAACAACGCTCAGGGCGAGTATTACATAACCGACGTCGTGGAGATCATGCTGGGTGACGGCGACAAGGTCGGCGCATACGTGACAGACCTTGAGCAGATACTCGGCGTCAATGACAAGCTGCAGCTGGCGCAGGTGGGAAAGATACTGAACCGCCGCAAGGCCGTCGAGCTGATGCTGAGCGGAGTTACAATAATCGACCCCGACAAGGTGCAGATAACGGCCAACGTCAAGGTGGGCAGAGACACGGTGCTGTATCCCGGCACGGTGCTTGAGGGGAACACGGTCATCGGTGAAAACTGCGTTATCGGCTCCGACACCTCGCTCAACAACTGCGTTGTGGGCTCAAACACCACGATATTAAAGAGCGTCGCGATAGACAGCGAGATCGGCTCCGACACAAACGTGGGCCCGTTCGCGTATTTAAGACCCGGCACAAAGATCGGTTCGGACGTCAAGATCGGCGATTTTGTCGAGGTCAAGAACTCTACCATAGACGACGGGACCAAGGTGGCGCACCTTACATATATCGGAGACGCCGATGTGGGCAAGCGCGTCAACTTCGGCTGCGGCACGGTGGTCGTAAACTACGACGGCGAGAACAAGCACCGCACGATAATCGAGGACGACTGCTTTATCGGCTGCAACACCAATCTGGTGTCGCCCGTCACCGTCCGCCACGGCGCCTACACCGCCGCCGGCTCGACCATAACCGACGAGGTGCCGCCCGAGTCGCTGGCTATCGCCCGCTCGAAGCAGGTGGTAAAGGAGCAGTGGACGGTCAACAGAAAAAAGTCCAAGAAATTAAAAAAGAGCAAAAAGCAGGATAAGTAAAATATTGTAAATTTATTTTAATAAGGCAGGCATAATATGTATATGGTGGTCGGCCTGGGCAATCCGGGCAGGAAATATGTCAACACAAGGCACAATATCGGCTATGACGTGATAGACGCGTTCTGCGCCAAAAATGACATAAAGTTCAAGTCGAGCCGTTTTCCGGCCATGGTGGGAACGGGATTTTTGGGCGGCGAGAAGATCGTCGCGGTAAAGCCTACGACCTACATGAACCTGAGCGGCGAGGCGGTGGCGCCCATCGCCGACTACTATGACATTCCCGACGAGAACATAATAGTGATCTCGGACGACAAGACAATGGAGCTGGGCAAGCTGAGAACGCGCGCCTCGGGCAGCGCCGGGGGCCACAACGGCCTCAAAAGCATAATCCTGTGCCTCGGCTCCGACAATTTCCCGAGAGTCAAGATAGGTATCGGCGAGGCGAAGGGAGAGACCCACGAGGAGATCTGCAATTTCGTGCTGGGAAAATTCTCAAAGGAGGAGACCGAGGTCCTCACAAAGACCGCGGTGCGCGCCGTGCTGGCGGTCGAGGAGATCATAAAGTCGGGCGTTCGGGAAGCGATACAGAAATACAACGGGTAGGTTTATGAGCAGCGGATTTTATCAAATGATGGATGAGCTGGCGGATTTTGAGGAGATCATATCCGCGCTCAGGTCAAAACAGAATATAAACCCAATCAACATAAGCGGTGTGTCGGATTCGCTCAGGGCACACCTTGCTTTTTGCGTGTCCGAAAAGCTTTCCGCGCCGATCGTCATGGTGGCCGAGAGCGACGCGGCGGCAGCAGAGCTGGCCGACGACCTGAAATTTTTCACGGGCGGCGGGGTCTTGCGCTTCGGCGCGTCCGATATTTTGTTTTACGATGTGGACGCGCGCAGCCGCGAGGTCCAGAAAAAGCGCCTCGAGGTGCTAGACGCGCTGTGCCGCGGCCGCGGAGATATCACGTATCTGGTGACAAGCTTCGGCGCGCTCGTCTCGCCCACGCTGCCCTATGAAAAATATATCGGGAACACGGCCGAGCTTAAAGCGGGCGGCGAGATAGAGCCCGAGGAGCTTTGCGAAAGGCTGACGGCGCTGGGCTACAAGCGCGAGGACATGGTCGAGGGCGCGGGGCAGTTCAGCTCCCGAGGCGGTATTCTGGATTTTTTCCCGCCCAGCGGCGATAACCCGATAAGAATCGAGTTTTTCGACACCGAGATTGACTCGATAAGAATTTTCGACAAGGGCAGCCAGCGCACCATTGAGATGATCGACTCGGCGCGGATAACTCCGGCGGCCGAGCTGGTGCTCGGCGAAAAGGAAAGGGAGGCGCTTATCCGCCGCCTGTCAAGGCTTTTGAAAAACGGCGCGGATGAAAGAGCGGCGGCGGCGCTCAGCCGCGACATCGAGCGGCTGAGGCAGAACATCTCGTTTCCCTCGATCGAAAAATACATCCCGTATATATATAAGGAAATTCCCACGCTGATCGACTATATTCCCGAAAACGCGGCGGTATTTTGGTGCGACCCCGCCAGGATAAGCGACGTAAGCGAGAAAGAGGAGCTGCGTTTCGCGCAGGATCTGACCGATCTGGCGGAGCGAGGCATCATACCAAAGGCGGACGCGGTCTACAAAATGCCGCTCAAAAAGGCGGTCCGCAGACTGGCGGAGCGCAAATTTATCGGATTAAGCGCGCTGCCCGGCAACTCGGCCGAGTACCGTCCCAAGCGGACGTTTTCTATAAACTCAAAATCTCTGGCGGGGTTCGGCGGAAAGCTTGAGATTCTGGTCGAGAATCTCAAATATTATAAATCCGAATCATACCGCGCGATGCTGCTGGGAGGCTCCGCGGTGAGAGCCAAAAACCTTGTGAAGCAGCTCGAAAACGAGGGCGTGTCCTGCGGCTATATCGAAAATCTCGAAGCGCTCCCGCCGGGCGGCGCCGTGACGGTCTGCCCGGGAAGCATCAGCCGCGGCTTTGAGCTGCCTCTGATACGCGCGGCGGTCATATCCGACAAGGAAATTTTCGGCGGTGAGCGCAGGCGCAAAAAGCGGCGCGTCAGGATCGACGGCGAGAAGATCGACAATTTCGCCGATCTGAGCGTGGGTGATTACGTCGTTCACCGCAGCTACGGCATAGGAAAATATCTCGGCATCGAGCAGCTGAGCGTGGAGGGCGCGCGCAAGGACTATCTGAAAATACAATATAAGGGCGGCGATAATCTCTATGTGCCCACCGACCAGACGGACATGGTGTTCAAGCACATATCCCGCGACGGCGCGAGGGTAAAGCTCAACAAGCTGGGCGGCTCCGAGTGGGCGCGCACAAAGCAGAAGGTCAAGGCCGCGGCGGCCGACATGGCCGAAGAGCTGATCGCGCTCTACGCTGAGAGGGCCAAGATACCGGGCGTCGCGTTCCCGCCCGACGACGAGTGGCAGTCCGACTTTGAGGCGCGGTTCCCCTACGAGGAGACCGACGACCAGCTGCGCAGCATAGAAGAGATGAAGCAGGATATGCAGAAGCCCCACCCGATGGACAGACTGCTCTGCGGCGACGTGGGCTACGGCAAGACCGAGGTGGCGCTGCGCGGCGCGTTCAAGGCGGTGAACGCGGGCTACCAGGTTGCGTATCTGGTGCCAACGACCATACTCGCCAATCAGCACTATAACACTTTCAGGCAGCGCATGAAGGATTATCCGATAAACGTCGCCATGCTGTCGAGGTTCTGTTCGGCGGCCGAGGAGCGGCGCGTTGTCCGCGGCCTTGCGACGGGCGAGGTCGACGTGGTTATAGGCACTCACAAGCTGCTGGGAGAAAAAATCAAATTCAAAAAGCTGGGCATGCTGATAATCGACGAGGAGCAGCGCTTCGGCGTGGCTCACAAAGAAAAGATAAAGGAGATGCGCAAGGAGGTTGACGTGCTGACGCTGTCGGCCACGCCCATACCCAGAACGCTGCACATGTCGCTGACGGGTATCCGCGACATGAGCGTTATAAACGAGCCGCCCGCCGAGAGGTTCCCTGTCTCAACATACGTTATGGAATACGACGCCGACGTGGCGGTCGAGGCGATAAACAAGGAGCTGGGCAGGGGCGGCCAGGTGTACTATCTGTTCAATAATATAGACGGGATCTTTAAGATCGCCAATAATCTGGCCGAGCGCCTGCCGAACGCCAGGATCGGAGTCGCCCACGGCAGAATGAACGAGAGCGAGCTGGAGCGGATAATGATGGATGTGCAAAACGGAGACATCGACGTGCTGGTATGCACCACGATAATCGAGACCGGTCTCGATATTCCCAACGTCAACACCCTGATCGTCGAGAACGCTGACCGTCTGGGCCTCGCGCAGCTCTATCAGCTCCGGGGCAGGGTGGGGCGCTCGAACCGCGCGGCCTACGCCTATCTGACTTACCGCAAAAACAAAATGCTGACGCCCGAAGCCGAAAAGCGGCTGCTGGCAATAAAGGAGTTCACCGAGTTCGGCAGCGGATTCAAGATCGCGATGCGCGACCTTGAGATACGCGGCGCGGGCAGCCTGATCGGCGCCAGCCAGCACGGGCACATGGAGGCGGTTGGATATGAGATGTACTGCCGTCTTTTGGAAGAGGCGCGGATAGAGCTCAGCGGAGGCAAGGTCAAGCACGAGACCGAGACCCAGATAGACCTCCCCGTGACCGCATATATTTCCGAGGATTATATAGAGAACCACAGCGGCCGCCTCGCGGCTTACAAAAGGATCGCCTCGGTAAAGACCGAGGCCGAAATGCTGGACGCCTACGACGAGATCGAGGACCGCTACGGCACGGTGCCGCCCGAGACAAACAACCTGCTGCGGGTGTCGCTTATAAAATCCGCGGCGGAGGACCTGGGCATATCCGAGATGATAGGCAGTTCCGAGAAGATAACAATAAAATTCGACCCCGAGAACCCGCCCGACATGGCGCCCTGCATAAAGCTCATCGAAAGCAGGCCCGATATTGCGCGGCTCATAAGTCCCTCAAGTCCGAAGCTTATACTGAATCTGGCTCCCGAAAAAACCGACCGGTACGGCGAGAAATACCTGACGGAGCTTGAGGAGATAATAAAATCATTGAAAGCGTAGCCGGAGCCTGAGGAGATAATAAAATCATTGAAAGCAGAGCCTGAACTTGAAGAGATAATAAAACCATTGAAAGCAGAGCAAAAAGAATTTAAAATTTGTTGTTTTTGTAAACAAATTTTAAATTTTTGTTAACATTCCAATAAGTTTTTACTACAGCTATGGAAAAACATGTTTTTTTATAGTATAATCGAAAGACGGCAGGTTTATTTTTGTAAAATAATATAAAGTTTAATATAAGGAGAGAAGAACATGGACAACGAAAAAAACGATGCGCTGAACGAAAAAGTTCAGCAGGTAAAGGACGACGTCACCGCGAAGATCGCCGACGCCGCTTCCGAGATCAAGGAAGAGATCGCCGAGGCCGACGCGGCCGCAAGCGAGGCTGTTTCCGAGATCAAGGACGCCGCGGCCGATAAAACCGCCGAAGTGGGCGAAGCGTTAGAGGATATTGCAGCTGACGTAAAATACGACATTGACGAGACCGCTCAATTTGTTGAGAAAAAAGCGGGCAAGAGCGTTAATCTTTCGGTTGGCGCGCTTGTCGGTATTATTGTGGGCTGTCTTGCGGTTGCCGCGCTGGTTGTTTTCCTGATAATGAACTACACGCAGGGCCAGCCCAAATACGGCAAGGCCGAGGGCAAAGCGATAGCGACTGTAAACGGCGAGAAACTGACGGACGCCGACCTCGGATATTATATCTACACCGAAGCCACCAACCAGTATTATCAGGTCGAGGGCGACAACGCCGACGGCGAGCTCGAGGGCTACGACTGGGATAAGGATGTTGACGGCAGAAAGCTTTCCGACATCATCAAGGAGAACGCTTACAACAACGCCGTTGGCGATATGATCACGGCTCAGAAGACGTCCGAAATCTTGACCGGCGACACGGCATGGGACGAGGAAGACGATCAGCAGATCCAGTCAGCGGTTGACGGATATGTTAAGCAGTTCGGCGAGGACGGCTTTAACCTGAGAGCAAAGAGCATGGGCATCAGCTCGGTCAACGAGTACGCGAGGATCTACTCAATGGTTATGAAGTGCCAGGAGGTACAGGCCGAGATAGAGGAAGACTTTAACAGCTTTGTGCCCGAGGGCGTAAACCTTGGCGACTATACCCAGGACAACAAGGGCTCCGCGAAGCACATCCTGCTTATGGTAAACGACACCACAAGCATCGACCCCGCGGCCACTCCCGATCCCGAGGCTTATGACGACGCGACAGCGGCGGCTCTGGCTCAGACGATCTCCGAGCAGGCCAAGGCGGGAGAGGATTTCGATTCGCTGATGACACAGTATAATCAGGATACCGGCGAGACCTCGTCGGGATACACCTTCGGCGAGGGCGAGATGGTGCCCGAGTTCGAGGAAGCGGCGTTTGCGCTGGCTCTCGATCAGGTATCAGACCCCGTCAAGACAGACTACGGCTATCATGTTATCAAGAGGATCGCGGGCTTCTATGAGCTCCAGAACTACTGGAAGTCTCAGGCCAAGATCAGCGAGAACAAAGGCAATCTTGACAAGATATCCGTAAAAGGCATTATGGACGGCGTATATCAGTCCGGCAAGCAGCTCCAGGAGGAGGAAGAAGCGCAGTACGCGGCCGAGTCCGATTCCGAATCGGACACCGAGGCCGAACCCGCCGAGTCGGCGGCAGCAGCCGAATAATCTAAAAACCCAAAACCCCGCGGTGATCCCGCGGGGTTTATTTTTGTGTAAAAATATTATGTAAATTTTGATGAAAATTATGCTTAATATTAATCATCATGTTTTGTTGACAAAAAGAATGTGTTGTGATATAATAAACATAAGGCGGTGATAAAATGAATGTTAATGTTTCAACTTCGAGAGTGACGGCGACGTTGCCGACCGAGCAAGTTAAAATGCTCAAGCAATTGTCTCTTGAGCATCGCATACCGTCTGTTAATTTTGCTATAAGACAGGCGGTTGACGAATATTTAAGACAGCTAAAAAAAACACAATATGAGACATTGATGGCAGACGCTGCGAATGACGACGATTTTATGCAAAGGACTATGTCGTGCACGGAAGATTTCGCTTATGTTGACAGTGAGGTAACGGGAGAATGGTAAACAAATGGGAAATATATTTCTGCGCGCTTGACCCAACGCGCGGAAGCGAGCAGAAAGGAACAAGACCGGTGCTTGTTATTTCAACGGACGCAGTAAATCACAATCTTCCGGTATCAACGGTCTTACCCTTTTCGAGCATTAAACCGGGTTCAAAAATTTATCCGACCGAGATAAAAATTCCGGCAAATATCAGCGGACTTCCGAAAGACTCGGTGGTAATGCTTCAGCAGATACGAACCGTGTCTCACGGCAGACTTTTGAATATGGTCGGAAGAATAACCGATGCCGAGACGCAGGCCAAGATCTCCGAGGCGTGCAGAAATTACTTTGATCTATGAGATTTAAAACAGATCCGCAGGTTTCTGCGGGTCTGTTTGATCGTCTTTTACTCTATTTCCTGCTCAAGTAAGTCAAATTCATCGGTTGAAAAAAACTTGCCCAATGTTATTCCGAGTCCGTCGCATAATATTTTAATTGTTTTGACGGTGGGGTTTTTGCTCCTTCCGTACAAAACAGCTTTAAGCGATGAGGGAGACAATCCCGACATTGTCGCCAGTTTGTTTAACGATATGTTTCTTTCCGCACATAGTTCAACAATTCGGTTTATGATCGCCTCGGTTGTTTTCATTACTTTTCACCCCATATATTATTGTTTGATAATATTTTATATAATAATTCTTGACAATATAGGCGATATATGATACCATTATGGATAATATATGATACTATTGCGCCGAGACGAAACGGACTTGTAATATACGCGTTCAGAGAGGATGATATTTTGTGAAAAAAAGAGTGTCGGTTTGGAGCGGTATATTTATCTTGCTGATTAATTTTATATGCTCATCAGTTTTGGTATACGGAAACAGTTATGATATAATTGCTCCTGAGGATAGAATTGAAAATATTACAAATGATAGTGATAATTCGAATTATGATAATATCATTGAATTGGCAAGCAATACAACATTGGCATCACTCCAAGCAAAATTTCCTCATGGAAAGTATTGGAATCATGTGGGAGGCAGCAATAATCCGGACAGCTGCACTTCAACGCCCTGCACCCACCATAAAACAAGCGGTTGTGGATATTATCCAAATAGTTGCTTATGTAATAGTTTTTCAAATGCAATACAATGTTTCGGCTTTGCTTATAAAGTGGCGTATGATTATTATGGATCTATACCCAGAGATTGGTCGACATCATATAATATTAATGCTGTAAAGGCCGGAGATGTTATAAGATATAAAAACGACACACATTCAATTTGGGTAACATCGGTAAATGGCAATACAATTACATACGCAGACTGTAATTCTGATGGCCGTTGTGTGATTAGGTGGAATCAAACTATTTCCAAATCATCTGTTAGTTCAACATTTAACTACATTAAGGTCGCTCCATATGAATTGGAAAACAATCCCGAACCCGTTCCCGTTAATGTTGACAATGATATTTATATGGTAGGGGATACCATATCGCTAAATACTAATGTTACAAATCCTTCATCATATTACCTTGAAATAAGCCGAAATGATGCAGTTACTTGGACTGAAAATTTATCAAACAGTTTTTCATTTACTCCGAATGATATAGGAAGATATACTATGCGGTTGGTTTCATTGTCAAATCCATCAATTACTTCCAACTGGATAGAGTTTAATGTATGTGTAGGAAACAGGAGTGTCGGCGGGGATTTTAATGGTGACGGAAAAGATGATTATGCAACGCTTTTTGATTATGGTAATAATACTGCTCAGTGGCATACCTTCTTATCAACAGGGAGTTCTTTCTCGGAGGAGATATGGCGCACAGATTCCGAATACTATGTGTCTTGTGCCGGCGGTAAGTTGACCTCGGGAGATTTTAACGGGGATGGCTTAGATGACGTTGCCGTTATATATAAATATACAGCTCATAACACCTCTATTCATGTATTTTTGTCTACAGGTAATAGTTTCAAATCTTGGCAAACATGGTTTTCCGATACAACAGGTTATCCATCTGATCCGGTCATAGATAAGGTAGTGGCCGGCGACTTTAATGGCGATACCTTAGATGATATTGCGGTAATGTATGAATATAGTAAATATCATGCGGAAATTCATGTTTTCCAATCAACAGGAAATTCTTTTAACGGATGGAAAACTTGGTTTGCCGATTCATCAAGTTATCAGGCAAATCTTGTAACCGGAAGATTGGCGGCAGGTGATTTCAATGGCGATGGATTAGATGACATTGCGGCCATGTATGAATATAGCAAATATCATACTGAAATTCATGTTTTTCAATCAACAGGAAGTTCTTTTAACGGATGGAAATCTTGGTTTTCCGATTTATCAAGCTATGAAGCCAGTTTGACATCCGGAAGATTTGCAGCCGGTGATTTTAATGGTGACGGACTTGATGATATTGCGGTTATGTATAAATATGATAACTTTAAACATTCAATACATGTGTTTATATCGGAGAAAACAAAATTCAGTGGATGGATAAGTTGGATAAACGAAACAGAATTTGAACCTAGAGCCGTTACAGGTAGATTTGTATCGGGTGATTTCGATGCTGACGGAATAGATGATATTGCTACTATGTATGATTATAATAATTCATATATAACATTTCATATGTATATTTCTAATAAAACAAAATTCAATCATGCATGGTGGAATCAAATCAATGATTATAATGCCGCAAGAACTACAGGTTTTAAAAACGGGAATTATACAAATAACTTTACATTTACCCATAAGCATACATACAAAAATATTGTAATAGCACCTACATGTACCGACCGAGGCTATACAACACATAAATGCACCATGGGCGATTATTCTTATGACGATGCGTTTATTAACGCTTTGGGGCATGTATGGGGAGATTGGTATATATCAAAAGATCCATTACCCGGTATTGAAGGCGAAAATACTCGAAAATGTCAAGTATGCAAAGTGGAAGAGCATAAAAGTATTCCGGCATTAGCAACACCTACGCCGACGGCTGCGCCAAAGCCCACGGCGAAACCGACGGCTACACCAAAGCCGACGCCCACTTCTACGCCCAAACCTACGCCCACATTAAAACCTACCGCTGTGCCTACGGCAAAACCGACCGCAAAACCCACGGCTGCGCCGAAGCCGACATTGCCCCCGACAAAGAGACCGGCGCCCACGCTTGCGCCTGCCGAAAAACCGGTCTATGATTGGGAAATCAATAATTATCAAAGCGGAGTTGTGACGATCACCGCGCCGCGCAGCGAAAAAGCGGTGCTTTATATCGCGAAATACCGCGGCGATATGCTGACGGAAAGCGAGGTCATTGAGTTGGCGGCGCTTGCCGGCGTGAATAATGTCCACACGGCAAAGGCTTTGGAGCCCGAAAGCGGCGAAAGTCTCAAAATAATGCTTTGGAGCGAAGACCTTGAGCCCCTCGCGGAGCCGATATACAAGTAATTGCGGCAAGATCCGCTTTAGCAAACCCCGCGGTTTTTCCGCGGGGTTTACAATTATGTTACAGGCAAAAAAATGCTTGACGAACATAGGCGTTGTTATGTATAATATATATTGAGAAAAAAGGGAGGATTTTGCGCTTTTGGGCGGGTCTCCTAAAGAAATTTTTAAAGCTTTGAAAAAAATAAAACTATATTATATCATTACAAACAAGGGGAGATTTTACAATGAACGATATGAGCGTATTTGTAAAAATTGCACCTGTGATTGCGCTGATCGCGGCGATCTGCGGTCTCGCATTCGCGATGTATAAGTTCTTCTGGGTAAAGAGTCAGCCCGAGGGAACGAAAGAGATGGCGAATATCGCCTCTAAGGTAAGAAAGGGCGCTATGGCGTACCTTAAAAGACAGTACAAAACGGTCGGCGTATTCTTTATAGTAATGCTGATCATCATCTGCATCATGGCGGCCTGCGGCCTGCTCACATGGTTCGTGCCCTTCGCGTTCCTGTCCGGCGGATTCTTCTCCGGCCTTTCGGGATTCATCGGCATGAAGATAGCCACATATGCCAACTCGAGAACCGCCAACGGCGCGCAGCAGGGCCTCAACAAGGGCCTTAAGATCGCGTTCTCAAGCGGCACGGTTATGGGTCTGACGGTTGTCGGCCTGGGACTTCTGGATATCAGCGTTTGGTTCCTGATTTTAAGAGCGCTGCTCGGCAATCCCGATGAGATCATGGCGGCGATGCTCACCTTCGGTATGGGCGCCAGCTCGATGGCGCTGTTTGCCCGTGTGGGCGGCGGTATCTTCACCAAGGCCGCTGACGTTGGCGCCGACCTGGTAGGTAAGGTCGAGGCGGGCATTCCTGAGGACGACCCCCGCAACCCCGCGGTTATCGCCGATAACGTTGGCGACAACGTGGGCGACGTTGCCGGAATGGGCGCCGACCTCTATGAGTCTTATGTCGGCTCGATCATCTCGACCGGCGCGCTGGCTACCGCCGCGGGTCTGGGCTACGCGGGAATCATCGTTCCCATGCTCATCGCCGCAATCGGTATCATCGCTTCTATAATAGGAACATTCTTCGTATCGACCAAAGAGGGCGCGACGCAGAAAAACCTGCTCGGCTCGCTGAGACGCGGCACGTATATCGCCGCCGTACTCTCGGCTATCGCGGCGGCGGTACTGATATTCACTCAGCTGCCCGACAACACGGGCGTTTTCTGGGCCGTTATCTCGGGTCTGATCGCGGGCGTTCTTATCGGATTCTTCACCGAGTACTACACCTCGGATTCGTATAAGCCCACCCAGAAGCTCTCCGGCTCGTCCGAGACCGGAAGCGCCACGATCATTATCGACGGTATCGCGCTGGGCATGAACTCAACCGCTATTCCCGTTATAATCGTGGGCATCTCGATCCTGATCAGCTTCTTCGCGGCGGGCGGCGGCGGATTTATCGCCACCGGCAATATGGACAGCTTCGCCATGGGCCTCTATGGCGTTGGTATTTCGGCTGTCGGCATGCTGGCGACGCTGGGTATTACTCTCGCCACCGACGCTTACGGCCCCGTTGCCGATAACGCGGGCGGAATCGCCGAGATGGCCGGTCTGGGCGAAGAGGTAAGAAACCGCACCGACGCTCTCGACTCGCTGGGCAACACCACAGCCGCGACAGGTAAGGGCTTCGCTATAGGCAGCGCCGCTCTGACGGCTCTGGCTCTGATCGTTTCCTACACCGACAAGATCGAGGCTCTGGGCGGAAACCTCCAGCTCTCGCTGACAAACCCGCCCGTTCTGATCGGACTGTTTGTGGGCGCTATGCTGCCGTTCCTGTTCAGCGCGTTCACCATGCAGGCTGTAGGTCGCGCGGCTCAGAAGATAGTTGTTGAGGTAAGACGCCAGTTCAGAGAGATCAAGGGCCTGATGGAAGGCAAGGCGGACGCGGACTACGCGACCTGCGTTGACATCTGCACGCGCTCATCGCTGAAAGAGATGATCGTTCCCGCGGCTCTGGGTATCCTGGCTCCCATCGTTGTAGGTCTGGTTCTGGGCGTTAACGGCGTGGTAGGCATGCTGGCCGGCGCTCTGGTATCGGGCTTCGCTATCGCGATCATGATGGCAAACTCGGGCGGCGCCTGGGACAACGCCAAGAAGTACATAGAGGCCGGAAACTTCGGCGGCAAGGGCAGCGAGAACCACAAGGCGGCCGTTGTCGGCGACACGGTCGGCGATCCCTT
>CANPWW010000043.1 GCA_947585115.1 uncultured Monoglobus sp.
CCAAGCTGCTCGTCAAGCTCGGCTTCAAGTCCTCCGTCTATCACTGCGCCGATCATCATTTTGTAAACGTCGTGCAGATCCTCGATCCCCTCAGCGCCCATTTCGTGTACAAAATTGAGTATTTTTTCTCGTCTTTCTTTCTCTGCCGCTCGCTCGGCAGCGCTCTTTTTGTAACGTGGCATAATTAAAAACCTCCAATTTGATATTTTTATTATATACCATCTTGGAGGTTTAGACAACTTACTTTACACAAAATCTGGGATTGTCTCTACTATTTAATCATTATTAGTCTTTTTTAACTTAATGACATTGCCTATAATTGGGGCTTTTATGTTATCTGAATCTGAAATCGATTCCGGATTGTTTTAGAATCGCGTTAGCCGTGTGACGTGATTTTATTTTGCTGTCTACCGTGATATGACGATTGCTCAGAGGACTGTACCATATATCGTGATCGCCTTTTCCGCGTCTTACAAATGAGCAGTTATGCTCTTTAAGAATTTCACGCACTCTTTTCTCATATTCCGCCATTACAGTGCTATCCTTTCGTGGCGCTTTGATACGAAGAAGAGGTTAAGCGGCGTTTTTTCGGTTCCGTTAAGCTCAAGAAGTTCGGGGACCGCGAATCTCACGCGCTCAAGAAGAGCGTCAAAAGAACCGCTTTCAAGCACAAGTCCGGGTATATCATCGCTTGTCGCGATCCATACCTGAGCTTCATCGTCCCATATAAGATTGATCGTATACTCCATAGCGCGTTCCTCCGTTAATATTATATGCCGAACATATTATTTTAGTCGGTAATCTCGGCGTGGAGCTCCTGCAGGGATTTAACGCCGCCGGTCGCGTCTTTGATGGTTTTCAATCCCGCTATCGCGGCCTTGGCCTCGGCCATTGTGGTGACGTAGGAGATCCTGCCCTTTATCACGCCTTTTCTGATATAGCTGTCGTCGGCAGCGCCCTTCTTGTCGGTGGGTGTGTTGATAACTATATTGACCTCGCCATTGGTTATTATGTCCAGAACATTGGGACGTCCTTCGCCCAGCTTGGCGACGATCTCGACGTCAATGCCGTTGTCGCGCAGCATTTTTCCGGTGCCCTCGGTCGCCACTATGTCAAAGCCGCAGTCCTTAAAGCCCTGCGCCACTTCCACAAGCTCGTCCTTGTCGCGGTCGTTGACGCTGATAAGCATCTTACCGCTTGTGGGGAACTTGATCTGTGTGGCCTCCTGCGCTTTGAGGAACGCCTCGCCGAATGTGGGCGCCATGCCGAGAACTTCGCCGGTAGAGCGCATTTCGGGTCCCAGCACGGGGTCGACCTCCTGGAACATATTGAACGGGAATACCGCCTCTTTAACGCCGTAGTGGGGTATCTTCTTTTCTTTAAGCTCCGGAACGGGCGACTTTCTGCCCGTCAGAGGCGCGGTTATGATGTCCGTCGCGAGCGGTACCATGCGTATGTTGCACACCTTTGAAACCAGCGGCACGGTTCTTGACGCTCTCGGGTTGGCTTCCAGAACGTAAACAACGTCGTCCTCGATGGCGTACTGCATATTCATCAGGCCGCACACGTTCATCTCGCGCGCTATTTTCGCCGTGTATTCTTTGATCGTTTTGACATGCTTTTCGGGTATGTTCATCGAGGGCAGTATGCACGCCGAGTCTCCCGAGTGGATGCCCGCAAGCTCGATATGCTCCATAACGGCGGGCACAAACACGTTCTCGCCGTCGCTGATGGCGTCCGCCTCGCACTCCATGGCGTGGTTCAGGAACCTGTCGATCAGTATCGGTCTGTCGGGCGTCACGCCGACGGCCGCCGCCATGTAAACGCACAGGCTTTCCTCATCGTGAACGACCTCCATGCCGCGTCCGCCCAGAACGTATGAGGGGCGCACCATAACGGGATATCCGATCTCCTCGGCGATCGCGATCGCCTCGTCCACGTTGACCGCCATTCCCGACTGGGGCATAGGTATGCCAAGCTTGTCCATCATCGCGCGGAACAGGTCTCTGTCCTCGGCAAGGTCTATGGTCTCGGGCGTTGTGCCCAGGATATTAACGCCGTTTTTCTTGAGCTCCGCCGCTAAGTTGAGAGGCGTCTGTCCGCCGAACTGAGCGATAACGCCCACAGGCTTTTCCTTCTCGTGTATGCTCAGCACGTCCTCAAGGGTCAGGGGCTCAAAATACAGCTTGTCCGAGGTGTCGTAGTCTGTCGAGACCGTCTCGGGGTTGCAGTTGACTATGATCGTCTCAAAGCCCAGCTTTTTGAGCGCTATGGCCGCGTGAACGCAGCAGTAGTCAAACTCAATGCCCTGTCCTATTCTGTTGGGGCCGCCGCCCAGTATCATGATCTTGGGCTTGTCGGTATTCACCTTGCTCTCGTCCTTCATGTTGTAGGATGAATAGTAGTAGGCGGAATCCTGCGTGCCGCTCACGTGCACGCCTTCCCACGCCTCGGTGATGCCCGCGGCGATCCTGGCGTTCCTGATGTCCTCCTCGGGCACGTCCAAAAGCTCGCACAAATATCTGTCCGAGAATCCGTCCTGCTTGGCCGTCTTGAGCGCCTCGGTCGGGGGAACGCTGCCCTTATACTGTTTAAGATTTTCCTCTTCCTCGACAAGCTCTTTCATCTGCTCGATGAAATAGTGCTTGATCTTTGTGATTTGGTATATCTCCTCAACCTCCGCGCCCTTGCGCAGCGCCTCGTACATAATGAATTGGCGCTCGCTGGTGGGAGTTTTGAGCATTTTTAAAAGCTGCTCCTTGGTCTTTTCGCCGAAGTCCTTGGCGCCGCCGAGACCGTATCTGCCGATCTCAAGGCTGCGTATCGCCTTTTGGAACGCCTCTTTGTATGTCTTGCCTATGCTCATGACCTCGCCGACGGCGCGCATCTGAGTGCCGAGCTTGTCCTCGGCGCCCTTGAATTTTTCAAACGCCCAGCGCGCGAACTTGATAACAACATAGTCGCCGTCGGGATAGTATTTGTCAAGCGTGCCGTATTTTCCGCAGGGAATGTCGCTGAGATTCAGGCCCGACGCCAGCATTGCCGATACCAGAGCGATCGGGAAGCCTGTCGCCTTTGACGCCAGAGCTGACGAGCGCGACGTTCTGGGATTGATCTCTATAACTATGATCCTGCCGTCCTCGGGATTTCTGGCGAACTGAACATTGGTGCCGCCGATAACCTGAATAGCCTCGACGATTTTGTAAGCTTGCCTTTGGAGCTCGGCCTGAACGTCCTCGGGTATGGTCAGCATGGGCGCCGAGCAGAACGAGTCGCCCGTGTGAACGCCCAGCGGGTCGATATTTTCGATAAAGCATACGGTTATCATGTTGCCCGCCGCGTCGCGCACGACCTCGAGCTCCAGCTCTTCCCAGCCGAGGACCGATTCCTCGACCAGAACCTGTCCCACAAGACTGGCCTGTAGGCCTCTCGCGCACACGACCTTGAGCTCCTCGGTGTTGTAAACCAGGCCGCCGCCCGCGCCGCCCATGGTGTAGGCGGGCCTTAATACAACGGGATAGCCCAGCTCGTCGGCGATCTTCAGCGCCTCGTCGACCGAATAGGCGACCTCGCTGCGCGCCATCTCAATGCCAAGGGAATTCATCGTGTTCTTAAACTCGATCCTGTCCTCGCCGCGGTCGATAGCGTCAACCTGCACGCCGATAACCTTAACGCCGTACTTGTCGAGCACGCCCGCCTTCGCCAGCTCCGAGCAGAGATTGAGGCCCGACTGTCCGCCTAAGTTAGGCAGCAGCGCGTCGGGGCGCTCTTTTTCTATGATCTGCGTGAGCCGCTCAAGGTTGAGAGGCTCGATATAGGTAACGTCGGCGGTCTCGGGGTCGGTCATGATCGTGGCGGGGTTAGAGTTAACCAGCACGATCTCATAGCCCAGCTTTCTCAGCGCCTTGCAGGCCTGAGTTCCCGAATAGTCGAACTCGCAGGCCTGACCGATGATTATCGGTCCCGAGCCGATTATCAGCACCTTATGTATATCTTCGCGTTTTTTAAGTTTTTCCATAGATAGCTTTCTCCTTTATGTTAATGCAAAATTATTTAATTCCTATATCATGTCTGAAATGGGCGTCCTTAAAGCTGATCACGTCAACGTATTCATACGCCTTTTTGATCGCCTCGCTGAGATCATTGCCCATAGCGGTCACGCCCAGTACCCTGCCGCCGTTTGTCAGCACGTCGGTGCCGTCGAGCTTGGTTCCCGCGTGGAAAACCGTTGCGCCCAGACTTTCGGCCTGCTTGATGCCGTCGATCTTATAGCCCTTTTGGTACGACTTGGGATATCCGCCCGACGCCATAACCACGCAGACGCAGGCCTCGTCCGACCACTCGATCTCGATGTCGGAGAGCTTTTCGTCAACGACCGCGTTCATTATGTCAAACAAATCGGTTTTGAGCCTCGGCAGCACTACCTGCGTCTCGGGGTCGCCGAAGCGGCAGTTGTACTCGATAACCTTAACGCCGTCCGCCGTTTTCATCAGGCCGAAGTAGAGCACGCCCTTAAACGTCCTGCCCTCGGCGTTCATTGCCTTCATTGTGGGTAGGAAAATGTTGTTCATGCACTCGTCGGCAACCTCGGGGGTGTAGACGCGGCTGGGCGAGAACGTGCCCATTCCGCCTGTGTTTGGGCCCTCGTCGTTGTCGTAGGCGCGCTTGTGGTCCTGCGCCGATACCATGGGTTTCATGGTCTTGCCGTCGGTGAACGCCAGCACCGAGATCTCGGGGCCGGTCAAAAATTCCTCTATAACGACCTTGCCGCCCGCGGCTCCGAATATCTTGTCGTCCATGATGTCATGAACGGCGGTCTCGGCCTCATCGAGAGTTTTGGCGATTATAACGCCTTTGCCGAGCGCCAGTCCGTCAGCCTTGACAACGACCGGGAATTTGTTCTGCGATTTTATATAGCCGATCGCCGCCGCGCTGTTGTCGAATGTCTCATACGCCGCGGTGGGTATTCCGTATTTTTTCATCAAATCCTTCGAAAACGCCTTGCTGCCCTCGATTATGGCCGCCGCCTTGTCGGGGCCGAAGGCTCTGAGACCCGCGGCCTTAAACGCGTCCACCGCGCCCGCGGCCAGAGGATCGTCCGGAGCGACCACGGTTAGATCTATCCCGTTTTCCTTGGCGAAAGCGGTCTGCTTCTCAAAATCCATAACGCCGATGTCCACGCATTCGGCAAGCTCGGATATGCCGCCGTTGCCGGGCGCGCAGTATATTTTGTCAACCTTATCGCTCTGCGCGAGCTTCCACACGATCGCGTGCTCTCTGCCGCCGCCGCCGATAACCAATACCTTCATAAAATTCAGTCTCCTCGCTATAGTTAATTTTATACATACTAATATATAGTTTACATGAACATGACAGAAAATGCAATAATTTTTTAAAAATTTTTTAATATAAAATTAATGTTATATTATTGATATATTTATATTGAAAATTTTATATAATTCGTTTATAATTATATACAGATATTAAAAAACAATTTATGATTGGAGGCAAATCATATGAAGATCAGACGAATTCTTGCGCTTGTGATAATCTGCGCGATGGTCCTGCCGCTTGTAGGCATAACATCGGCGAGCGCCGCGGAAGCGCCCGACGTTTCGGGACTAAAGGAGACGAGCGTCCTTGAAAAACAAATAAGCACAACCGATCTAAAGCCCGGCGAGGACGGTAAATTTGACGGTTATATACAAAGCATGACGACAAAGGAATTTTTGACGTCGGAATATATCAAGGTGACATATACGGTGACGGGCTCGGTTACCGATGACACCAATGTTTTTACTCTGCAGCCTTACGAGATAACGGAATGGAGCGGCTGGCAGGATAATTTTATAACGATCGGAGGCTCCGTTTCAGAAAACGGAGCGTATACGGCTTATGTGCGCACAGCCGATGTTACGGCCTCGTTTAAAGGAGAAAAGGATGATTATGTCGCTCAAGGTATAAACATTTCGTTTGTTGAGCCTGCCGACGGAGTTGTTGTTAATCTGACGGGTTACGCTTATTTATCCCGTCCGAGCGGCCTTCCCGAGTCGGAGAAGGGATGGCTTGAGTATTCGATAAACTATTCAAAGGCGTTGGACGCGTCAAAGTATCAGGAGGAATCTTTTAAGACCTTTCAAAGCGCGGTCACGACCGCCGAGGGAGTTTTAAACAACTCTTCCGCCTCGGATTCGCAGCTTCAGACCGCGAGAAAAAATCTTGAGGCCGCCAAGTCAAATCTCTTGTTCAAGGACAGCGCCGACCCGGGAGATCCGCAGCCTTTCAGAGTTCTTTCGCCGCAGGATACGGTCAGCGAAATGGGCGTGGGCTGGAACCTGGGCAACACTATGGACGGACACAACGCTTTCCATCCCGGCGAGACGATCTGGCAGTCCGTCACCACGACAAAGGATATTATACGCTCGGTCCATGACGCGGGATTCAACACGGTTCGCATACCGGTGACATGGGGAGACATGATCGACGACGAAAACGGATATGCCATAAACGACGCTTGGATAAACCGCGTTCAGGATATTGTTGATTACTGCGTGGAGCTTGATATGTACGCGATAATCAATATTCATCACGACGGCGCAGACGGCTGGCTGTCCGTTGGCTCGGATAACTTGGATTATGTGTATGAGAAATACGAAAACGTCTGGAGGCACATAGCCGAGAAATTCAAGGATTATGACGAGCATTTGATTTTTGAGGCCGCCAACGAGCTCACAAGCACCACGCATGATGCTGATAATAAAAACGCAACGGACGTCAAAAACTATGATATTCCGCTTATCATGAACCTCAACCAGATATGCGTCAATGTTGTGCGTTCCACGGGCTCAAACAACAAAAAACGTTGGATATCGGCCGTGTCGCATTTTGCCAACGCGGGAACTGACAGCGCGTTCAAAATGCCGACCGACAGCTACAATTCGGACACGCGCCTTATGTTCGCCGCTCATATTTACAAGTACAGCTCCGATTCCACATGGACATACAGTAATGTTTACGAGGTGGTCGACCAGCTCAGGAAAATGAATAATAAGTTTAAAAATTATCCGATGATTCTGGGTGAGTACGGCAACCGCAACAAAATCAACAAAAACAATCCGAGCGGATACAATGATTATGACCGAGCGTATTTTGACGAGATCGTGACCCGCGCCTGCCAAGTCGCAAAGGTCGTTCCGTGCGTCTGGGACCAGGGGTGGTTCGATATGACTCAATCGCCCGATTCTTCATGGTCGGTTTGGGACAGAGAGGGCAAAAAGCCGATATTCAAGAGCATAACCGACGCTATGATGCGCGGCATGTTTGTCGCGCCTTCCTCGGCGAATAAGAGCTATGACATGAATGACATAAAGATCAATCCCGACATAACCGAGATAACCGAGATCGTTCCCGATAAGACGGCCGTTGAGATTGAGGTCGGAGGAAGCGAGAAAGTCGGCGCTTCGGTACAGCCCGCGGAAAACAATGATGTTCTGATATGGAAATCCGACAACGACGATGTCGCGACGGTATATAACGGACTTATCCAAGGCGTAAAGATCGGAACGGCAAACGTGACGGCATATTCCCAGAGCGGATCGGCTCAGGCCGTGATCAAGGTTGTTGTTAAAGCGAAAGAGTCGACTGCTCCGGCGCAGAGCATAACCGTTGCTCAAACGGGATATACTCTTATGCGGAATAAATATTTATATATCGACGCCGCGGCGGATAACGGCGAAAAGCTGTATTATTACACTTCAAACGAGAATGTCGCCACGGTTAACGCGTTCGGAAAAGTGGTCGGCGTCGGAGCGGGCACGGCGTTTATAACGATAGCAGCCGAAACGGGAACAACTTTCACGGTGCCCGTAACGGTGACCGAGGCCGCCTCGGATAACGGCATAAACGTCGCGCTTAACGTGCTGTACGGCGGTTCATACGCGGGCACGGAAAGAGGCGCGGCGGTAAAGGTCTCATCGGACGGACAGTATAAGGCCGAGTTTGATCTTGCAAAAGATTTATCGGACGCGGGCAAAAAGGCGGGCGTTTCGGATATAAGAGATTTTGTCGCGATTTATTTGAAGGATTATGATGTCGACACGAGCGGCGCGGTCAAAAGCCCCGTTGACAGCTGCGAGATCAAATACGACGAGATCAAAGTTAACGGTCAGCCTTTGACGATCACAAAGACCGACTTTAAGTCGGCGATCAAGGACAGCGGTATTTTTGACACAAACGATCCGTTCAACGGCTGGGACGGCTCCGCCGTTAACGACGACTACATTGTTACCGATAAAAACAAGCACATTGTAAACTTTAAGAATATTGAGAACCCCACAAAAGTCGAGGTCACATTCACGATCCGCAATCTCGTGTTCACGCAGGCGGAGGAAGGCAGGCCCGCGGCTTCAATCAATTCGGATTTGAGCGGAGATATCACGATACCCGAGGGCTCGGAGATCGAAATCCCCGTAAACGTCGAGCCCGCCGATACCACATCTCTGGTGAGCTTTGTTTCGGGCAACCGATATCTGCTTATAACCGACACACGCGGCGCGGCCGTGAAGAACGGCAAAGTTTTTGGCAAAATATACGGAGCCAAAGCCGGCGACACGGCGCTGACAGCGATAACCGACAGTGGACAGATGATCAGCTTTGTTGTGCATGTTGTGCCGACACCGTTTAAGAATGTTGAACCGGTAGTAACCGCCGGAAGGATCACCGCAGTGACCGCCGATGTGAACAGCGTGCCCGATATTGACAGCGTGACGGTTATCGCCGCGGCGTATAACGCGGACGGCGCGCTTTCGGACGCGGACATAAAAACCGTGCCCGTATCGGAGATACACACAGGCGCGGCCGCGTTTGACGGATTTGATATCGCGGTCCCCGAGGGCGGCTCGGCAAAAGCGTTTATATGGAGCGGCACCGACGCGATAGCGCCGCTGAGTAGATAGAATTATGAAAAATTGTTTTGAAGAAATAAAGGGCGGTCTGGGTTTCGGCGCCATGCGGCCGCCCAGAGACAAAAACGGCGCCGTGATTTTCGGCGAGTTCGCCGATATGATCGACAAGTATATGTCGTCGGGCTTTAACTACTTTGACACAGCCCGCGCCTATGTCGGCGGCAGGAGCGAGGAATCACTTAAAAAATGCCTTACGTCAAGGTACCCGCGGGAGAGCTTTGTGCTTTGCGACAAGCTGTCAAGCGAGTTTTTCAAAAGCGAGCGCGATATTTACGAAACGTTTGAAAAGCAGCTCGCAAGCTGCGGCGTTGAGTATTTCGACTTTTATCTGATGCACGCGCTGTCGTCGAGGAGCTATAAAAAATACAGCGAGCTGGGCGCGTTCGAGGCCGCGAAAAAGCTTAAGGCGCAAGGCAAAATCCGACATATAGGCATATCGTTCCACGATACCGAGGACGCCTTGGATATGATTTTAAATGAGCACCCCGAGATCGAGGTCGTGCAGATACAGCTGAATTATCTGGATATGGACAATCCGGGCATACGCAGCCGCGCGAATTATGAGATGTGCGCAAAACACGGAAAGCCCGCGTTTGTAATGGAGCCGATAAAGGGCGGCAGACTTGTCAATCTGCCCGACGAGGCGAAGTCTGTTTTGAGTAAAAGCGGAGGAGGAAGCCCGGCGGCTTACGCCCTGCGCTACGCGGCCGGATTTGAGGGCGTGCGCCTTGTGCTGTCGGGAATGTCAGACATGGCGCAGGTCGAGGAAAACACCGCGCTTTTCGGAGATTTAAAGCCGCTGAGCGTGCGCGAGCTTGAGGCGGTGAAAAAAGTTTGCGAGATATTGAAAAACGAACAGACCGTTCAATGCACAGGCTGCGAGTACTGCACCCGCGTGTGCCCCAAGGATATAGCGATACCGCTTTTGATATCATGCCTCAATTCAAGGATAAGATACGGCGAGGGCGGATTCTACTACGAGGTGTACACCACGGGCCGCGGCAGACCCGAGGACTGCGTGAAATGCGGCAGGTGCGAGGCCGCCTGTCCCCAGAATCTGGAAATAAGAAAAATTCTGGAGCGGACCGCGAAAGCGTTTTCGGATGAATAAGAAATAAGGCAGGAGCGGATGCTCCTGCTTGTTTTATGCCTCGATCTTCTCAAAGTCAGCTACGCCGTGCTTGCACCAGGGACATATAAAATCGGGCGGAAGCTCCTCGCCCTCATAGATATATCCGCAGATAACGCAGCGCCAGCCGGTGACTTTTTTCTCGGGCTTCTTCGGCTGCGGCTTGGTGTGCTTGTGATAGTAAGCGTATGTCAGGCTCTCGCCGTCCGAGAGGGAGACCGCGTCAATAAGCTTGGCTACAAAGATCGTGTGGGTGTCGCAGTCAACCGCGTCGATAACCTCAAACGACAGATACGCGTTAGTGTACTTATCAAGATAGAGCAGGCCGTTTTCGGCTCTTTTCGCGTAGTCGATCTCCGAGAATTTGTCGGCGTCTCTGCCGCTTTTAAAGCCGAAGGTCTCAAACACCGAAAACGGGGTTTCCTCGGTCAATATCGAGACGTTGAACTTGCCGCTGTTTTTTATCATGTCGTGGGTCAGGTTCGCCTTGTTGACCGATATGATAAACTTAAACGGCTCGCTTGACGTGATCTGCATCACCGTGTTTATTATGCAGCCGTTGTCTTTTCCGCCGTCGTTTGCCGACAGCACATACAGTCCGTAGCCCACTTTGTAGATAGCGTTTGTGTCCATGATCATACCTCCAAATATATTTGCTTTTATTATACTTTATTCTTTATCGGGCGTCAAGAAAATATTACGTGGCGAATCCCGCGAACTGGGTCATGTACAGATCGTGGTACTTGCCGTTTTGTTTAAGAAGCTCGTCGTGGGTGCCGCTTTCCACGATCCTTCCGTGATCCATAACCACGATCATGTCCGCGTCGCGGATAGTCGACAGGCGGTGGGCGATGATTATGCTGGTTCGGTTTTTCATAACGGTGTGCATCGCGTCCTGTATAGCCTTCTCGGTTCTGGTGTCGACGTTTGAGGTGGCCTCGTCGAGGATCAGGATCTTCGGGTCCATCACAAAGGCTCTGGCGATCGCCAGCAGCTGCCTCTGACCCTGGCTGATGTTGGAGCCCGACGCCTTTAGCTTGGCCTTGATGCCGCCTTTCATTCTGCGTATCATGCTTTGGCAGCGGCTCATTTCTATCGCCGATTCGATCAGCTTATCGTCCGCGTCGGGATTTCCGTATTTCAGGTTGTTTTCGATGGTGTCCGAAAACAGCACCGTGTCCTGCAGCACGATCGCCGCGTTTTCTCTGAGCGAGCTCCGCGACATATTTGCGATGTTTCTGCCGTTTATCAGTATCTCGCCGCTGTCGATGTCATAAAAGCGCATCAGCAGATTGACGATAGTGGTCTTTCCGCTGCCCGTCGCTCCGACCAGCGCGACCTTTTTGCCGCTCGGCACCGTTAGGCTGAAGTCGCGGATAACGGGCTTGCCCTTTTCGTATGAGAAGTTCACGTTTTTAAACTCCACCTCGGCGGTCTCGATCTCGCCTATCGGTTCGCCGCTCATATCCTCTGGCTGTTCGTCAAGCACGATGAACACTCGCTCGGCTCCCGCGACCGCCGTCTGCAGCTGGCCGTAGAGCTGCGCGATCTCGTTTATCGGGCGGCTGAACTGCTTGGCGTATATGATAAACGCCGAGATAACGCCGACCGAGATTATGCCCTTTATCGCGAACAGACAGCCGAAGGCGGCTATTATCACAAATCCGATATTTCCGATGCAGTTCATTATCGGGCCCATAACGCCGCTGAAAACCTCGGTTCTGATACCCGCCGAGGTCAGCGAGTTTGATGTGTCGGTAAAGCTTTTCGCGGTCGCGCTCTGGTGGTTGTAGGCCACGACCGAGCGGTAGCCGTCAATCATTTCCTCGACTGTGCCGTTCATCTCGCCCAGCAGGCGCTGGCGCTCTCTCGAGAATTTGCGCACCCGCTTTGACAAAAATTTTGTGGCGAGGAATGTCAGGATAACCGTTATAAAGCTGAGCAGCGCCAGAGGGGTACAGAACCACAGCATGACCGCGGCCGTGCCCGTCACGGTCAGCACCCCCGAAAACAGCGACGGCAGCGACTGCGAGACCGTGTTTGAGATGTTTTCTATATCGTTTGTCATTCGGCTCATAACGTCGCCGTGGCTGTGGGTGTCAAGATATTTGACCGGCAGATCGACGATCTTGCTCAGCAGCTCGCCGCGCATACGGCTGACGATCCTCTGGCTCAGGCGCGCGCTGAGCATGCCCTGAAACAGCTGGCACACGCTGTATATAAGATACACGCTCAGCATCAGCGCCAGAGTCTTTATCAGGCGTCCCTCGGCGGCGCCCGCGATTATGTCGATCGCTCGGCTCTGGACGCTCGGCGCGTACACGCCGCACAGGGTCCCCAGCACCACTATCGCCAGCATGGATATAACAACGGCCTTTTCTTTCGCGAAGTATTTCCAAACTCTCTTTAAGGTCGCGCCTACGTTGTCGGCGTGCTCGACCTCGGCGAAACGGTTGCCGCGGTTCCTGCCGGGCAGCTTTTTCTCAACCACCACTCTTTGGGTTTTAATTTGCTCAGGCATCCGCGCTCACCCCGCTTTCCTCGTCCGAAATCTGCGAGCGGTATATGTCGCGGTACGTGTCGGAGGTTTTCAAAAGCTCCTCGTGGCTCCCGCATGCAGCGATCACGCCGTGCTCCAGAACCGCGATCCGATCGGCGAACCTAGCCGACGCGATCCTTTGCACAACGATAATTTTTGTCATGTCGGGTCTGTGCTTTTTGAGCGCCGCGTACAGATCGGCCTCGGTTTTAAGGTCAAGAGCGCTGGTCGCGTCGTCGAATATAAGTATCTCGGCGGGACTGAGCACCGCCCTTGCGATCGCCACGCGCTGCCGCTGTCCTCCCGAAAGGCTTGTGCCCCTCTCGGCAACCATTGTGTCATACCCGTCGGGAGTGTTCATGATAAAATCGTGAGCCTGCGCGATCCTGGCGGCCTCGATTATCTCGTCATCGCTCGCGCCGGGCTTGCCCCAGGCGATGTTTTCTTTTATCGGCACGCTGAAAAGCTCGCTCTTTTGGAGAGCGACCGATATTTTTTGCCTGAGCGCGGTCTGATTGTATTTTTTAACGTCAACTCCGTCAACCAAAACGGCGCCCTCTATCGCGTCATAAAATCTGGGTATCAGGCTCACAAGCGAGGTCTTGCCGCAGCCCGTGGCGCCCATTATCGCGATCGTCTCGCCCGGATTGATCTTGAGGCTTATGCTGTCGAGCACGTTTTTGTCGCTGTCGGGAAAAGCGAATGAAGCGCCTTTAAACTCAACGCTGCCCCGAAGCTCGGTCCTGCCGTCAAAATCCCCGTCCTTGAGGTCGGGCTCGGAATTTAATACCTCGCGCACTCTTTTCCATGAGGCGTATCCGCGCGATATGGTCTGAAACAGCATGACAAGCATAAGTATTCCGTTTAAGAGCTGCGTCGCGTATGTTATCGCCGCCATGATGGCGCCGGGGCTCGCCGTGCCCGATATTACCTGCGCGTTTCCCGAGTAGAGGATAAGCACTATCGCGCCGTAGAGCAGCATGTTCATAAGCGGGCTCATAAAAGCGAAAATAATAAGGATTTTTAACTGCGTCTTTATCAGCTCGTCGTTGGCCTTGCCGAAGCGGACCTTTTCGTAAACCTCGCGCACGCAGGCCTTTATGACGCGTATGCCCGAGATATCCTCCTGCATGATCGAATTTATGTTGTCAAGCTTTTGCTGGAGTTTCGGGAAAAGCGGATTTGTTTTGAGTATCGAGATTATGATTATAAGCAGAACAAGGGGCGCCGCGCACAGAGAGATAAGTCCGAACATGGTGTTGAGCTTGAACAAAAAGAACACGCTTCCGATAGTGAGCAGCGACGTCCTGATAAGGCCGCGGACAAACATGCTCACAAAGCCCTGCACCTGAGTTATGTCGTTGGTGACGCGGGTGATAAGCGAGCCCGTTCCGAACCGCTCCACCTGCGGGAACGAGAAACGCAGTATGTTTTTAAAGCAGTCCTTGCGCATGTCGTTGCCCACGCTCTGACCCGCGTACTGCACGAAAACGTTGTTGGTCGAGCCGAAAACGCAGCCCAAAAGCGCGATGCCGAGCATCGCCGCGCCCATTCTCAGCACCATGTTAAGGTCGCTGGCGCCGCCGCTTGAAATGCCGAGCACGCCGTCATCCACAAGGCGGCTCATTATGTCGGGCTGCAGCAGGTCCATCGAGACCTCGCCCACCATGCAGAGCGCCGCGAACACCGCGTACGGCAGGTACGGCCGTATGTATTTCCACATTTGTTTCACTCCTGTCTGATTTATTATTTTAACATAAATCAATATGTGTTTTCAAGAAAAATTTTTAAATCATAAAAACGCTTAAATATCGGAAATAAAAATTTTGAATATAAAATCCGCGGTCGGGCATAATAGTTGTGAATCCAAAATTAAAAGGAGACTTTGACGTTATGGATATATTAGCTTTAATTTTGTTAATAATCGGCGGTCTCAACTGGGGTCTTGTCGGCTTGTTCGACTTCAACCTGGTTTCGTTCATCTTCGGAAGCATGAGCATAATCAGCCGTATTATTTACACGCTGGTCAGTCTGGGCGCCATATGGTCGATCACGTTCTTTTTCCGTGAGCATATCTTGTCCAGATATCAGCTTAAAGAAAGCAGCAGATAAGCTAAAATATGGCGCGAAAAGCGCCATATTTTTTATGGTATTTAGTGTTAATTGCATCCGCATCCGCAGCCGTTTCCCTCGCAGTAGGGATTGCCGCTCGTGTTATCGCCCGCGGGCGGGAAGAACTCGTCAAGCGGGAAGCGGATAGTGTTGAACAGATCGCAGGGATCGTCGTCGCCCGCAGCCGCGCAGACTTTTTCGGGAACGCAGAAGTCAACCGCGTCGATCATCAGCGAGACGTCTCTCTCAATTCTGGCGATCGTGAACAGGCCGAAGCTTACCTGAACCTGTCTCGCGTCGTCATCAACCACAAGATCATCGCCGTAGCAGGAGCAGATGTTCTCGGGTATCGCGGCGGCATTGCAGCATCCGCAGCAGTTCTCCTTGTCTACCAGTTTTGCGCCGAGAGCGATGGGATCGACCGCCTCAACCGTGACGGTGGGCATGTTGGTGGACTTTCTGACTCTCTCGATCTCATCGCCGGGCTGCATTGTCGAGGTGAAGGTCTTGGTCCTGCCCTCGCTGCCGTAGAGGATTATGCGCTTGTCGTAGGTGGTGAGACCGTGTATCTCCTCGGGAGCGCCGAGGCCGGTGAATACCTCAAGAGTGACGTCGATAAAGAATTTTATGTCGATCGAGTAGTAGCCCGAGTTATAGAGCAGAGGCTCGATATCGGTGTATACCCAGATGATCTCAGCCTTCTTGAGCTTAACGTTTATCGCGTCCTCAATGAGCTGCTGGTTCTCGGCGGTGAAATACACTCTCGAATCCGCTACGCAGTTCCTCTCTCTGCACGAGTCGTAGATTTTTTTTGCGCTGACGCATATGGGATCCGAAAAATCTTCGCGGCGCCTCTCGCTTGTTTCGGCCGCCTCGGCGGCGCAGTCCTCGGCGATGCCCGCCGCGTTAACATCAGCGTCAACGTCGTTGTCACAGCCGCAGCCGCAGCCGTTTTGTCTGCCGTAAGTATTTTTATAACTCATAATCAAACCTCCTGAATATTTTGCGGCCTTTGCCGCTTTCAATATATTCTATGGCCGGTATGAAAATTTGTTACAAATAATCGAATCTGATAAATTATATCACATCATATCACATAGTCGTGGCCCGAGTATTCGCGGTTTCGGTCCATGATGTCCTGAATGGTTATCCCGTCCAGATACTCGGCGATCACGTCTCTCAGCCCCTCCCAGACAAACAGGGTCTTGCACGAGGCTTGCCTCTCGCATTGATTGGGCTTTTGATCAAGGCAGGCGATCGGGGCAATGCTGCCCTCGGTGATCCTGAGTATTTCCCCGATAGTGTATTCCGACGGCTGCCTCGACAGCTTGTATCCGCCCTTAAAACCTCTGCTCGAGCGCAGGATCCCCGTGTTGTTGAACAGGGATATGATCTGCTCCAGATATTTTTTTGAAATCCCCTGGCGCTCCGCTATGTCCTTGAGTGAAATAAATCCGTCGTGAGTGTGCTCCGCCATATCCAGAAGCATCCTGACCGCGTATCTGCCCTTTGTTGAAATCTTCAATTATATCACCTCTAACAAAAATCTTTTTTCTAATATACTATTATACCATAGGATTAATAGGATTCAAGGGGTTTTCGCCAACTTTTTGCAAAAAATTAAAAAAATTTAAAAAAAGTCCTTGACAAATATATTATTATGTGCTATTATCTAAAACATACTAAATCTATAGGAATAGTGACAAAAGGAGAAAACCATGAGACAAGAATATGTGAGACTGTTTACCAAGCTTCTCAGATTCAACTGGCGGTTCGGGCGAATGTGAGTTTTTCAGCAAGCCGATTTGAGAATTTGTTTAAAATAAAATATAAATATAAAGGAGATAATTATTATGGCAAATATAAAAGATACATCAAAATGGGGATTTGAGACAAAGCAGCTGCATATCGGACAGGAGAGCCCCGATCCTGCCAGCGACGCGAGAGCGGTTCCGATCTATCAGACCACATCGTACGTTTTCAAAAATTCCGACCATGCGGCGGCGCGTTTCGGACTTGCCGATCCCGGAAATATCTACGGCAGACTGACAAACTCGACGCAGGACGTTTTTGAGCGCAGAATTGCGGCGCTTGAGGGCGGCGTCGCGGCGCTTGCCACAGCCTCGGGCGCGGCGGCCATCACCTACACGATCCAGAACCTGGCCCAGGCGGGCGACCATATAGTTTCGCAAAAGACCATATACGGCGGCACATATAACCTGCTGGCGCACACCCTGCCGCAGTACGGCGTTGACACAACTTTTGTCAACATACATGATCTTGAGGAAGTTAAAAATGCGATCAAGCCCAACACCAAGGCGATATTTATCGAAACTTTGGGCAACCCCAACAGCGATATAGCGGATATTGACGCGGTGGCCGAGATTGCACACGCGAACAAGATACCGCTGGTTATAGACAACACCTTCGGCACGCCTTATCTTATCCGCCCGATCGAGCACGGCGCTGACATAGTTGTCCATTCCGCCACAAAGTTCATCGGCGGCCACGGCACCACGCTCGGCGGCGTTATAGTTGACAGCGGAAAATTTGACTGGGAGGCGAGCGGCAAGTTCCCGTCGCTGACCGAGCCGAATCCCAGCTACCACGGCATTTCGTTCACGAAGGCCGTTGGAGAGGCCGCCTTTGTGACAAAGATACGCGCCATACTGCTCCGCGACACCGGAGCCACGCTGGCGCCGTTCAGCGCGTTCCTGCTGCTCCAGGGCCTTGAGACCTTGTCTCTCAGAGTTGAGCGCCATGCCGAAAACACCAAAAAGGTCGTTGAGTATCTGAGCAATCATCCCAAGGTTTTGAAGGTCAACCATCCGTCGCTGCCCGATCATCCCGACCACGAGCTTTACAAAAAGTATTTCCCGAACGGCGGAGGCTCGATATTCACGTTTGACATAGACGGCGGCGAAAAGGATGCGCGCGACTTTATCGACAGACTGCAGATATTCTCGCTGCTGGCAAATGTGGCCGACGTCAAGTCGCTGGTTATACATCCGGCCAGCACCACCCACTCGCAGCTGACAGCCGAGGAGCTGCTCGATCAGGGAATCAATCCCAACACGATCAGGCTCTCGATCGGAACCGAAAGCGTTGACGACATAATTGCGGACCTTGAGCAGGCTTTTGAATAAAAGAGTTTGGCTAAAGGCGCGGGATAAGGCATAATATTCCGTAGATTATCGGCTGATGCGCAAGATATATAACAAGCGAGTGTCTGCCGATAAATGTCAGCGGCCTTATGTCGGGCTTTCTCAAAAAGCGCAGCAGATTCAGCCTTTTACATAATTTAAAAAGGTAATACCCCGCGAGGTACAAAAAGAACCACGGGAAGAACGAGAAGTAATCGACCGAGAAAAAGTCCCGAAATGGGAACCCGAAAAACGCGCTGATATAGTTTTTGTAAAGCGACGTCGGCAGCGGAACCCCCGCGAGATAACCCGCGTTTATGTTAAACGCTAAAACAAACAAAACAAGCGATATGATCAGCCCTATATACGGGCTGATTTTTTTAAGGGCAAAATCAAGCAGCGCGGTCACAAGCGCCGCGCTGCCCAAAAATGTCAGAATTCCGAATATAATTATGTTTTGGAGCATGAAAACAGCGGTCGCGGCCGTGATGCCCGCGCCGAGCAGGAACAGGATCATCCCGTTTTTTATCGGCTTTTTGCTCAGAGAAAAGCAAAATCCCGACACGGCGATAAACGTGAACGCTATGCCGCGCTGCCAAATCACCGCCGGGCGCGAAGAGATAAGGCCGCCGGGCAGAAAACCCAGCGAGCACAAATCCCAAAATCCGTGATATAATATCATGCTTATTATCGCGGCCGCCCGAACGCAGTCAACCGCCGAGAATCTCGTGCCCCTGCTCACGGCTATACCGCCGCTATGACCTCGACCTCGACCAGCGCGCCTTTGGGCAGAGCCTTGACGGCCACGCAGGAGCGGGCGGGCTTTGAAGTGAAATACTCGCCGTATATCTCGTTGAACTCGGCAAAGTCGTTTATGTCTGCCAGAAAGCAGGTGGTTTTGAGCGCCTTATCGCAGGACGAGCCGGCAGCTCCAAGCACCGCTGTCAGGTTTTCCATGACCTGCTTGGTCTGGCCTTTGATATCGTCAGACTCGATGTTTCCCGTATTGGGGTTTATCGCTATCTGGCCCGAGGTGTAAACCGTGCCGCCGATTTTTACGGCCTGTGAGTAGGGGCCTATGGCCTCGGGAGCGCCGTTTGTGTGTATCTTTTCCATAATATTACCTCCGTATAATAAATTTATCTTAATTTAAATCCGCTCTTTGTCAGTGCGTTTATTATCTCGTTGAGATGGTCGCGGTTCCTGGTTTCGACCGAGATCCTGAGGATGCAGTCGTTGATGTCTATGTGGCTGTCGCCCCTGTTGTGGTCGAGCTCCACAACGTTCGCGCCGTACGACGCGATAATTTCCGAAACGGTCAGCAGCTGTCCGGGCTTGTCAGTCAGCTCGATAACCAGCTCGGTCAGGCGGCCCGTCATCTGAAGGCCGCGGTTTATAACTCTCGAAAGGATAGTCACGTCTATGTTTCCGCCCGACACCAGAGCCACCACATTTTTGCCCTTGGTGGGCAGCTTGTCAAACATTATCGCGGCGACCGACGCGGCTCCCGCGCCCTCGGCTATTACCTTCTCGCGCTCGATAAGCTCAAGGATCGCCGTCGAGATCTCGTCGTCCGATACTGTAACGATATCGTCAACGTAGTTTTTGCAAATATCAAACGTCAGGTCGCCCGGGGTTTTCACCGCGATACCGTCGGCGATAGTGTGAACTCCGTTCAGGGTCTCGATCTTGTCGTCTTTTATCGAGGCTTTCATCGACGGGGCGCCTTCGGCCTGCACGCCGTACACCTTGATATCGGGATTAAGCGACTTGAGCGTGAACGCCACTCCGGCGATAAGTCCGCCGCCGCCAACGGGAACAACAACCGCGTCAACGTTGTCAAGCTGGTCGATTATTTCAAGGCCTATCGAGCCTTGGCCCGCGATAACCTTTTCGTCGTTAAACGGGTGAATAAACGTGGCGCCCGTCTCCTCGACCATTTGCAGCGCCTTTTCGTAGGCGTCGTCATAAACGCCCTTCACAAGGACAACGTCCGCGCCGTAGCTCTTTGTGGCCTCGACCTTGGAAATCGGAGCGCCGTCGGGAATACATATCGTGGCTTTTATACCGTGCATTGACGCCGCCAGCGCCACTCCCTGCGCGTGGTTGCCCGCCGAGCAGGCGATAACGCCTCTCGCCTTTTCCTCGTCGGTCAATTGGGAAATTTTATAATACGCGCCGCGCACCTTAAACGAGCCCGTCACCTGCAAATTCTCGTTTTTGAGATAGAGATTGCAGTCGGGGCACATTCTGGTCGCGCGGATCAGCTCGGTCGGGCGCAGCACCTGTTTGAGCACATGCGCGCCGTGGTAGATTTTATCGAGTGTAACCATATCTCTCTCCTTATTCAATCACTGTATTATTTTCACATCTATTAATTATAATGGCAAACCGCGGCGATTGCAAGTTAAAATTACACAAATTATTATTTATCGCGGCGGAATTTCTTGTATCCCGCCGCAACACGTCAATCTAATTTATTAACAAAGTTGTAACATTGATCAAAGCAAGGAAAAAGTGCAGAAATTCAGTGAG
>CANPWW010000044.1 GCA_947585115.1 uncultured Monoglobus sp.
TCTTTAACATTATATCATATTTGGAGTTCATTTTCCTTTTTATTTGTCACCCATCAATTGTATCGTAACAAATTTTTGATTTTTTGCGGTTTTGCGGCAAGAAAAGGGCGGAGATAACAGGTCTCCGCCCTTTTGTTTTATTAATAGAACTCGTCCATGCTGATATTGAGGCCGTATTTTTTGTTGTACTCTCTGAGCCGCTCTTCCTTCTCGCGCTCCAGACGGTTGTCGGCGTGTTCGAACGCGGTTTTGAGGGCCGATGCCTCGATCGCGTGCTTTTCGGTAACTCTGGCAAGCAGCGACGTGCTGACATCCTCCTCGTGCACCGCCTGATATTTATAGATAAGCTTGAGCATTATCGGCGTTATGATAGTGGTTACCACAACGACTATGACTATCGGGGCAAAGAACTCGGGCACCATAAGTCCCAGAGCCGAGCCCTTGCTGGCGACGATCAAGGCAACCTCGCCGCGGGAGACCATGCCGATACCGATCTTGGCGGCCTGTAGATTGGTGTATCCGGTCATTTTCGCACCCGCTCCGCAGCCGATGATCTTTGAGACGATCGCCACAATGAGGAGCAGCAGCGTGAACAGCAGTATCGAAAGGCTCATTGAGTCGATCGTGACCTTGAGGCCAACGCTGGCGAAGAACACGGGTGATAAGAACATAAACGAAACTGTCTCAAATCTGGTGATCATAAACGGGGTCCTGCGGGTGCCGGACAGGATAAGTCCGGCCACAAATGCTCCGGTTATGTCGGAGACTCCGAAAACATGCTCCGCCAGATATGACATCAGCAGGCAGAACGCGAACGCCAGCACGCTGAAGCGCTGGAGTTCCTTGCGGTAGCTGTTCATCCAGGGGCGCACGAACTTCAAGAAAACAAACGCCACCAGGCCGCAGAACGCGAAGAACAGAACGATCTTGAAAATAACGATCGGCAGCTTGACAGACGGGTCGGCGAAGCTGGTTATCACGGTCAGCGCGATAATGCCGAGCACGTCGTCAATAAGAGCCGCGCCCAGTATTGCGTTGCCCGAGTGGGTGGAAAGCTTCCCCATTTCTTTCAGCGTCTCGACTGTGATGCTCACCGAAGTGGCCGTCAGGATAACGCCGGTGAATATGTTCTGAAGCAGCGCGTCGGGGCCCTTGTTGAAAAAGTGAGCGACGGCCCAGCCGCCCAGCAGCGGCACGATAACGCCCATCACCGCGATGACCGTCGAGGCGACGCCGCATTTTTTAAGCTCTTTTATGTCGGTTTCAAGACCCGCGCTGAACATAAGCACGATAACGCCAAGCTCTGAAACAGTCGTGATAAAATCGTTCGCCTGCAGCCAGCCGAGACCCGCGGGTCCCAAGATCAGTCCGGCGAGCAGCGCGCCCACGACCTGAGGCATCTGCACCTTTCGGGTGAGCAGCCCCAAAAGCTTGGTGCTGAGCAGTATCAGCGCCAGGTCGAGCAAAAAATCATACTCCATATATAAGACTCCCTTGTGATTAAAATTATGCTGTTTTTCAGTCCGGATATATCATACTACTATAATCGACTTTTGTCTACAACTTTTTTCTTTAAAATTTTTGTTTTTTGGGTTTACAAATTTATAATAAATTAACAAACACACCCTGCCTCCTCCCGGGAGGAGGTATCAGGCGAAGCCTGACGGAGGTGGGAACGTAGGTACTAGCAATTAGCGAATAGTGATTAGTACCCCCCTCAGTCTGCGGACAAGCCGCAGCCAGCTCCCCCGAGGGGGCGCCTATCTTCTGCCTCCTCCCCAAGGCGCAAGGCAGACCGCCCGTCTTTATAAGGGCTTTTTCTACAGAATAAAACCGCCGTTTTCGGCGGTTTTAAGCACATTTAATTTCTAAGGCTGTGGATCGGGGCGGGGATCCTTCCTCCTCTGTTGATAAAGTCCTCCGCGCTGTGGTGATGCACCCGCATGACCGGAGCCTCGCCCAGAAGGCCGCCGAACTCCAGCTTGTCTCCAACATTCTTTCCGGCGGCTGGGATTATCCTCACGGCGGTCGTTTTCTGATTTATAACTCCGATCGCCATCTCGTCGGCAATTATAGCCGATATGGTCGAGGCCGGCGTGTCGCCGGGGATCGCTATCATGTCAAGGCCGACCGAGCAAACGCAGGTCATCGCCTCGAGCTTGTCGAGCGTGAGCGCTCCGCTCCTTGCCGCGCTTATCATGCCCGCATCCTCGCTGACCGGGATAAAGGCTCCGCTCAGGCCGCCGACGTAGCTCGACGCCATAACGCCGCCTTTTTTGACCGCATCGTTAAGCAGCGCGAGAGCCGCCGTAGTGCCGTGGCAGCCGCATTTTTCAAGGCCCATTTCCTCCAAGATATAAGCCACGCTGTCGCCTATCTCGGGCGTGGGCGCAAGAGACAGATCGACGATACCGTAGGGAACGCCGAGCATTTTTGACGCCTCTCTCGCCACCAGCTGGCCCATTCGGGTGATCTTGAACGCGGTGTTTTTTATAGTCTCGGCAACGGCGCCGAAGTCCTCGCCGCGCACCTGCTCGAGCGCGCGTTTCACAACTCCCGGGCCGCTGACGCCGACGTTTATGACCGAGCTGCCCTCGCCGACGCCGTGGAACGCGCCAGCCATGAACGGGTTGTCCTCGACCGGGTTGGCGAACACCACAAATTTGGCGCAGCCCAGCGAGTCGTTGTCCTTTGACATGTCGGACATCTTTTTTATTATCTCGCCCATCTCTTTGACCGCGTCCATGTTGATGCCCGCCTTGGTGGTGGCGACGCCGACCGACGAGCAGACGTAATCGGTGGTCGACAGCGCCTCGGGGATAGAGGCGATCAGCTTTCTGTCCGACTCGGTATAGCCCTTGTATACCAAAGCCGAATATCCGCCGATAAAGTTGATGCCCAGCGTTCTGGCGGCTCTGTCAAGGGTTTTTGCGAATGGTATGTAGTCGTCGGTTCTGCTCGCCGCGGCCACAAGGGATACGGGCGTTACCGAGATCCTCTTGTTTATTATCGGGATACCGTACCGCCTGCCGATCTCCTCTCCGACGGGGACCAGGTTCTCGGCGGTCTTTGTGATCTTGTCGTATATCTTTCGGCAGGCCGCCTCGGGATTTTCATCCGCGCAGTCAAGCAGGGATATTCCCATGGTTATTGTCCTGATATCCAGATGCTGGTCGCGGATCATTTTTATGGTCTCGGTGATTTCTTTTGTGTTTATATTAATCATAACTGTTTCCTTTCGAAATACGCAAATTAAATTCTGTGCATCGACTTAAAAATATCCTCGTGCTGTATTCTGATCTCGACGCCCACATCGTCGCCCATTTTGTTGAGCCTGTCGGCGATCTCTCCGAACTCCAGCTTTGATGCGCTCAGGTCGACCATCATTACCATGGTGAAAATATTCCGAACGATCGTCTGGTTGATATCCAGAATATTTATATCGTTCTCGTACAGAAAACCGCTGACCTTGGCGATTATTCCTTTTTGGTCTATTCCCATAACCGAGAGTATTGCATTCATAATTTTCTCCTTTGTGTTTTTATATTAATTTGTATATTTATCTCTTAATTCAAGATCGCGATGCCCGCCGTGAGATACAGCGCGAACAAGGTCCAAAGCAGGTACGGCACAAGCAGATACGCCGCCGGCTTTGATATCTTAAAGAACACGAATATGTTCGCCGCGATGAGCGCGATCAGCATTATCAGCCACACGACCGCAAAGTTGAACGCGCGGAAGTCGAAAAATATAATCGTCCACGCAAAGTTAAACGCGAGCTGCAGACCGAAGATCATATAACCCAGCGACTTCAGCTGCTGCGGCGCGCTCGACATTCTCACCAGATACAGCGAAACGCCCATCAAAAAGTACAGAACGCTCCACACGATCCCGAACAAAAACGACGGCGGCGACAGCGGCGGATTTTTGATCTCCGAGTATATATCCATCTGGTTCTTTGTCAGCAGCCACGAGAGAAACGCGGCGCCGAAGGGTATCAGCAAACATACCAGGAATTTCTTTAAGTTAAACGTTTTGAACATACATATCACCTCAAAATAATATTTGTATTATTGTATGTTTAAAACGCATATTTATACTAAATCAAGCCGAAATGCTCAAGTCCGCGGGTCACGCCCTCGTGCACCACCGACTCGGTAACGTATCCGCCGATCTTGTCAAGCCTTGCGGCGTGGCGCTCCATTATCACCGGATTGCCGACGGCGGTCAGCATGTCATAATCATTTTCGCCGTCTCCGAACGCGTAGGTGTCGCGGATATCGAGGCCGTACGACTTTATCACGGCGTTGATCCCAAACGCCTTTGTGATGTATTTTTTCACCAGATCGCCCGAGGGATTCGAGCGGTGACGTGTTATGTTATACCTATCGCCGAATTTTTCGAGCAGCTTTTTGTAGCTCTCCTCGCCCTCATATGTAAACATCAGCTTGTTGGCCGACACTATCTCGGGGTCGTCGGGAAACTCGAAAAAGCAGCTCATGTCTAGGTTGAAGTTTTCCATCATTCTGATGAAGCCCTCGTTGTGCCTCAACCCGAAATAGCACTTCTCGTCATTCTCGGTCACAAAGCCGTAACCGTTTTCATCGAAGTATTTTTTTAGCTCCAGCATATCGGCGGTCGATATCTTATCGTCTATCACGAACTCGTCGTCGACCACGGCGCAGGCTCCGTTTGACGTCACATAGCAGTCAAAGTCAAAGCTGATCTTCGGCACGTAGCACCTGGCTCTGCCCGTAGCGAGACAGGTCATATATCCGTTCTGTTTCAGACGCTCGATCGAATTCTTTGTGGCGTCGGTCGGCTCAAAAAGGTCCTCCCTCTCATCGACCAGCGTACCGTCAAAATCAAAGAACACCGCGCCCTTATACTTCCTCATAGTCACACTCCTTTAGCACATACAATAATACACCAACCGCCGCGGTTTTTCAACCTGTTTTACAAATTTTGTGTATTTTTCCCAAAAGAAAATAGGGCGGATATCATCCGCCCACTTGCCCAGTCACTACGTTGTGTTTTTCTATAACTCCTTCTCTGCGGGTTCGGACACCGGCATTATATTTTTCGTCGAGTTCCAGATCATGACTTTCACTTTTTTCGGCTTCGCGCCATTTATCGGCAAATACGCCTCGCTTATCGCGCCCTCGGGCGTTGTTCCGTCCTCGGCAGGCGCGGCTCCGGTGACTTCGACCGTCGAAAATCCGGAAAGCGTTCCGTCCTCGCCGTAAGCCGCGATCACCAGCGTCTCGGTCTCGCCCGCGGACAGGCATCCCGTTGTGTCCACGCTGACTCTCAGTTCTCCGTAGTTTTCCTCATACTGCGTATACTCCGCGTTTGTGACAGTCGGCGCCGAGTTCTCGCGCACATATACGCGCACTTTTGCCGACATCGCCGCTCCGGGTGTCATGTATGTTATCACGGCCTCGCCGTAATTTTTCGCGGTTATCGTTCCGTCGTCCGACACCGTCGCGACGTCCTCATTATCGGATGAAGCGTAAATCGGGAAATCGGTCACGCTCTCGGGATACGCCGTTATATTCGGCTTGAACACCGCGCCGGGCTTGAGCGCCAGGCTTTTGGTTTCGCTCCTCAACATCTGCGCGGTTTGCGGCTTTATCACGCAGCCGCCGCTGTTGTCGTTTTGCGTTTTTTCGGCAGTGCCGCAGCTTACCTCAGCCTTGATAACAGAGCTTCCCTTTCCGCCCTCGAACGTGTAATACTTCGGATCTAAGTTTATCGTTATCTTTTTGGTCTCGCCGCCCGCTATCTCGCCTATCTCTTCGTCAATTATTACCTCGCCGTTTTCTCCGGTCACGGTTATTTTTGCTCCGCTTGCGGTCTCGCAGCCCTCGTTTGTCACATACGCCTCCGCGAAACCGTCACTGAACACCCTGTAGTCCTTTATCTCAACAGTCAGGTTCGCCGCGCCGAACTCGTTTGATACCGCGTTGTTCGCCGTGTTTTTCTCGCTGAGGCCTTCGCCCGTGACAATCGCGGTTATGTTCTGCTTTTCAAAGCCCTCAGGCAGCCTTACCGAGACGCTTGCCTCGCCGCTTCCACCCGCGGGAATGTTCACGCTCTGCGCTCCCTCGAAGATAACTCCCGACTTCTCGCCCTCAAGCCTTATGTTGAGGCTGCTCAGGTCGGTCTTGGTGTTGTTTGTTATGTCAAGGTTAAATCTCGCGCTCTTTCCGGACGTTACCGCGCCGTCGGCATATATCGCGTTTACCGCTATGTCCTCCTCCGGCTCGGTGTGGGTGTAAACAAGTCTCGCGCTTGTGGTCGAGCCGTTCTCGTCGGTGTCCGCCAGAACCGCGGCGGTCTGTATCTCGCCGTTTTGATCGAGCCTCGCGTCCCACGAGCGTATCTTTGCGCTATAGTCGGTTATCTTGACAGGATTTGTCCAATTGCCGTTTTCATAATATGACGCATACAGATTTGAGTTAAATCCATCCTGCGCCTCGAACACCGCCGCATTGCCCAGATACATCACAGAGCCCTCGGCCTTTGTGTCGGTTATATCGGTTATTGAATCGCTTATCCTTTTCAGCCTTCCGTTCTCGGTGAATGCGAGACCGCCGCTTGCTTTGTGCAGTCCGCTCAACTCGGTGTTGGCGTCATACAAAACTTCGCCATTGCGGTACAATATATTTTCGGGCGTCGTCATATCGCCGTCCTTATCGGCGATAACATACGCGTTTCCGTTATGCACCGCGCTGTCACACACCAGCGGCAGGTTTTCGAGCACCGCGGTCGTTTCACCTATCTCTCCGTAATAAACGCTTGTCAGATACACGCTCTCGCTTGTCTCGTCGGCTCCGGGCATCGGGCTGTCCTTATCGTTTTCGGTGTAGCATATATATGCGGAAGAGTAGTCCGCCTCTATCCTCGGGCTGTATTCGTATTTATCTCCGCTTGTGATGCTTTTCGGCTCGCTCCACGCTGTTCCGTCAAACTCGGCGTATTTTATATCGACCGTTTTGGCGATTTGGTAAACATCCTCGCTTTCGCTGAGTTTCCGGTTCGCGCTCTGCCATACTATCGCCGCGCCGTTTTGCGACGCCGTTATGTCAAACTCAAAGTCGGCAGTGCCGTCATTGTCGATTATTTTCGGCTCGCTCCATGTTCCGTTTTCAAGAATACTGTAATACAGCGCGGTCTTGTCGGCGAGCGCCCTTGAGGTGTCGTCGTCAAGCCATACCATCATTGTCCGTCCGTCGCTTAAATCAACAACTCTCACCTGGCTGTAGGGATAGAGATTGCTCTTGACCGTGTCCGGCCCCGCTGCCGCGTCCGCCGTTTCAAGATAGTCTCTTTGTACGGTCGTCATATTCTCGGGATCAATATCTATGTCCGCGGCTTCGGCAGCCTCAAAATACGGATATATCTGCGCTCCGGTCAGCTTCTGCGACTGTCTGAACTCTTTGCCGAGCAGCGTGTACAGCGCGTAAAACCTCGCGGTCAGCGTGACTGTCAGACATTCCTCCAGCTTGGTGATCGGGGCCTTGATGCTCGCCGCGCCCTCGCCCTCTATGCCTACCTCAAGCGACAGCAGCTTTCTGACTCCCAGTCCCACGCCGACCGACGGCGTTATGCTGAGATCGACCTGTCCGCTCATATTAAACTCGGGTGCTATCGGCGACTCTCTCATAATTTCCCACTTGAGCCCCGATGTCAAAGAGCCCGAAACTCCGTATGAGATATACACCGCGGGCACGGGCGGCAGCGGATAGCTGTTTGACACGCTTCCGTCCAGTATCACCGTGATTCCGCCGCTGAGCACCTTCATACTTTCGTCGTCGAGCGAGATCTCCATAAATCCGCACACGCTCACAGAGCCCTCAACGCCCAGCTTGCCCGGTGTTTTTGGTCCGTTCTTCTGCTTGAAAAACGCGTCTCCCTCCTTGCCGGCCGCCAGCTCCGCAAACACTTCGCTGTACGCTTCAAAGGTGTCTTTCCACTCCTCGCTGTCGGCGTCCTCGGGCACGTTTCCGAGATCGCCGCTTCCGCCGATAAGCACCTGGAACGTCCTGTCCTCGGCGTTGTACGCCGTCTTTACAATGTTAAACAAATTCAAATCAAAGTTAAACGGCACGTCGAGCATGTACATCGACTTGTTGTTTATTTTAACCGCGGGGCCTTGCAGTCTTGTGTCCTCGCTGTTTCCCGCGAAAAGATCCTCGGGGTCAACGTCGAACGCCTTGACCTTTATCTCGCTCATTTTGTTGGGGATAAGGAAAAATCCCGCGTCTGTGTATATCGGCGCGCCGCCGTAGTCTATCCTGATGCCCGCCGTCCTGTTCGAGTTTTTGAACTGCACCACTCCGCTGTCGTCGGTTTCGTAGGAAGCTCCGTCAATATGTACCGTGGCGCCGCTTACCGGGTCACCGCTGACCTCGTCAACAACTTGGAGCGAGTACAGCGAAGGTTCCCGCGTGGCCTGCGGCTCCGGAGTCGGAAACGGCGGCATGGTATAATTCGGGTCGGGATTATCGCCGCTTCCTCCTCCGCTTTCGTCTCCGTCTCTGTAGTATACGACATTTTTGCATCGATAAACTCCACGCAAATACGGCATGTTGTCATAATAATCGTAGCAATGGATTTCGCCGCTTATATCCTTGGTTGAGACCATGCTATTGTCGCCGTATTCACACTCATAATATCCCATAAACGGCGAAGCCGCGCTTGCGGTCAATGTGGGTGTGCCGTCACTGTGGCTTTCCTGAACAATTCCGCTTATGTAACAGTCTGTGCTGTCGCTTATTCCGCAGGCATCACCGTTCTCGGCTGTTACGCTGCCTTGAATATAGCAACCGGTACAGTCGCGTCCTATTCCTGTCGCTCTGCCGTTTTCGGATGTTATATTACCCTTAATACGGCAATCGGTACATTCGTGCCCTATTCCTGCCGCTGCATTGTCTCCGGATATTATATTACCATCAATACAGCAATCGGTACAGTCGTACCCTATTCCTGTCGCTTCATCGCCTTCGGATGTTATATTACCGTAAATATAACATTTGGTACAGTGGGAAACTATTCCCATTGCCCCGCCTTTTTCGGATGCTATATTACCTGTAATACAATTGTTGCTGCCGCCGGATATTCCTGTTGCATTCACGCACCCTTTTATATTACCCTCAATATAACAATCGGTACAGTCGTATACTAATCCTGTCACTGCGTCGTTTTCGGATGTTATATCTCCCTTTATATAGTTGCCATTACCGCCGCCTATTCCGTATGTCCAACCGTTTGTGGCGGTTATATTGCCTTTAATATAGTTGCCGCTGCATCCTCCGTATACTCCGGCGCTTATTCCGCAAGCTTCAATACCTCCGGTTATATTACCCTCAATACAGCAATCGGTACATTCGTATACTAATCCTGTCGCTCCGGCGTTTTCGGATGTTATATTGCCCTTTATAACGTTGTCAATACCGCCGGATATTCCGAATGTCCACCCGTTTGCGGCGGTTATATTGCCTTTAATATAGTTGCTGCTGCCTTCGGTTATTCCACGAGCCTCCTCTATTCCCGTTACATTACCTTCAATGTAACAATCGGTACAGCCTCCCATTCCTACCGCCGCGCCTTTTTCGGATGTTATATCGCCCTCAATACAGCTGCCGCTGCCCCCGGATATTCCGTAAGTCCCGCCATCATTGACTTCCATTATATCATCATTTCCGGTTATATCGCCGTAAACCGCACAGTCTGTGCCGTCGTGTATTCCGATTGCCCCGCTGTTTTCGGATGTTATATTTCCACAAATACAGTTGCCGCTGCCGCTTTCAATTCCGCTAATATAGTCATTGCCTGTTATATCTCCATCAATTATACAATCGTAACAATCATACATAGCTATTGAAGTACAATATCCGCTTATTCCTACATAGCTGATGCAATTTAAACACATTTCCAAGATCGAGAAATCCAAGCAGTATATTATTTCTTTGTCTGAATTAACCGATTCGGATCTTATATTACCGTTGTTTACGCTGTTTGAACATTCGAATAAAGCGCTTGCGCCGCACATTGCCGCACTGTCGTCAACCATATCATAAAAATTTATATCAACGTTGTTTTCACAATTGGTTCCGTTTGCTATGCCGACAATTTTTGAATCACAATAATTAAATTTACTTGTGTCTTTTACGGTAATTTCTCCGTATGTTTTACAGTTATCAACAAACATTTGTTCCGATCCGAGAGCGTTCACCGTAAGTTCGCTATCCTGTGTTTTTGTGATATTTATATTAATATTTGTGAGGTTAAGATCAAGAATATAATTGTTGTATTTTTCTCCGCTTTCGTTGTACCAATCAAAAAGTCCGGCGTCGCCGTTAGTATAACTGTAGCCGTTGTTCAAAGACTTATACTCCGGCTCTTTGGTTATGGTCAGGCCGTTTATCGCGTGATTATTTCCGTTAAAGGTCGCGTTATAAAGCGTCAGAGGCTTCCACTCAATGCCGGTTATATCTATGTCGTTTTCAAGCTCGTAGTAGCCGCCGTCATGACCGTCTATCGCCATAAGCTCCTCGGGGGTCGATATGTATACTACCTCGCTGTAGCCCGAGTCGGCCGCTGTGACCTCGCCATCGCCCGGGATCGGAGGTCGGGTTGGCAGATTGTCGGGGTCAATTTTTTCGTCCGGGTCTATCCCCATCGCGCGCAGGCTCTCGTCCCTGCGGTTTTTCTCCTCCACGCGCCGCTTCTCTTCCTCGGCGCGGCGCTGCTCCTCTTCCGCTCTGCGCTGCTCAACTTCGGCCATGCGCGCCTCTTCCTCGGCGCGGAGCTGTTCCTCCTCAATCTCGCGCGCCTCATCGCGCGCCGTTAGCTCGTCCGCCGCGGGCTGCTCCTGCGCGAAAACGGTTATCCCCGAAAACATCGAAACCGCCAAAGCAAGCGACAAAATCAAACTCAACAATCTTTTCATAATACTTTACCTCCGGAATATATTTTATATAAAAATGCGCGGCCGCAAATCACGACCGCGCATAAAAAACGCAGCCTTGATTTTATGCTGCCACGCATTCACGTCATGTTTATTTTACAACAGTTATGACAACCAAAGCGTGCGCTTTTTTCGAAAGCGCAAACCGCTGCAAAAATAAACATATGAAATTACGTGGCAAATTAAATATAACATATATTTCAATAAAACACAAGCAATATTTTGAAATTTTACAAAAAAAATCGTAGGGGGCATACAAAAAGGCGCGCAGGGTTGCTGCGCGCCGTTTGTTCGGTTTGATTATTTTATCATTGAGGCAACTTCTGCCGCGAAGTCATCCTGCTTTTTCTCGATGCCCTCGCCGGTCTCAAAGCGTACAAACTTTGTGATCTTGACGTCGGCTCCGATCTCCTTGCCGACCTGCTTTACGTAGTCGGCTACGGTCTCCTTGTTCACGGCCTTAACATAGGGCTGCTCAAGCAGGCACACCTCTTTGAGCTCCTTGGCGAGACGGCCCGTTATCATCTTCTCGATGATGTTCTCGGGCTTGTTCGCGTTCTTGGGGTCATTCTTGGCCTGAGCTATGAGGATCTCTTTCTCGTGCTCCTTGTAGTCCTCGGGAACGTCGTCGCTCGACAGATACTTGGGGCTGAGCGCCGCGATCTGCATAGCCACATTCTTGAGGCACTCGGTAACCTGCTCGCAGGCGGGAGCCTGAGCCTCAACCATAACGCCGATCTTTCCGCCCGCGTGGATATAGTCAACGACCACGCCGTCGGTCGAGATTCTCTCAAAGCGTCTGATGTTCATGTTCTCGCCGATCTTGGCTATCTTTTCGGTCAGAGCGTCGCCAACATTTTGGCTGCCGCCCGCGATCGTCTTGGTCTTTAAATCCTCAACATCGGCGGGATCCTCGGCCGCGATCGTCTTCGCGACGTCCAGAACAAAGCTTCTGAAATCATCGTTCTTGGCGACAAAGTCGGTCTCGGAGTTTACTTCAACAACAACGCCGACTCCGCCGTCGATGTGCGACAGAACGATACCCTCGGCGGCTATTCTGCCCGCCTTTTTAGCGGCCTTGGAAAGGCCCTTCTCTCTCAGATACTCAACCGCCGCGTCCTTGTCGCCGTCGGTCTCAACCAGCGCCTTTTTGCAGTCCATCATGCCGCAGCCGGTCATTTCTCTGAGCTCTTTTACGTCTTTTGCAGTAAATGCCATTTTATATATCTTCCTTTCGTGAAATCTGTTTATTTTCCCACATCACACGGATGCGGGACGTCGAGGGCGCCGTCCCCTACAAACCGGATCCGGGCGCCGCCCGTGATAGTTTGCCTATATTACTCGTCGAGCATGTCGAGGTTTACGTCGTCCTCTTTTTTCTCGGAATTGTCCTCAAGCTGCTCGCCCTGCTTGCCCTCTAAGATGGCGTTTCCAATCGTGGTGACTATGAGCTTTACCGCGCGGATAGCGTCGTCGTTTCCGGGGATGGGATAGTCGGCCTCCTCGGGGTCGCAGTTTGTGTCAACGATCGCGATTACGGGGATACCCAGCTTGTGGGCCTCGGCGATAGCGTTCTTCTCTTTCCTGGGATCAACAACGAACAGCGCCGACGGAAGGGCTTTCATCTCCTTGATGCCGCCCATGAACTTTTCAAGTCTCTCCTTCTCAAGGTTGAGCTTGATTACCTCTTTCTTGGGCAGAAGGTCCATTGTGCCGTCCTCTGTCATTTTCTCCAGCTGATACAGTCTGCCGATCCTCTGCTTGATGGTCTTGAAGTTTGTGAGCATTCCGCCCAGCCATCTCGCGTTAACGTAGAACATTCCTGTTCTCTCGGCTTCTTCCTTTATCGCTTCCTGAGCCTGCTTCTTGGTTCCAACAAACAGAACCGTGCCGCCCTCGGCCGCGACGTCGCGCGTAAAGTAATACGCTTCCTCAATTTTCTTTACAGTTTTCTGAAGGTCAATGATATAGATGCCGTTTCTCTCCGTGAAAATGTACTCAGCCATTTTGGGGTTCCAGCGGCGGGTCTGGTGTCCGAAGTGAACGCCTGCCTCCAGTAACTGCTTCATCTGAACTACTCCCATGATTTTACACCTCCGTAAAGTTATACCTCCGCCCCGATCGGCTTTTTTCGGAACCGACATGGGAACGCGGCACAACCGAAAAAATCACAGGGCGTGTGTATTTAATTTTTTTGTGCGGTTTCGCACAGAGGTAAATTATATCACATCATTTTCCCGATTGCAAGAGAAAATTTGAATTTTTTTGAAAATTTTTTGTACAACCGCGCATGATTTGTGCGGCTCGCATTTTCTTGGCAAAAACATATGTCTGTGATATAAATGATTATATATGCGTTTGAGACGCAGCTATAATTCAATATAAAAAACAGATGGGATTAATTCATGAAGGATGACACACTGAAAAAAACTTTCAAACTGGCGTGACCGACTGTTTTGGAGAGCGTATTCAACGTTCTCGCGCAGATGATTGACACCTATATGCTCTCGGGCTTGGGGACCTCGGCCGTGGCGGCCGTCGGACTGACCGCTCAGCCTATGTATTTTCTTATGGCGCCGATTTTCGCGCTTAACTCGACGGTAGGCGCGCTGATCGCCAGAAGGCGCGGTGAGAATAACGAATCCGAGGCCTGCGGAGTCGGCCGATTTTCGATTTTGATCGCGTCGGTCTATTCGCTGCTTGTGGGGGCTGTCTGCGTTCTGTTTGGCAGACAGATCATCTTGCTCTGCGGCGGAAACGCGGACACGCGCGACGCGGCGGCCGTCTATTTCAGCATCGTTTTGGGTGGCTTAATATTCAATTCGCTGACGATGGTGCTGAACGCGATCCAGAGAGGCTGCGAAAATACGCGGATCGCCATGATCTCCAACTCCACCGGCACGGCGGTCAACGTGATATTGAATTACTGCCTGATCTACGGGCATTTCGGTATGCCGAAGCTGGGAGTTACCGGAGCCGCGATCGCGACGGTGACCGGCTACGCGGTCTCGTTCAGCATAGCCCTGTGCTCGCTGATCTCAAAGAAAAATTACATAACGCTCGGCAAGCTGTTCGCGCATAGCCGAATCACTAAAGACGCGGCCTCGGCCACGATGAATATGGGTTTAAACACCATGTCCGAGGATATATTGAAACGATTTGCTTTTCTCTACATAGGCATACTCGCGGCAAAGACCGGAACAGACGCGTTCGCGGCGCATCAGGTGGGAATGTCTCTTATGAACCTTGCATTCGCTTTCGGTCTGGGCATGCAGACCGCCGCCGTGACGCTTTCGGGAACCGCTATGGGAAGCAAGGATATCCCCTTGGCGAGGCGGTACACGAAACGCTGCCAGTTAGTCGGACTTATGCTGGGAATATTTGTTTCCGGAATGATCTTGCTGTTCGGCAAAGACTTCTTCGGCTTTTATTTCTCCGATGAGTCTGTGCTCACGATCGGAGCGAAAATATGCCGCATCATAGCCGTCATTGTGCCGATACAGATCGTGCAGATCATTTTCAGCGGCACGCTGCGCGGCTGCGGAGACATTCGTTACACGCTGATCTCCTCGACTGCCGTGTTCGGCATATTCAATATTGCCATTGATTCGCTCTTTGTGCTGGTATTTCACATCGGCATATACGGAATATGGACCGGAACGCTTTTGGCGCAGACGCTGCTCGCAACGTCTCACCTGATACGCTATTGTTCCGGGCGGTGGGAGACCAAAAAAATCTAACGGACTGGAGATGAATAAGGATTGTTTATTAATTTCAGCAATCACCCGAGCGCGGATTGGCCGCCGAAGCAGCGGGCCGCCGCGGAAAGCCTGGGAGAGGTCAAGGATATCGCCTTTCCGAGCATTACGCCGGAGCTGTCGGAAAATGATATAATCGCGCTTGTTGGCGCATATCTGAAAAAATATCCGTGGGATACCGCGGACCCGGTGTTTTTAGCCGGCGAATACTGCTTCGCCTTCGCCATGACGGACCTGCTGCTAAGCAGGGGAGTGCGCGCGCTGTGCACGGAATCAAATCTGAAGCTCGTGTCGGGGCCAATGGAAAACGGGACGACGCGACGGACCGCCACGCTGGAGTTCCTGCGTTTTCTGGACTATGCGGTTCTGCCCGAGGAATTGGCTGTTATAAGAGAGAAAAATCCGGTGTTCTTAAACTGCAGCGCGAATTATCCGAGCGGTATGTGGGACGAGAACGCAATGCGAAAGGCGGAAGCATACGGCAAGGTAACAGATATGCCGATCAAGATGATCGAAGGCGAGACTTTTTCGGACCGATTCGCCAAAGCGAGGGAATACCTCGCGCAAATCGATAAGATCCGACCGTCCGCCATCCTGCTCGACGGCGCTTTCTGGACGTTCTACTTGATGGCCGACGCCCTTCTCAGAAAGGGCTATACGGTTCTGGTAAAGTGCAGCCGCCGCGTCGCGGTGGAAAAGACGGAAGAAAACGGCGCGATCGTAAAAAACTATGAATATCATTTTGTTCGCTATCGACAGATAAAAAGATATAAGGAGAAATATTATGGAAGCAAGGCTTAAAGATAAAGAGGTGTTCTGTCTTATTGACACGCGCCAGATACAAAAATTTATTTTTCACGCGAATGACTTCGAGGCTGTTATAGGGGCCAGCGTATTCCTGAAGGAAGTTATGATGGACGCTCTGCATTACGCCGTCAATAATATTGACGAGCCGCTGCCCGAAGACGAGTATGACCTCAGTTTTTCCGATACGAAAGGGCGGATCCCTTGGTTTGTTGACCCGAAGATAAAGATGCAGCTCATCATGTACGCGGCGGGCAACGCCATGATCCTGTTCCGCACCGGCGAGTTATGCGAGAAGATCATACACAAGGTTTCACGCTATCATCTGGATCACTGCTACTGCATTGATCTGGCCGTGAGCGTCGTTGAGAAAACGGACGTGTTCGCCGATGACTTAAACACGCTGTACCGCCGAATGGACCGCATCAAAACGGATTTCCCCTCGGCCCATCCTCTGCTGCCGCTCCCGGTGACGCGCGTTGAGAAGAATACGGGAGAGCCCGCCTATCGGATCGACGAGAACGGAGAGGCCATATCAAAGAGCACGGACATCCGCAGGGCAGCGGCCGCAAACCTCGGCTGCGCGCGGCACATCCACGGGGCGAAAGGGCCGGACGGCCGAATGTACCGAGCGGCAATGCATATCGACGGAAACAATATGGGCATTGTCATCGGGCGGATACTTCGCCGATTCAGCGACTATGAGGACGCGATCCGAGCGCGCAGACGCATCGCCGCCAATATCGAGAACTCTTTCACCGGACTGGTTACAGACAGCCTGTCCTGGGTGCGCTCGACCTACTTCGACGACTCCGTCACAGACGAGGAATTCGCGGAATATATTTCGATAACGCACTTCGGCGGCGACGACATAAACATTATTTCGGAGCCGCATTACGCTGTTCCGTTTATGCGGCATTTGATGGAAAATCTTGATTCATATAAGATATGGGACGAACCGGATCTTCAGGTCGGCATCTCCGTATGCGGAGGCATAGCTTTTGTTATGCCCGATCTCTCCTATGTGAACGCGCACGGATCCGCGGACGACTGCTGCTCGATCGCCAAGAAGGAAGCGAAAAGAGAACAGAATCAGGTCAACGGACTGGCGGGAAACTGGTTCGATTTCGATTTTTTGGATTCCGACTGCCCTCAGTCGGTGGAAAGAAGGCGCGAAACCGAGAATATTACGGCGGAGGGCGTGCATCTGTCTCTTGGACCGTACAGCTTTGATGAAACGCAAAAGGATTCGCCGCGCCATTACCTGAAGCTCTTTGAACGGATGGAGGCATTGGAGCGCCTGAAACTGCCGGAGCACCATTATCGGCTGCTTTCGGAGTCCTACGTGCTCGGAAGGGTCGATTACGAATTATTGATCGAGCGCGTCGAGGCGGATGGGTATCCGCTGCGGAAACTGCTGGGGGAACCGATGGTGACTATAGATTCCGAGCGGTACGCGACTTGGTACGACGCGTTTCGGCTGAGCGCCGTATATCACCCGCGCGAGATTATTTCGGGAAAAGAAAGGAAGCGGAAAAATGGGACAGATTAAAATACAAACATTGAGCAAAGTCTGCCTTGACGAGCTCGGGAAAGGCAGAAATGACGGCGGTCTCCCGGCATACGTTGATCCGCTAGGACTGCTGTACATTCCGCTGTATTCGTTCTTTTGCGATAAGCTGCGGGAATTTCGCGGGGTCAGACTCGGAATGGGAAGGCCGGAAAGCTATGCCGGACTTGCCTCCGGCGTCCAAGCGCTGCTGCGCTATAAACAGGTCTCTGTAAATATGGTAACGCGCGCCTATATGGAGCCTTATCGCTTCGAAGGACCGCGGGGAGAGCGGATCCTCACGCTCCTGCCCGAAGGTATAACCTTTGTGGGAGACATTGACGCCAACGAAGAGGACCAAGCGCGGATCAGCGAAGTCCTCAGCGGCATCAAAACTCTCGGCTATACCGACGACTATGTGAAAGGCGAAGTGAAAGTCTCCGTCACATGGAGCGGCAAAAAAACGTTTCTACGCGGCAAAAACGAGGACTGCCCAAGGATGCTCGTTTCAAGCGGCTCGAGTATTGCATCGAGACCTGCTCTCCCACCTGCATATTTTCTCCTTATGAGCGGCGGGTAAAGACAAAGAAATATATACCGGGAGAGATATTGGCAGAGTATCTGCGGAAGCACATGGACGGCTTTCGCGCGGAGGACTACATATTCGCGAACGCGTATCCGAGCCTCGGAGAAAAGCGCGGGATACCGGCGCCCGTTTCCATGTCCCTTGAAAAGCTGAACAAGACTATGCTTCATTCAAGACTGGCGCCCGAGCCCGAAAATTATATTTCCGTGCAGACCGTCCGCATGGACGGACAGTTTGTCGAGGATCCGACATCGCAGACGATCAGACGTTTTTCCGCGAAGGACGTTAAGATATATCCCACAAAAACCGAACCGGAGCTTTCGGGAGAAGAACACTCCATGAGCGCGATATCCGAGGGGTATTGCTTCAGAGGCTATGTCGAGGCGGAGGATAAGAATATCCGCGCGCTCTGCGATTTTCTGTCGGCTCATCCCGTGTTTTCTCTCGGAAGCCGAACGGAAGAGGGCTACGGAGAGGTGCGGCTCAGGATATCAGACGCTTTTGAAGAGCGAAAAGAGCCGGAGCGCCTCTGCCGCGAATTTGATGTTTTTCTGGCGTCGCCGTTTATCAGCTATAACGAAAAGGGCCTGTACGAATGTGACGCGGAAGCGTTAAAACGAGAGCTTGAGAAAAAAATCGGCGCCGAGGGCGCGCTTACGATCGTTCGGAAGTACATCGACAGCGCCGTCTGTCAACGCTTGTACTTAGGAATGTTCCGCGATGCCTCGCAGATGAACTGTATGCAGATGGGAAGCTCTGTTCGGTTCCGCACGCAAAGCGGAGAGCCGATCGACATTTCAGCCATTTCGGGGACATTCATAGGAGAATTTACCGAGAAAGGCTTCGGCGAGATCCGCGTCTATCCGTCGTGCGATTCCTATTATCGCATCTGCGAGGAGAAAGACGCGGATATGTACCGCCTGTCCGTGCCCGGCAATCTTCGGGAGCTGCTTAAAAACGGAGAGATCATTACGCGCGTGCTTGAAAAGATGCTGCGAACCAGAATATCCATACTGGCATTCAACGACAGGCAGGACAGCGGCGTAGAACAGGAGATACCGATGGACCTGCTGCGGGCCATGCGCGACAAATATTGCTATACCGTGGACGACAGCGAGCTCGCGCGGATCTATCAAGAAGTATTAAACGCCGAATAAGGAGCAGAATTATGATAATTAGTGATCTTAAAAATACAAACAAATTTCACATGGCGCCGGAGCGAGGATATATTCTGGCGGTTTTCGAGGACAGCGTGATCCTTGAGCGCTATCAAAAGACGGATGACGGTATTTCCTTCCGCGGCTGCGAGGAGAAAATCACGTCTCCGCTCACAAGGCTGCATCTGTTCGACGAAACGACGGAATACCGTCTCATTGCGGCGGGCGGCAACAGAATTATCGAGCATATCGTGAATGAAAGCGAGGAACAAAAGCTTGAGCCTGACCTTGTATATGAAGATAAAATGCTGATCGCGGAACGGTTCACGAAGGGTCACGATATTGACTCCCTGCGCATCATAAATCGGTACCGCTATACCTGGTTCGACACCCTGACCCTGGACGACTACCGCATCGCCCCGGGCCGATAGTCCGCTTAGCTCTGCGCACCGACGAATAATGCATATCTTCCGACCGCGCACCAAACATAAATCAAAAACAGATGACGGATTTTATATTTAATCCGTCATCTGTTTTTGATCAATTCACTTTTGCTTATCCTGTCGATTTCTTCCTTGTCTAAATCTTCGATCGGGACGACCAAGCGCGATACGTGGTTTTCCCGCGAAAATTCTTTGTCGGTATAACCGCTTACGATACCTATACCGCGTTTACAGCCCGCAGGCTTCAGGCCGAGAGCGCGGATCTTTTCATCAAACTCGGCATGCGCCTTGCTTATGGCTTTATCATCCCCGTAGCAAAGCATAGAAAACGCCGTGCAGCTTGGATAAAACACAGTGCTGTCATCGGCGCAGGACGGGTCGAGCGGCACGCAGCAAGTATAAATATTTTCGCCTTCCTTCTCCGACCAATCATTGTTGTTTATAACAAAAATCCGTTCCGATATAAGAGGTCTGTAGCCCTTTTCCACAACCTCGCCGAAAAGATTATACATATCGCGGTATTTGTCTGCCCAGCTTGTGCCCTTAAATTCCTTTTGGTAACAGACATATTCGGGCAGTGTTATGATTTCAAGTTTAAGGTGCTGCTTATCGTCCATTCTCAGCTTCATTTCCTCATACGCGCTTTTAAGAAGCGCAAGACGACTTTCGAGCGCGGCGAGGATCTCGGGCGATTTGCCGCTTGACGCATAGTACGAATACGCGTCGTCATAAGTAAGTCCCATATTCAAAAACATTTGAATATGCAAAATCTTTGTCACGTTATAAATATCGTAATAGCGGTACCCTGTATTTTCATCGACGCGCGCGGGGGATAAAAGTCCTCGATCCTCCATACGCAGA
>CANPWW010000045.1 GCA_947585115.1 uncultured Monoglobus sp.
TTCGCGTTCTCAAGCCAGCCGAGTTTATTGTTTTCACCTGTTCCGAGAGCCGCGTTATAATCCGTAACGTCGCGGCCGTATACTTCTACAAATTTCATATAATATCCTCTCCGTAGTAAAAATTATGATGATAGTCAAAGAATATCCTGCAAGTCTCACTTGATGATCCGGAGCATGTGACGCTTATTTCGTTGTCGCCCGGCATAAGCTCGCAAAAATCACCGGAAAATCCCGAGCCGCTCACAGTGGCTGCCGCGCAGTCAACGGTTATCTCCCGCGCCGCTCCGCTCGATATATTCACAGTCATTCCGTTGATAACTATTTTCAGCGACGTTTGTGCGGTCACATTGATGATTATTTTCGGCCTTACAGGCGCGGATCCGCGGTAGTTCAGCGTGTGCCTGCTCGTGCCGCTGCTTACGGTTATTTCATTCTCATCGCCGAATCCGATAGGAACCTCGCTATCAAGAGGAATATCGCTGTCAAGCGGTATTCCGTCGCTGTCATATAAAAATATATTAAACGGTCTGCATCTGAACTGTATCTTTGATTTTCCCGCTCTGTGAAGCTCTATGCTCATGCTTTCAAGATCGGCGGGTTTCGCGATCCAGCAGACATACGGCATATCATCAAAAATCAGCTCCGCGTAGCCGCCGGCAAGCCAATTTATAAAGCGTGTCGCCCGCTCGTGCAACTCTCTTGTATTGTGAGCGAGTATCGTTACGCCAAGTTCAAGAACCTTGTCGTCATAATAAAGCCGCCCGCCCGTCTCCGAGCAGTCAAGGTTACCATCCCGATACGGTATCTCCTCATCTACCTGTTTCACCGGCGCAATAATCGGCCGCCCGACCGTTTTGACAACGGTGTAAAACTCGTTGCTGTGCCGTCCTCTGTATGTAAATCCGTCTCTCATATCTCACCTGCCTTGTCTTAAATTCTCCATGCGAAAAGCGCCGATAAACACGGCGCCTTTCACAAAACGTATAAATAAATTAACCATAAAAGGAGAAAAAATGAAAAACTTTTCTGCTTTCACAGCATATATAATATCACAGAACGAATGTAACATTCTATAACATTTTGAAACTTTTTTATTTTTTTTTTCAAAAAAATCTTGACAATACGTGTTACACGTGCTATAATGATAAATGTAAGGGGGATTTTACAATGAGATTCAGAGAACTTGAAAAAATTATTAAACAAGACGGCTGGTACTTGATTGATAGTTCGGGTTCACATCACCAGTATAAGCACCCAACCAAAAAGGGAAAGGTTACCATACCGAGGCATACAGGCGATATAAACGCAAGAGTAGTCAAATCCATCTTACATCAAGCCGGGCTTTCCGAAAGGTAAGCCCAATTATGCATAATAAAATTTAGGAGGCTTTATTTATGAAATATGTTTATCCCGCTGTATTTTATCCGGAGAATAACAACACGTATTCGGTGGTTATTCCGGATTTAAATGATCTGGCTACGCAAGGCGAAACACTTGTGGACGCTATAGACATGGCTGCCGATGCCTGCGGCCTTTATATTTATACTTCAATGAAAGACGGTGAAAAACTGCCCCAAGCATCGGATATAAATTCCGTCAATCTCGACGAGGACAACGCTTTTGCAACTCTCATATCTGTTGACATGACCGAATACGCCAAAAAACATAATGAAAAATCAATAAAGAAAACGTTAACAATTCCTGCATGGCTGAACACGGAGGCGGTTGCGGCCGGTGTTAATTTTTCGGCAGTTCTTCAGGAAGCGTTACAAGAAAAACTGTATAGCAACTGAACTATTGCTGTTCCGCCGTGCGATCCAAGCCTATCTTGGAAAAGATTAACCCTTTATTCGGCTCTCCCGACTTTAGACGGGGGAGCTGTTTCTAAAATTTTTTGCACCTCACAAAGCGCTTTCGGATGAAGCCTATGTACTACATGATAAAAGCTCATCCCCATAGCGTATGCCGTGTCTTCCCACGTCATGCAGTTTATGTAACGGCAGCGGAGCAAATTTCGCAGCTTACTGTCCTCGACCTTGTCGATCACGGCCTCGATCTCTTCCTTAACGCGGCAGAGCTCATCAACGCGCATATCGATCTTCATAGTGCAATTGGTATATTTAAGCATTATCCGCTCGGTTGCGTTCCCGCCGCCCTCGGTCACATTGTCAATTTTAGGCGCCTTGGTGATCTTTGTCGCCTGCTCAAACAGCCTGCTCCGCTCTGCTAAAAGAATATTGATCTCCCTGTCAATATTTTTCGCCCGATTCAGCCATTCTTTAACATTGCTCATTCTCCCACTCCTTCTCTTGCGCCAACCGCCTTAATTCTCACTTTGACTGCTTCAAGCAAAGCCGTCTGCTGTTCCTCTTTGGGTAATAAATTACTATCCATCACCGGTATATCCCACGTACCGCGGGTCAAAATATGGTGTATAAGGACCGTATGTTTCTGACCCGGACGGTGCAGACGCTTATTGGCTTGTAAATAATATTCCAAATTGTCAGTAGGACCAAACCAGATTATAATATGACCGCCGGTCTGTAGATTAAGCCCGTGTCCCGCACTTGCAGGATGTGCTAAAAGTATGGGTATTTCTCCTGCGTTCCACCTTTGCACAGCGCCGTCCTCTTTAACCGAAACAGCTTCCGGGTAACGTTTGAGGATCCTGTCTCGCTCGTGTTTATACCCGTAAAATACAAGTACCGGACGGCCGTTCGCTTCCTCGATCAGAGTATCCAGAACCTTTAACTTTTCATCGTGAAACACTCTAACATTCCCGAACTCATCATAAACCGCGCCTCCTGACAACTGTAAAAGTTTTGACCGCAGCGCCGCCGCTGTAGGCGCGTCTATATCTCCGCTCGCAAAAGGCAGCAGCATGTCCTTCTCCAAGGTATCATAAACTTTCTTCGATGCCGGCGACAGATCAAATTCATGCCTGATATACCGCCGTTCCGGCAGGTTTAAGTAGTCCGCCGAATCGAGACTTATACATAAACCCCGCAGCCGATCATAAATTTCTTGTTCGGCGCCCTCTTTCGGCTTCCACGAAAAAATTGTCAGAGCGTTTCGCTTATCCGGCACAAAGTACTGATTGCGATATACCGTTATCGTCCGACCGAGTGCTTTGCCGCCATCGAGTAAATATGCCTGTGCCCACAAGTCTATCAGTCCTTTCGGCGACGGCGTTCCGGTAAGACCTACGATCCGCTTTATGTACGGTCGAACGCGTTTAAGAGCCCGAAAACGCGCTGCTTTGCTTGATTTAAAACTCGACAGCTCATCAACCACCACCATGTCAAACGGCCAGGCTTTCTTGTAATAATTTACAAGCCATACCACATTTTCGCGGTTTATGATATAAATATCGGCATCCGCATTAAGAGCCGCTGTGCGTTTCGCTGCGGAACCGAGCACCAAACTGTACCTCAAATCTTTCAAGTGGTCCCACTTTTCAATCTCTGCGGGCCATGTATTCTTTGCCGGTTCAAGCGGCGCTATAACCAGAACACGGTCAACCGAGAAATAGTCAAACATCAGCTCCTGAATTGCCGTCAAAGTAGTCGAAGTCTTACCCATACCCATGTCCAGAAATATACCGGCTTCGGGATTATTCACGATAAAATCCTTTGTGAAAAGCTGGTACTCGTACGGTTCATACCTCAATCGGTTTCACTCCTTCCCGGGCTAATCGCTCTTTGAAGTCTTGCAGGTCATTGATACGCCATACAATACATCCAAGCTCCGTCATATCCTTTGCGAATTTTTTCTGACGAATCGACCGCCCGTCTTTAAGCCCCGGTCTTTTGGCCTCCACAAAGATAATCCTGCCGCCCGGGAACACACAGATCCGATCCGCGACGCCCGAATAACCCGGGCAGACAAATTTGTATACTCTGCCGCCGCACTTCCTGACCCACCTTCTCAATCCTTGCTCAAGACTGCTTTCCTGCATAAAATCACCTCTCTGTCGGCAGGGTGTAACAAATGTAACAAAGATACAGATTTTTCTTATACACTATATATACACGCGTATATAGAATATACATACGTATATATTATATATTTATTTATTTTTATCTAATTAATATAAATCTGTTACAGTTTGTATCAAACCCTTTATAAACGCCCTAAAATCGGTACATAGCGGGTGTAACAAAACAAATTTTATTTTGTTACACTTGTATCATTTTGTTACATCCTACACTACTGAAATTTTGTCATCAAATAAAGTTTATATGCTGTCAATGCGCACATATCCTCTTTGTCTGCCGTATATTTTTCCGCAGCTTATCAGGCCGCCCGCCTTCCATCCGGGAGCCCGCCGCAGCATATTATTAACCTCGCGCGCCTGCAAAGGCGTAAAATTCTTGGGGTCTCCGCGAAACAATTCACGCCACACCTCCAAAGCGCACACCTGCATCCGCGGCACTGTGCCCGTCGGCCCATCGGAAAAATCATCCTCAAGATATAATATACGCTCCTCAAGACTGCGCTCTTTCCAGTCCTCCGGCAGCAGCATTTCAAGAAAATTTTCGACCATGCCCTGCTTACTGTTTATCTCGGTATGCTGCGCCTGCACATCTGCCGCTATGTCTTCAAGCTCTCTCGACAGATGCCACTGCTCGCCGGCATTATACCGCGTCAGGACCTCGGCCCACACCTGGTCGACTATATCGGCCGTCAGCTTATCGCCTTCCGTCTTGCCTTTTTCTGTTACCGTCACGGGCCAAAAACGGCGGCCGCCGCTCGTGTCGCGCAAAAACTCAATATCATTGGTAGTTCCGAAAAAAGCGCATTGTCGCGGGTGTTCCTGCGCTTTTCGGGCGTATGCCGCGCGATAGCTGTCTACGGATTTTGAGACAAAGAGTTTAAGCTGCTCAATATCCGCTTTTTTGGTTGCGGCCATCTCGCCCATCTCGATTATCCAATACCCCTGTATCTGTTCATAAGCCTCTTTTCCCGATACTGTATAAAGCGAATCCGAGAACCAGCTTTTACCGAGCTTCGCAAGCGTGGTTGATTTTCGGCACCCCTGCGGTCCTACCAGCACTAACACATGGTCGTGCTTGCACCCCGGAGACATAACGCGCGCCACGGCGCCTATAAGCGCTTTGCGCGTTACCTCTCGGACGTATTCTGTATCTTCCGCGCCCAGATAGTCAACGAATAATGTGTCGGCCCGTTTTTGCCCGTCCCACTTCAAGCTTGTTAAATACTCGCGCACCGGATGCCTTATATTCTCGGCCATTGCCAGATCCACCGCGTCTTTAACCTTAACAGCGCTTTCAATTTTATAAAATTTTTCGAGGTGATGTCTGAGCCCCGCGTCATCAAGATCACTCCAGCTGTCGGATATACGCTTATCAAACTCGATCCACGGCAAATCACCGCACACGATCGGGCGCTCCTTGAAAGCGTCATAGTAATAATTCCCCTTAATATGCGGGTCGTTCCGCATGATTATAAGCGCGTTTTCAATAGTGCTTTCTATACGTCCTTTTGCCGATACAGATAACTCTTTCACCCAGTCGGACGGATCCTCAGCTCCTTCTTCGTCAAGCGCTGTAACAATATCGGCGAGATTGTGAAGATTAAGGTCCTCAACGACAGACGAATACTCAAGCGCCAGCTCCGACATAGCCTTATATGACGGCATACGCACAGTCGGAGTCCCGGGCGCTACATCGTCATCACGGTCGCCGAATAAGTGCAGCCGCACCAGATCAAACGAATTGCACAACTTACCGCTTACCGGATCCGTTCCGTGATGAGAGTATGCAAATTTACCGTTCTCGTACACCACAAGGCCGCCCGCCGTTGAGCCGCCTGTGTACGTATATCTGTCAGCGCCGCATTTCTTGTATACCGAAGGCAGAAACTCGTCAATAGCCTCGTCAATCGGGTATGTTCGGCAGAACGCTCCGACAATACCCTTCTTCTCGTATGGATCACCCTGCTTTTTCACCATGCGATTCATTAACTCTGCTTTTCGGCTCGATACCGGCCACTCCGAAGGATCGCGCCAGTTATTATATCGCGCCAGCTGCTCATCAACATTAAGCCACGGTCCGTCCTGGACCTCATAGCGATATGGCGCGTCGTATGATATGCTGGGCCAAAACATGAGCCTGTGCGGTTCGTATGTTGTGTCGTCACACATATCTATACCGATATCGCCCGCGATCCTACGCGCCACAGCCGCGTATTCGTCCGGGGATACCGGCCGCGATAAAGGAATAACAAGCCTTAACCGCTGATTCTCATCGGTATGTGAGTGTGTGCTGTAAAGTATAGCGGCACACCCGAACACCATCTCAACCGGTGCCCACGGATCCGCGCCGCGCGGTACGGTGTCAATATCAAGTGTCAGCAGCCGTCGTTCTGTGACAGCGTCCGACTTGCGTCTGCCGCCCCGGATTTTACCGCCGACAAAGCCTCCCACATCCTTTATATCGTCGCGTTTCGGCTTTGTCATACGTCTGTATTCTTTCATTGTCTCCGGCGTTCTCGTGGGAATATTAAGCCTATCGACCAGCTCGGACCACAACATATCTTTATTCTGCCACGAAGTACACCGCCTTGAATTACCGACGGCTATTGTAATAGCACCATCGTACTTAATCTTACTCATTCTTAACAGCTCCTTAGTCTTTCATGTAGTAATAACATTCATAGGCATCCGCTCTGAGCGGCAGTCCCGGAGCCCAATCAATAGGCTCCGACATTATCTCACTTAATTCTTTGGCGGAGCTTACACCTTCCGGAACCTCGCATATAACCTCATCATGAACGTGGAACACTACAGGGAACCCTTTTTTCTCAAGTCGGACTATTGCCTCTGCCAGACAGTCTCTGGCAAAGGCTTGCACAATGTTCTCAACAAGCTTCGGACCGTATGTTTCTATACGTCCCCATCCGCCGCCTTGAGTAATTCCCTCGTATGTAATTTGATCCTCAAGTATCGCGGGCTTCACGTATGACAGCTCACGCCCGCTCGGCAGCTTGAATTTAAGCAGCGGTCCGCGTTTCAAAAACGCCATGCCGTACTGCAGTCTCGCCGGTGCTTTGGTGTTGATGGTCCTCCGCGCCGCTGCGTCGGTATCCCACCAGAATTTTGTTATAGACTTATTGGCAGCGCGCCATTTATCTACCAGCGGCTTTAATTCTGATTCCTGAAGGCCCATATCAAGAGCGCCCATACTTTTAAGCGCGCCGACCGAACCGCCATATCCGAGAGCCAGTTCTGCGATCTTACCTTTTTGCCGCATAGGGTCGCCCTTTTTTACGCTGCCGGTCGGCAAGTGAAACATCTGCTCCGCGGAGGCCTCATATATCTTTCCGTGTGATTTAAAAACGTCCATACGCCACTTTTCGCCCGCCATCCATGCCAGTACCCGCGCCTCGATCGCAGAAAAGTCGGCTACTATAAATCGGCAGCCTTCTTTTGGTATAAACGTTGTACGAACAAGCTGCGACAACGTGCCCGCAACATCATCATACAACAGCTCTATACTCTCAATATCGCCTGCGCTGACAAACTGACGCGCTATATCAAGCTCTTGGTTTGATATTTGATTCTTGGGAAGGTTCTGCAACTGGACCAAACGGCCCGACCATCTTCCCGTCCGGTTTGCGCCGTAGAATTTTGTCAGACCTCTGATTCGCCCGTCGGTATCGACGGTGCGAAGTACCGCCCGGTATTTCTTAACAGAGGTTTTTGATAGCTGAGCCCTCAGATCCAGCAGTCTGTCAACATCGGCATTGTTCGCGTCCTTGCGTACTGTCGGAATAGCCCTTTTGTTCAAACTTTCAACAGTGATGCCCGCCGTCTCTTGGATCCACGCTTTGATCTGCGCGGGGCTTTTCGGATTTTCAAGACCTGTAAGCTCTATCGCTTCTCGCAGCTGACGATTTTTTATAATAGTATCGATCATGACGGCGTTTCTCGCAAAACCCACATCGGCTCTCACGCCTCTGTCATTGATGCGCTGATCGACCGCCCATAGCCGCTCTTCTGATTTAGGTATATCAAACCGCGACAACTTTTTACGGATAGCCCTTTCGGTAATTACATCTCTGCAATTATATTCTTTGAACATATCCCACCGCGCGGGATCGTGCTGCGGGAGATTCCGAGTGCGTCTGTTGTTCGCCTGCGTAGGCTTACACGGTCTGCAGAAATATTTTATAAGGTTCTTACCTGTCTTGAGCTTCTGCTCATCTTCTTTAAGTCCCAGCACTGTACCCACGTTTTCAAGACTTGCCGGCAGTCCGAGCTCACTCGCCCGGACTGCCGTACAGCTCCATTGTTCCGGCGGCATATCCATACCGGTATATGCCGCGATACAGGTTCTTTCAAAGTTTGCGTTAAATGCGGTTTTTATGACATCGGGTGATACAAGCGCGCATATAACCTCATCGGGCAGCGTTTCGCCGGATGCGAGGTCTATAACGTTTACGGGCTGATCGTCAAACGCGTACCCAAACAGCAGAATTTCAAAATCCGGGTGGTTCGCGTATCTGTATACACCCGAAGTTCTGAGATCTATCGGGCTATACGTTTCGATGTCAATACTTAATAATTTCATTATGTACTCCCATTAATCGAGCATATCGTCTATGTCTGTCTCGTCCGTATCCTCCCAGCCGTCGTCCCAGTCGGTATCGGTAATAACTCCGCCGCCGAGCGGATCACCGTCATGGAGCTTCATAATACCGTTAAGCCCGGCGGACACGCCCTTGTTGCCCTGCGTGTCATAAACATAGAAGTTTATGATCGCGCGGCCGTAGCAGCCGGAATACAGTTTGCGCTCGTTGGTGATTGGGGTCTTGTTTGCGTCCACGATAACCGGCGGCTGCTTTGAGCTTACTGTCATAACGTAGCAGCCCCTGCACTCCGCGCCATACTCTCCGCCGTTCGGCTTTTCGCCGTCGCCGTCGTGCAGAGTGGTCTTGAGGTTTACGGGGAGTTTCTTGCCCGCGTTCTTCGCGAGGTACATGTCCTTTGCCGCGTTTATCGCGTTTTTGATTTTCGCGATAGTAGCCTTGTCCGACTTCGGAATAAGCAGCGTAACGCTGTACTTCTCCGGAGCGTCTACCTGTATTGCTTTCGGTGTGAATAAGTTTGCGTAAGAAAACCTTACCTTTCCTGTTACTACCTGTGTGTTTGTCATAATAAAATCTCTCCTTTTCTTTATTCCAAAGTTAATATAATTATTTGCTCTCCGGCATAAATTTCCGCGGTCATGCCGTTAAGATTTTCTACTTGATAGATCCACTCCCGAGGGTCTCCGTCCGCGTATTTCTCGGCAAGGCTCCACAGGGTTTCCCCCTCGCTGACCGTATAGCCGACGGGTTCATATCTCGCCTCTCGGAGTGTCGTTTTTTCAGGTGTTTTGAATACCGTTATAATAATGGTGGTCAAAAATATTATTAGCACAAATACAACCGCTGCAAACGTAAGTTTATATTTTTTAAGCATTTTCGGATTCCTCCTCAAAAGCTTTAACTACCTCGTCGGCCGGCACATATTCATCGCGCGGGTCCGTTTCCGGGGCAACCGTGGGCTTGCCTTTCGGCTTTTCTATAAACCCGCTCAGATATTCTTTTACGTACTTTTTACCCATCAGTTTCTCAAGCGCGGTCAGATTTATAAGCTCCTGCGGCTTATAGATCTGCTCCGTGGGGACTCCGGCAGCGATCAGAGTCTCGGCAATTGCTGCGGGGTTTTTATACTTGCGATTGCTTCGGCCCTCTACCAGCTTCCAGCCATAGACTTTGCGGCCCATGAGCAGCGCGGATTTAACAACGTTCTCAAGGTCCTCAAGCCATGATTTCATATCGTCAGCCAGATTAAGGTATTCGCCCGCGTCATCCGGCGTCAACAGCGCTTTTTCGGGCGCGCTGTCAAACACCTTCAGGTTATAGTCAGCGCGGGCTCGGCAGGTTCCCTTCACCTTGCAGAACCGGCATACCTCGTGTGACGGACTGAAAGGACCTTCGCCTTTCCATGCGAGCTGCGCCGTAGGCGCGACTTCCTTTTCACCCCAATCAAGCAGCCGGTCAATTGTGATAATGTCCGTCTGTATAGGATCGCCTAAACGCGGCTGATATATCGTCATGCGAACATTTTCAAGCCCGTACAATAATCCGTATGTGTTGTAAGCTCCCAGAGCGTATAATCGCATTTGCGGATTGTTGTAGGCGCTCACCTTCTTGCCCTTGCCATACTTGAAGTCTATTACCTCAAGAGTGTCATCGGACAATATAATGCAGTCTGCCGTTCCGAAGCCTTCGGGCGCCCACTGATCGTACTCGATCTTGGCCTCGATCAGAACGTTGGCATCCGGGCAAGTCTTTTTCGCCTGCTGCCACCTGTCATAGACATATTCGGCGTATCCCTCACAGTGATCTACCATATCAGCGCTGTAGTATTCGTTATACTTCACATCGTCCCACATATTTTCAAGGATTTTCGCGGTGATCTGCCCTGTCTTGCTCAAAGCGAGGTACGCGGCGATCTCATGAGCGAGGGTGCCCTCTTTGGCATATTCCGTCTCCGCGTCGGGGAACTTCTCCTCAAGACGCGCGCTGGGAGTGCATACCAGCCATCTGTGCGCGCTGCTCGCCGATAATAATGCGTGTGCTCCCGCCATCACTCAATCCCTCCTGTCAGCTCCGCCAAAAGTGCGGGATAGTCGGACTCCTTAACATCGGACAGCTTGTTCGCTCCGAACTTTGCGAGCGCGTCTTTCAGAACGCTCTTTTTGTTGCTCCGCGACAGCTTCAGCGCCACCGCGCGAACATCTGTAAGCGTCACGTCGTTCTTCGGCGCGTCCGCCTTTCGGGTCTTGTCCTCGTTTTCGGGTTCGGGTTTGGCCTCGGGCTCTGCCGAGGCTGCGACTCCGCTTTTATCGACAATCTCCCGTGGCTCAAACTCGACGGGCGCCTGCGGATCCGGCGCGTGACCCTTAATTTCAGCCGATTTTACATTAACGCCCGCCGCCTGAGCTTTTATCGCTGTCTCCGACAGTCCCTCGTTATGCAGCAGCGCCTCAACTCGTTTTATATTCTCTGTTGTCAGATCCAGAGTAATTGTAATTGATCCTATCTTCATGTTTTCTCCTTCCTTTTTACGATACTACTTGCTGTGTTTCCGTTTCCGGGAAAAAGCTGCAGATTTCTTTCGGGTTGATTTCAAGCATCTTGCAGATCCCGTACACATCCGATAACTCAAATTGCTTTTTGCGGTTGAACCTCTTGTTTATGTAGCACTTCGACCGTCCCAAATAATCGGCGACATCATCCTGAGTGCATCCATACTCATACATTCGACCACGCAGACGGTGGTATGGTTTTTTTGGCATCATCATCCTTTTTCACCCCCTTTCAAAATTTAGTATAATTCTCCGGACACACGCATATTTCAATATTCATGATAGTGGCTCTGATCACAACTGCCATTACAACATGCGTCGGCTATATATGGGGCCACAGCGTTCTTAAGAATAATTCTCCCAGCTTTGACCCGAGCATAACCCCGAGCGCCGCTCCGACAGCGACAAACACAACCGTGAGCAGATCCGGATGATTATGTATAAAGTCACCCAAATCGAATAAAACAAAGTCCACAATATTTTCAATGATTTTTTTCATCACATAACACCGCCTTTTTCGAACCCACCTATATAGCCATGTTGTTTAAAAGTTTAAGGCAATCAAGCTTTATACTCTCGTCATGCGTCGAAGTAAAAATACGCATTATTTCTGTCAGCAAATATGATGTTTGACTACTCAGATACTTTTTTACTTCTAAACTTAAAACATTATTTTCTTTATCAGCGTCAGCTGATATCGCTTTAAGCTGATTTGCTTTTTTTATGACATCATCAATTTTCACGCAAACAGCGTCAAGAGCCTTGATAGCTTCTTCGGCATCAACGTTTACCAAAACTTTAATTTCTTCTTTTTTCACCTCATCACCCCCATTCTTACGCCGTTTCTTTTCTCCAGCCTTCGATTATCTCATAAGCGGCAGCCAGAACCTTTTTTGACTGCGGTCCGGTGTCTCGACCGTTTGCGTATTTCGAGAGCAAACAATCGGAAAGATTTGTAAACCCTCTCGCTCTGAGCTCCGGAAGAAGATCACTCTGATTTTTTCCGACCTGCGCCAGCGGCAGTTTAAGCATATTATTTGACATTTTTATCACCTCACTTTCAATTCAACAAGTTGTTGACAGCCAAGCGGGAATGAGATATAATAAATTGTGTATTTTTATGGCAAACTCCACACCTACCCCCGAAAGGAAGTAAAAGCAATGGATATACCTAACATTAATTTCGATAATCTCGTTAAAACCATTGAGCAAACCGAGCATGAAAAACTTGGATATGCCAGCATTTTATTCAAGCAGCTGATGAAAGAGATCAAAGCATTCAACAGCACACTGGACGACGAACACGAAACCGCTATATATCTCACCTCTGCCGGCGGATCGTTCAACTTTGTGGTAACTCATGTAAAGTTCAAGGATCCATATCTGATAGTTTTTTACGGCATATTGGATGACGGCTCAGAGATTGAGTTAATTCAGAATGTTTCTCAGCTCAATTTTGTTTTGATGAAGAAGAAACGTCCTGATCCACAAGTCCCGAAACGTCAGATCGGTTTTTCGATATCTTAAAAAGATCATCGATGATCACATCTAAAGGTTTCGGTAAATACGGAAAAAACTTAATACCGCCCAAAACAAATTTGTTGTTCTGCCCACGGATAAATTCCTTCATACTCGCCGTCCCCCCCTTCCGTGTTTATCAACAACTTATTTATATTATAATCTTATGTTTATAAGATGTCAAGTTAAAATCTTATAAACGTGGGATTTTATACATTTTATATAAAGCTTGAAATGAAAATGTAGTAAAAATTACCAACTTATACTGTTCGAGTCGGAGATACCAAGTGCATCCGTATGGATGAATAATACGGAGATGATAAAATGACATGCTTAGAAAGAAACCAACTTGCGATTTACTATAACAAAATCGGTGATATAGATAAAGCTATTGATTTATGCGAAAAAAACATACTTGAGGACTTTGACGGCAGTTTTCCGTATGATTTTTTAATTAACGCATACACAAAAATGAACGATTTTGATAGTGTCAAAAGAGTTCTTACTAATGCTGTTTGGGTTTTTGAAAATATTGTAAACCCTCGCCGAGCCGACCGAAAAAGGAAACTAGATAGATATAAAAACATGTTAAAAAATTACCAACGAGGTGAAAAAGATGAAATATTTTGATACCGAACTTTCAAAGCAGCATTATAAAATACTAAAGTTTTGTTACGGAAAACATCATGTGTCATACACAGCCATGGCAAAAAAGTTTGGTTCAATAAAATTGCATGCGCCGCTTTCATATTTACGTACACATAATATGATTTTACAGGAAAAAAACCCCGAAGGCTCGCGTCTGACCTACAAGGACGAAATATATTTATCTGCTTTGGGTGAAACAGCGTATCTCAATATGAGAGACGAGTATATGAAATTTTGGAAAAACATTCTTGTCTCAAAGTGGCTTGATATTTTGGTTGCATTCATAACCGCGGCGATCACAAGTACTTTTTGGCCCCGTCTTCTGTCCTTTCTCGTGAGTTTAACTCCGAAATAGCAAATTAAAAATTATTGACCCAATAAGAGCCGGAACAGCCGCAGTAACTATTCGATTAAGCAGATTGAACAGTTTTACCCAAAATGGCCATCTGTTTTTATGACCGCAAATCTTACAATATCGTAAGGGATATTCGATTATACCCTCGCCACAATGCTCACATAGAGTTAAATATTTACCTTCATGCCTTAAAGCACGCATACATCATCACCTCGTAACATATGATACTAACATTATAATCTCATATATGTGAGATGTCAACAGAAAATTGAAAGGAGCTTTATTATGTTTTGGGAAAGATTTTATCAGTTATGTGAAGAAAAAAAAGAAAAACCTAATCCTGTCGGGAAAAAAATCGGCGTTTCATCTGGTTTAATAACAAAGTGGAAAAATGGAACCTTACCAAAAGCTGAACATCTGATTTTGCTTGCCAAGCATTTCAACGTAAGTATAGATTTCCTGTTAGGATTATCGGATAATCCTAATATATATATTAACAATACTCAAAAACAAACCATATTATCCTCTGATCAGAATAAACTATTATCAGAATTTAGTCGTTTGGACCGTAGCGATAAAGATAAAACTATTGGTTATATCTCGGCTTTGCTTGATTCCGATAAATATGAAATTTCCGAGAAAGAGGCTATATAATAACGCGACTAAATAGCAAGTCTTTCAAAATTAAATTTATAGGTAAATAAAATGTATGGTAAAAATAAACAAAAATTTGCAAAATTATATAATAATATACAAAGTTTTTAGTGCAAACAAACAAAAAATCTTATAAATATAATATTTTGTATTGACATCTCTTGTTTGTGAGATATAATATAAACAAGTTGTTGAAAATAACGTATCGGAGATCAACGTGTATACAAACAAGAAAACGGTATGACACTCGTTGCCGAAAACCCCAAATACAAACCGATTGTATTTTCAAAACCTTGACACATATAATTATATGTGTTATAATATATCTCATAAGGAGGAAAGTTAATGAAAAGCTATTCTTCAAGGGAAATAATTAAACTTTTGCTGGAGGACGGTTGGTACGAGGTAAATGTTGTCGGAAGTCATCACCAGTATAAGCACCCGACCAAAAAGGGGACGCACAACCGTAAAACACCCCGATAAAGATATTCCGATCAAGACTCTGCGCCGCATAGAGGAGCAATCGGGATTAAAGTTTAAATGATCGTTTTCGTTTTTAAAATATTAATTAGGAGGTTATTTTATGAAAAAGGTTGAAAGATATTTTTATCCCGCGGTATTCACATACGAGCCGGGCTGTGAGATCGCGGTTGACTTCCCGGATTTGAAATGCGCCACAAGCGGCGAAAATGACGATGACGCGCTGCTCATGGCCCGCGAACTGCTCGGCTGCGTTATGTACGGATTGGAAGAAGACAACGAAGAAATACCCGCTCCCACTCCGCTTAACGAAGTTAAAACAAATGACAACGAGAGAGCGGTTCTGATCGATGTTTATATGCCGTCGATACGCAGCGCGCAGATAAATAAATCCATAAACAGAACCGTGACCCTGCCCGCATGGTTAAACGCCCGCGCTTTGGAATGCGGAATCAACTTCTCGGCCGTCCTCCAGGAGGCTCTCAAAAACCAACTTCATGTAAGTAAAAAATAAAAAGCCCCGGAGCAGAGCTCCGGGACGCTGACACACTGCAAGAAAGATGAGTATGCCAAAAAAACCACTATTATTATACCACATCTCTCTTGCTGTGTCAAATTAATATACACAAAAAGGAGAGATTTTTTCATGGACAAAAGAACAAATACCGCCGTTTGGCACGAAAAACAGCAGCGGTGGCAGATCAACGTGCAGCGCGACGGCGTCCGCCGATCGTTCTATTCGTCAAAAAAAGGACGGACCGGCCAGCGCGAGGCAAACAAAAAAGCCGACGAATGGCTCGACGACAATATCAGAGGAACCGCAACAAAAGTGTCGAGCCTGTGGGACGAATACCTCGAAGAAAAGCGGCTAACAACGTCATACTCGAACGCTTTAAGAATTGAATCACAGGGCAGAGTCCATCTCCTTCCGGCAATAGGCCACCTCAAAATATCGGCAGTTACCGAGCAAAAGCTCCAGAACATCATAAACGCCGCGTACAAAAAAGGCCTGTCCCGAAAAACTCTGCAGGGCTTAAAAGAGACGCTGCTTGAACTGCTGAAGTTCTGCCGCAAAAGCAGAGTAACAACCCTGTACCCCGAATACCTGTATATCCCCAAAGGCGCGCGAATTAAGGGAAAACATATACTGCAGCCCGATGATTTAAAAAAGCTGTTCACCTGCGAAAATACGACCGTAAATAACAAGGTAGTGTTTGACGAATGTATTTATGCCTATAGATTTCAGGTTTTGACCGGTCTCCGTCCGGGAGAACTGCTGGGGTTAAAATGGTCCGACATCGAAGATGATATTGTCCATATTCAGCGGTCCCGCAACGTTCACGACGAGCTGACGAAAGGCAAAAACGAAAACGCGGTTCGATCATTTTACCTGACCGACCTGGCGAAAGCCGTACTAAAGCAGCAGCCCCACTACGAGGGCTGCGAGTATGTGTTCGGCGATATGCGGCTGCACACCTACCGTTATCATTGGCATAACTATTGTGACTACAACGGCATCCATTATGTATCGCCGTATGAGCTGCGGCATACGTTTGTTTCGATAGCCAAGAACCTGCCGCAAGGCGATTTAAAAACGCTTGTCGGGCACAGTGATTCAATGGACACCCTCGGCGTCTACGGCCACGAAGTGGACGGCGAATTGAAACAAATCGCCAAAAGCCTTGACGCAATTTATGACAAACTACTGAATTAAGGCCAAAAAGTGTGTTATAATATGTGTTATTTCAAAACACAAAACCACTAAAAGCAGCGAAAAGGCGGGGTCTCGAGCCCCGCCTTTCTCTTGGGAAGAAATCTATTAATAATTATTAAAATTATTAAGCGTTTGTTTTGGCGTTTGCCTATCAGTTGCCGGGCGTGAAGCTCAGCGCGGGGAGGTAAAAGCCGTTTGTGCCGCCCGCTACCTTGATGGTCTCGCCCGCGGCCAGATCATATGAATAATCCTTTGTCAGGACTAGCGGATTCGCAGAGCAGTACGGGTCCTCTTTTTCGGCCTCTGAACCTTTTGTTATCTTAACCGATCTCAGTACAGCTTCATCAGTGCTCTTGTACGGAGAATCGCTCGACGACAGTACCGTGAACTTGATTGTTCCCGCAACATCGGCGGTATAGGAGAAATAGCACGCACCCGAAGCACTGAGCTTGAGACCTTCCGTCGCGTTTGCCGTGATGGTCTTGTTGTTTTTAACACCCTTTGATGCGCCCACTTTGAGGCCGTCAACAGTCTGCTCGGTGGCATCTGTTTCGCTGAGAGCCAGCGAGAATGTGTCCCAAGGAGCCGCGCCGAAATTCCATACCTTGGCCTCACCGGTGGAAGGATTCTCCGGCTGCTGTGTGGGTTCCGAAGGCACAACACTTGTCGCAGCAACATATTTTTCGCACAGAGGCTTCATTCCGTCAACGCTGTTCCAGATATAAAGCCAATATTTGTCGCCTGTTTTCGGCGTAAATCCGTCAACTTTATAGGTTCCGGCGCCGCTTACCTTCGGGCCCTGCTTAAACTCGGTCAGAGCCTCGGCGTCGTCATACTTCGCCGCAAGCAGAACTCCTTCGGGAGCGGGAGCCGCGCCGCTGTACGCTACCGTCACATCAAGTCCGCTGCCGTTTACCGCCGCGCCCGTTATCGAATAATCATAGTCCGCGGGCGGAGCCGTTACGGGCGGTGTTGTGGGTTTCGTCGGCTGCTCTGTGGGGTTAACCGGCGGAGTTGTGGGAACGGGCTTGTCGCTTGTATACGCTATGCAGTAGTAGCTGGTGTTCTGGTCCGCCGAGATCGTCACGGTCTGATTCGCGACAACATCCATTGTAAGTACTTTAAACGGCGCCTGAGCAGCGGGCTTAATTGTCAGTTTCTGTGAATTCGTGCCCTGCGTGATCGTTACATTATCATCAGGCTTGGTATCATCGGTACTTCCGTGCTTGGCGTATACCTTAACGGTTCCGTCAACAACCGGAATAAAGCTGAACGAGCCGCCGTTTGACTTGATCTGCCATGTGCTCTTAAAACCGTCCTCAAACTCCGCGCTTCCGGTCTGATACTGACCATCGGGTTTGCTTCCGGCCGTATGCTTAAGACCGCCGAAATTCTCGGGCGTGATCGAGTCGCTCTTTATATCATACCGAGCAGTATTATCTTTATTCTGCGGGAAATACTTCGTGTCCGGATGCGTCGCGTCGCTTTCCGTTACCGTGAAGGGAGCCTTGCCGAAGTCCCAAGTTGTGGGTTCAGCCATTACGGGAGCCTGAGTGGGCGCCGCTGTGGGTGCGGGCGCGGCAGTCTCGCCGGGCTTCAGAGTGGGACCCGCCGTCGGTATAGGTCCTGTCGTGGGGGCCGGCTCAACAGCCGAACCGTCAGTTGCCGGATAAGTGGCGGGTGAAGTATAGCTGTATACCAAAGATGTCTTGTAACTCTTAAGCTCGCTCTTGAGTTTAGTGTTTACATCGTATGACGCGTCGTCAACAGAGTTGTCAAACGTATATTTATAATCTCCGCCGTCAACTCTGCCCGCGTACGCCATTACGTCCGCGCGTGCAACGTCAGCTTCCTGAACATTGTACTTATACATGTCAGACTTTGTGTCAAAGTTATTATACGTTGTTCCGCCTGAAACCGTCTTATACTCGGAAGGTACCTGCTCGTTTCTCGATGTAGCGACATATGCGTCAAATCCTGTGTTTATCGGGTTTTTCGCGTCAACAACCGGCACATAATGGTCACCTTCGATTTTGTTGCCGAACATCTTAATCATACCGCCGGGTTCACCCGAGAAGGTGCCTTCTCCGAGAGCATCTGTGCCCTGCAGTGACGAAAGCACGGGGTGATAGCAGTTTCTGAAGAAGTTGTTCTCAACAAACGCCGAGCTGCCCTTTGTTACGCCAACGCCGTACTTCGAGTTTCCGTCGAAATAGTTGTTGTAAATATGAATGGTTCCTACGCGAATTCTGGGATGACGCGAGTCGGAGTGATCAAACCAGTTATGGTGATACGATACAAAGAATTCCTGTGAATCGCCCATTCCGCAAAGCGAGCATTTTCCGCTGTCCCAGAAATGGTTATACGAAAGCGTAACATTATTCGAGAATCCCTTTACATCCAAAGAACCGTCGCCCTTGGCCTGATCTGCGTCGCCGCCGGGATCGCCGTAGAATATATCATTATTGTGAACCCAGATATGATCGTTGTCGGTATCAAGAGATATACCGTCATCCTTAAATCCGATAACGCCGAAGTTTCTGACTTCGGTCTCATGAGCGTCTCTTACCAGGAAACTCCAGTTGTAAAGAACCGCATCGCTTCCTATACCCTCAAGAGTAACATTATAGCAGCCCTTGACCTGTATATAGTTGTCCGAGTTTAATCCGTCCAC
>CANPWW010000046.1 GCA_947585115.1 uncultured Monoglobus sp.
GATGATGCCCGCATAATCGGCGGTGCATTTTATTGAGCCCGTAACCGACAGATTCATAACGGTTCCGCTCTCGCCGACGCTCCCGAACAGGCCTTGGCATGGGGAGTTTCCGCTCAAGGGGTTAAATAAGAAACCAAATATTGAGGCGCTGTCGCTTATGTAAAGCCCGCTTATCTTGTGTCCGCCGCCGTCGAGCGTGCCGCGGAACGGTACAGAGCTGCTGCCGATGGGAGTCCAGGACATCTTGCCCCTGCCGTATGTTGACGACAGATCTATATCGTTTGTTATTCTGAAATACTCGCCCTCTCCCTTACCGCTGTTTATATAATTGCGGAAGCGCCCAAGCGACGCGGCGTCCGAAATTATCCACGGATCTTCATCGGTGCTGCCGCCTCGGAAAGTCGTTTCGGGATTTTCGCAAAGTATCGGCCTTCCCAAAGACGTCGAGTTTGCCCATGTGACTTCGCCGGTGTCCCGGTTCAGGTCAGCCGCCAGATTTTTGAATTCGTCCTCCGTAATCATCCAGCTTTGAATATTGGGAACGACAACGGCGCGGAAGGTATAGGCGGGTCTTGTTTCCTCAAGACAATAGCAGTTCTCTATCACCGCGGAGTCGGCCTTCCTGCACGCGATGCGCCCGAACAGCCCATCGCCTATGTCCAGATTATAATAGTATGAGTTAGACATCTTAGAGCCGTCTTTCATTTCGAAAACGAGCCCTCCCGAAAAGCTTGCATTATCGGGTTTTCCAATGCTGTAGCAATCCGATATCTCGCCGCCGTTTTCGAGAATTCCGACAATGCCGCCCGTCCACCCGCCGCTGCCGCCGCTGCCGCACCTGAAGTATACGTCGGTATAGCAATTCGTGATCTTTCCGTAGCATGTGCCCGCGATGGCGCCCAATTCATAATTTGTGTGATCTGTGTCATCTTTGGCGATCGTTCCCGACACGCTCAGCCTGGTGACCGTGCCTTCGCTGCCTATACATCCGAACAAACCCCGAGGGAAGAATTCGAAATAGTCGGGCGTAAACTCACCGAGTCCGCTGATCCTGTGGCCGTTGCCGTCGAAATGCCCGTTAAACGGAGTTTTGATCATGCCTATCGGAGCCGTCGAGTTCCCTAATATCGACATATCGATATCGGCGTCAAGACGCACGTATTTTCCCGTGCAGTCGTTGCCGTTGTTGACATAATCTCTAAAATGCGCAAGGGACCTTGCGTTTTTAATAACATACGGATCGTCTTGGGTTCCGCTGCCGTAAAACGACTCGGGATTGTCAACAAGCACCGGTACGCCAAAATACGGGCTTATCGCCCACGCGAGATCGCTGTTTTGGTTAAGGCTGTCCGCGAGCCACTGCCTTGCAAGCTCCTCTCTGGCAACCGCTGTGGCGCAATCATCCTGTGCCTTTCCGTCGTTGAGGTAGTAGCAGTTGATCTCATTGTCCTTGCTTTTGTAGTCGCTGTTGCCAATGGGGGATAATGGCAGATCGGAGGCTGAGGCATAGAGCAAGGCATCGCTATGACCGTCTCCGAAGGGATCGCTATGACCGTCTCCGGTTCTGTATATGATGAGTTGTCCTGTATTATAGCAGTTTTCCAGCGAACTGTTTTGGTCATAGTATGACGCGATACCCGCCGCCTTGGCAGCGTTGATCGTGGCTCCGAGTATATTTCCGGTATTATAGCAGTTCTTTATTATTCCGTTTTTCTTTTCACCCGTTATGCCGCCTGTATTATAACTATTATGATAACCTGCATACAAGCGAGAAGAAACGCCGGGCGGTCTGTCACCCGAAAGTGTATCGTTATTTCTGACCTCCGCGGTGTTATAGCAGTTCAATATATTTCCGCCGCGGCTCTCTCCGGCGATTCCTCCGAAATGGTTGAGACGGAAATTCGAATCAATATTTGCGGGATCTCCGCTAACGCTGCCAAAATTTCCGCAGCTGATTATATCGGCGCCGCTTGAGCCGACGATGCCGCCGACATATCCGCAATAATTAAATGAATAATTTTCCATGGAAATACTGCAGCGGTTTGTGCAGTTTTCGATAACTCCGTCGCTGTATCCCGCGATGCCGCCGATATATCGGAGCGCGGTGATCTTGCCGCTGACGCTCACGTTTTTGACCGAGCCGCCCTCGCCTATATATCCGAACAAGCCCTGATAATCTCCGGTCTTATTATCCGCGTACGCAGAACCTTTAAGTATACATATATTGAGCACAGAGTAACCCGCGCCGTCGAAATGACCTTTAAACGGCACGTTCGGATTTCCGATAGCTGCATGCTGATTGTTTTCATCGCCCTCAAGGTCAATATTGCCCGTCAGCCTGAAATACTGGTTTTCGCAGTTATTTCCGCCGTTGACCCAGTCGCGGAACACAGTAAAATCATCCTTGTTTGAGATGAGATAAGGACTTGCCTCCGTGCCCTCGCCGGAAAGATTTAAGACGGCTTCCGGGGGATCGGTCTCGCCCTCATCCGCCGACACCGTTATCACAAACGGCGCCGCCGTCAGGATCATGGCGATCGCCAAAAATATCCCGATTGACTTTTTTAAAGTTCTTTTCATTAAAAACCCTCCTTGTGTGAGTGTATATTAATAATTTTCAAATTATTGCCTCGCCCCATACCGTAGGGCCGGATGCCCACATCCGGCCGGCGGCTTGTGGGCAAGCCGCCCTACGACCATAGCAATTAGCGAATAGCGAATACGCGGAGTGAATTTAGCAAAAACATTCGCGTATTCCCGCGATATATCGCAAACCCCGTAGGGCGGATATTATCCGCCCGTCTGCATCTCCCCAAGGGGCGAGCCTGACGGGTCGCAATAAACCGCTTAAATTGTTTTTAGATTATATCATAAAAGAATCAGTTTTCAATACCTATGACACGAAATGGCCGTTTTTGAACACGAAAAGTCTTAAAAATGTTTTTTTAAAATTTATGTTGAATATTGAAAAACCTTATGTTATAATGGTTCGGGTGTTAATTTTTAAGAAAATTTTAAGACTTTCGCGTTATAATTCACCAAAAGATACGCGACACGGGAGAAATATATATGGACATATTTTCGATCTTAACGCTGCTGGGCGGGCTCGCGCTGTTCCTGTTCGGCATGAACTACATGGGCGACAGCCTGAAAAAGCTGTCGGGCAGCAAGCTTGAGACCATTCTCAGCAAGCTGACGTCAAACAGGTTCAAGGGTTTTCTGCTCGGCTTCGGCGTGACCGCCGTTATCCAGAGCTCGTCCGCCGTTATGGTTATGCTGGTGGGCTTTGTGAACTCGGGCATAATGAATCTGGTGCAGACAACCAGCGTGCTGATGGGCGCCAACATCGGAACCACGGTCACGGGCTGGCTGCTGAGCACATCGGGTATCTCGGGCGGGAACATCCTGCTCAAGATGCTGACCCCCTCCGCCTTCACTCCGGTGCTGGCCGCGGTGGGCCTCGGTCTCAACATGTTTTCGAAATCAGACGCAAAAAAGAACGTTGGCTCGATCCTGATCGGCTTCGCGGTGCTGATGTTCGGCATGGAAATGATGTCGGACGCCACAGCCGGCCTGCAGGACAGCCAGTATTTCAAGGACACGCTCGTGATGTTCTCGCACCCACTGACGGGAATTTTGGCGGGAACCTTGTTCACCGCGGTGATACAGTCGTCCTCGGCGTCGGTCGGAATTCTTCAGGCGCTGTCGCTCACAAACGCGATACCCGTTTCCACCGCGCTGCCCATTATTCTTGGCATGAACATCGGCGCGGCTCTGCCGCCCGTGCTTTCGGCTATCAGCGGAAACACCGACGCGAAACGGGTCGCCGCGTCATGCGTTTACATAAAAATAATCGGCGTTGTGGTTATCGCCGCGCTGTTTTACGCGCTTAACGCGGCTTTTGACTTCGGATTCATGAGCGCGGACTCGTCTGTGTTCTCGATCGCGTTTATACACACGGTGTTCAATATTCTGTCAACCGCCGTGTTGATGCCTTTCTGCGGCGGCATAGAAAAGCTTTCGGAAATGACGTTTAAGAAAAAGAGCGAGGAAGCCGACCTGTTCAACAGTCTGGACGACAGATTTTTGAGCTATCCCGCGTTCGCGGCGGGCAAGACCCGCGAGCTGACCGTGGACATGGCGGCGCTGACAAAAACCTCGGTCGGCCGCGCGCTTGAGCTGCTCAAGGAATATGACGAGGGAGCGCGCAAGCAGATCGTCGATCAGGAGCGCACGATCGACACATACGAGGACAGGCTGAACGCGTACCTCGCGGCGCTCACCAAGCAGCAGCTGACAATAGCCGAGAGCACCGAGATAACCACGCTTATCCATATAATCGGCGACGTTGAAAGGATATCCGACTACGCCAGGAGCCTTGCGGGAACCGCGAGGGAAATGTACAATCAAAGCATTGAGCTTTCGGAAAGCGCGGCGAACGAGATCATCGTGATCTCAAACGCGATAAACGACATAATGGGGCTGACCGTCACGGCGATCAAAAAAAGCGACAGCGTCGCGGCCCTCAAGATCGAGCCGCTCAACCGCGTTATAGACGAAATAAGCCACGAAATGAAAAAGAACCACATAACGCGGCTCCAGAAAAACGAGTGCAGCACCGAGTTCGGCTTTGTTTTCTCAAATCTTTTGAACTATCTGGGCAAGATCGCCGCCCATTGCTCAAACATCGCCGTGTATCTGCTGCAGGAGAGAGACAACGTGCTGTTCTCGGCGCATGAGTACAAAGACCGTCTCAGTGGAGACAACGTTGACTACATTCGAGATATCTACGACGGGTACCGCGAAAAATACACTCTCGCCTATTAAATTAAATTCTCACGCCGAGTATATCTACTCGGCTTTTTTTATACTCCGAGAACCTGCCCTCGTCGAGCGCCCCGCGGATCTCGGCCATCATGTTGTTATAAAAATGCAGGTTGTGTATCACCGCCAGACGCATGCCCAGCATCTCGTTGGCCTTGAACAAATGTCTCAGATACGCCTTTGAGAAATTGCGGCAGGTGTGACAGCCGCACTCGGAATCGAGGGGCGTGTCGTCTTTTTCGTATTTTAAATTCTTGATGTTTATGATTCCCTTTGAGGTGAACAGATGCCCGTGGCGCGCGTTGCGGCTGGGCATAACGCAGTCGAAAAAGTCAACGCCGCGCTCGACCGCCTCGAGAATGTTCACGGGGGTGCCGACGCCCATAAGGTACCTGGGCCTGTCCTTGGGCATGAAAGGCTCCACGGCCTCGATTATATCATACATGACTTCGGTGGGCTCGCCCACCGCCAGACCGCCGATCGCGTAGCCGTCAAGGCCCATGTCGGCAATTGTTTTCATATGCTCGACACGGATGTCCCTGTAGGTCGCGCCCTGATTTATGCCGAACAGCAGCTGGTCTTTGTTTATTGTGCCGCCAAGTCCGTTCAGGCGGTCGTGCTCGGTTTTGCACCGCGTGAGCCAGCGGGCCGTTCTCTCGGCGGAGGCCTTGGCGTAATCGCGTTCGCAGGGATTTTCGACGCACTCGTCAAACGCCATAGCGATCGTCGAGCCTAAGTTTGACTGGATAGCCATGCTCTCCTCGGGGCCCATAAAGATCCTGCGGCCGTCTATGTGAGACGCGAAGGTCACGCCGTCCTCGGTTATGTCTCTGAGCTTCGCCAGCGAGAACACCTGAAAGCCCCCGCTGTCGGTCAGGATAGGGCCGTCCCAGTTCATAAATCTGCGCAGGCCGCCCATGTCGCGGATGACCTCGTCGCCCGGGCGCAGATGCAGATGATAGGTGTTGGAAAGCTCTACCTGACAGCCGACGGTTTTAAGATCAGCGCTGTCAAGGGCGCCCTTTATGGCCGCCGCGGTGCCCACGTTCATGAACACCGGCGTCTCGATCGCGCCGTGGACGGTCTCCAGCCGCCCGCGCCTGGCCCTGTTTTCGGTTTTTATTAGTTTGAACATATTTTACCTCCGATTGTGACCCACCTATGCGGGCGGCCGGGGTCGTCCGCCCCTACGGCATTTTGCGTATTGCCATCGTATGGAACGGGACGCCGCGGGCGGATAATATCCGCCCCTACAAACATAGTGATTAGTGATTAGACCTATGAACGCGGGAATACGCAAATGTTTTTGCCGAATTAATTCCGCGTATTCGCTATTCGCTAATCCCTAATCACTACGTTGACTGAGGGGGTACCTAGTTCCTAGATCCTATTCCCTAGTACCTACGTTATCATCATAGCGTCGCCGAAGCTGAAAAATCTGTATTTTTCTTTGACGGCGGTCTCATACGCCTTGAATATATTTTCTTTCCCCGCGAAGGCCGAGACCAGCATCAGCAGCGTGGATTCCGGCAGATGGAAATTCGTGATTATCCTGTCGGTTATCTTGAACTTATACCCCGGATATATGAAGATGCTCGTGTCGCCTATCTCGGGGCGCATAAAGCCGCTTTCGTCCGCCACGGTCTCAAGGGTTCGCACCGATGTGGTGCCGACGGCTATTATCCTGCCGCCCGCCTCGCGTGTCCTGTTTATAATATCGGCCGCCTCGGGCGTGACCTCGTAGTGCTCGGTGTGCATAACGTGGTCCTCGACGTTTTCGACCGACACGGGACGGAATGTGCCGAGCCCCACATGCAGCGTGAGGTAGGCGGTGTTTACGCCCTTTTTCTTTATCTCATCGAGCAGCTCGTTTGTGAAATGGAGACCCGCGGTGGGCGCCGCCGCCGAACCCTCGATCTTTGAGTAGACCGTTTGGTAACGCTCTTTGTCCTCGAGCTTTTCTTTTATGTAGGGCGGCAGTGGCATCTCGCCGAGCTTGTCCAACAGCTCCTCCCACACTCCGTCGTACTCAAAGCGGACTATCCTGTTTCCGTCAGGCTTTACCTCGATTATCTCGGCTCTCAGCAGTCCGTCTCCGAACACGAACCGAGCGCCCGTCCGCGCCCGCTTTCCGGGCTTTAGTATAACGTTCCATGTGTTTATGTCAAGGCGCTTGAGCAGCAGGAACTCGATCCTGCCGCCGCTGCCTTCCTTTACGCCGTGAAGTCGCGCGGGAATAACCCGGGTGTTGTTCATAACGAGACAATCGCCCGGGTTTAAATATTCGATTATGTCCCTGAAATGACGATGCTCGATTCCGCCGTCGGTTTTGTCAAGCACCAACAGGCGGGACGAGCTTCTATCCTCAAGGGGCCGCTGGGCGATAAGCTCCTGCGGCAGGTCGTAATAAAAATCTTTTGTTGTCATGTTTTGTGTTTGGATCCTTGTTTGTATAGTAGTGCGGGCGGATAATATCCGCCCCTACAGGTTTTATGACATCTCGCGGAAATATACGAATGGTTTTGCTAAATAATTCACTCCGCGTATTCGCTATTCGCTAATCCCTAATCACTACGTTAATATGCTGTTATTATTTCGGCGCCGGTGAAGTAGTGGGTCAGGATATCGGCAAAGTTATAGCCGCTGTCGGCCATGCCTTTGGCGCCGTACTGGCTCATACCGACGCTGTGTCCCCAGCCCGTGCCTTTGAACGTGAAACTTGTGTTGGGCGCGGTCTGCTCCTCAGCCGAGTCTGCGTAGGTCTTTTGATAAACTCCATTTGTGGTGTACAGAGTGTCGCCGCTTACTTGGTTCCTGCCCATATCGCTGAGTATCTCTATCTGCTTGGGCCTGCGGCGTATCAGCTTCTCGCCGTCGGTCACGGCTATATTGGCTTGGTTCTGCGCCTCGCCGTCGCCCGTGACCGTGAACATCTGGCTCTTTGTAACCGAGCCGAACAGCGTTCTGCACTCCTCGCGCTCAACCGTCTTTATGGCGGTGTTGCCCGTGACTCTGAGCTTTATTACCCTGCCCTCGGGCGAATACTCGAGCGCCTCTATTTTCTGAACGTCGCCCACCTCATAGCCGCGGTTGCGCATTATAGTGGAGGCTTCGTCGGCGGTCAGCGTGCCCGACCACACGCCGTTCGGTATATTCTCGGTGTCCTCAAAGCTGTTGTCGACACTCACCAGATACGGAACCTCGTTGCCCCAGACGTATTTCACGTCCTCGGTGGCCGAGCCCATTGACGATGAGTAGTAGCAGCTGCACAGCTCGCCGTTATAGCCGAGCACCATGCCGCGCGTCGCGTCGACCGCGTCGTAGATCGACTCGGCCTCTCTCGACATTCCCGTGTACATCTGGCAGTGGGTGTTGGCGCAGATGTCAAAGCCGTAGCTTGAGTGCCTGCCTATGTTTTGAAGCGCGTAGTTGCGCGAGCATATCGCCTGAGCCTTGAGCGCCTCAATAGGCCACGACTCGCTCATCTCGCGGGAGACCACGCCGTATAGGTACTGGTCCACGTCCACAACATTTATCGCCGCGAAGTTGTCGCCGTCCTTTATCAGATTAAGACTGCCGCGGTAGCCGATGCCCTCAAACGTGAACCGCTCCTCCCAGAAGTCGGTGTAGAACGGGCAGAGCCCAACTCCGCTGTTTCCGTTCTCGGTGTAGAGAGTGTTGCCGTCGGTGTCCTGCACGACTATGCTGTCTCCGCTGCGGCGGATCATGACCGTTTGATTTTCGATTATTTGCTCCTCGACGAATGTGCGGTCGTCAAAGGTTCCCACATAGAATCCTCGCTCCGATGTGACCGTGGCGACCGACTTGGCGGATGAGCCGTAGTTTAATCCCACCTTTAATATCCGCTGCACCGAGATCTCGGCGTTTGCCGGGCGGACCTCAACGCACATCAGCGCCAGCGTCGTCATAAACGCCAGAACCGCGCAGATCAAACGGATAACGTGAGTTTTTGTCATAATATCACCTCATTTGGCAATGACTGTTTTTTTATTCAACCGTGACCGACTTCGCCAAATTTCTGGGCTTGTCGATATCAAGACCCTTGAGGGATGAAACATAATACGAGAACAGCTGCAGCGGCACGACAACCTCGCTGGGCATAGTGAGCGCGTCGCACTTGGGCACGTATATCACGTGATCCGCCGCTTTTTTGATCTCCTCGTGTCCCTTCTCGGCAATCGCGATAACCACGGCGCCGCGGGCCTTTACCTCTCTTATATTGCTGAGCATCTTGTCAAACAGCTCTTTCACGGTGCAGAGCGCAACGACCACCGTGCCCTTTTCCATAAGGGCTATGGTGCCGTGCTTCAGCTCGCCCGCCGCGTAAGCCTCGGAATGTATGTACGAGATCTCCTTGAGCTTCAGTGAGCCTTCGAGGGCCACCGCGTAGTCAAGAGTTCTGCCGATAAAGAAAACGCTCTTTGCGCTGAAATACTTGGACGCTATATACTGGATGTCGCCCTTGTTTTCAAGCAGCTTTTCTATTCTTTGGGGCAGGGTCTCGATCGCCTTTATGTATTTTGCGATCTTTTCTTTAGGCAGAGTGCCGAGCTCCTGTCCGAAATATATCGACATAAGGTATATCGCCGTAAGCTGGGTGCTGTAGGCCTTGGTCGTGGCGACCGCGATCTCGGGGCCGGCCCATGTGTAGAGCACGTCGTCAGCCTCGCGGGCTATGCAACTGCCAACCGCGTTGACTATGGCGAAGGTTCTGGCGCCGCGGCGCTTTGCCTCGCGCATGGCGGCTATCGTGTCGGCCGTCTCGCCCGACTGGGAGATCAGCACGACCAGCGTCTTTTCGTCCGCTATTGGGTTGCAGTAGCGGAACTCGGACGCGACCATGACCTCGACCGGTATGCGCACCATGTCCTCAATCACATACTTGCCCACAACGCCCACATGATAGGCGCTGCCGCAGGCGACTATGTATATCTTATTTATGTTCCTGATATAATCGGCGGTGAGAGAAATGTCATCAAGCACGACTTTTCCGTCTTTTATTCTGGGGCTCACGGTGTCGGCTATGGCGCGCGGCTGCTCCATGATCTCCTTGAACATAAAGTGCTCGTAGCCGCCCTTTTCGGCCGCCGAGATGTCCCAATCGACTTTGTAGGCCTCTTTGGTGATCTCCTCGCGGTCGGTGTTGTATATCTTGACCTCGTCTTTGCTTATAACAACGATCTCGTTATTGTCCAGGAAATACACGTCTCTGGTGTGGCTCAGTATCGCCGGAATATCCGACGCGATAAAATTTTCGCCCTCGCCCAGTCCGACGATGAGCGGACTCTCCTTGCGCACCGCTATGAACGAGTCGGGATTGTCCGCGCAGAGCACTCCCAGCGCGTATGATCCGTCGACCCTGCTCAGCACCTTTATCATAGTCTCGATTATGTCGCCCTTGTAGTAATACTCAAACAAGTGCGCTATGACCTCGGTGTCGGTCTCGGACATAAATTTAAAACCCTTTTTGATCAAGTAATCGCGGAGCTTCTGATAATTCTCGATAATGCCGTTGTGCACAACCGCGAATCTGCCCGAATTGCTCAGATGCGGATGCGAGTTCGTGTCCGACGGTTCGCCGTGGGTCGCCCATCTGGTGTGACCGATGCCCATCGTGCCGTGTATGGCCGCTCCTCCGTCTATCATCTCGCTGAGACAAGAGAGACGGCCTTTCTTTTTCTTGACAACGATGCCCTCGTCTGTCATGACCGCCACTCCGGCGGAGTCATATCCTCTGTATTCAAGCTTTGAGAGCCCGTCAAGCAAAACGGGAGCCGCCTGCTTTGAGCCCACATATCCAACTATTCCGCACATATAATTACCTCCTTAACTTTCGTGTTCGGTGTGATACCATTCTTTTTTATGATGACTTACAAGTCCGATTATTCCCGCGGGTATCCATGTCGCCGCGTACAGCAGCAGCCCCGCGAGCTTAAACGGCGCGAACCTGTCAAGCTTTTTGTCAGCCGCAAGATTTATCAAAGCGGTCAAAAGCCCCAGGCCCAGATATATTTCAAGCGCTATGAAGCACGGCACCTTTGTCCACAGTCCGCACAGCGGAACGCTCCCGCCCGAGAAAATCCCTCTCGACGCGAAAACCGAGATCACCGCAAATACCGCGTACGCGAATATTCCGAGAAAGTCTCCGTACAGGCTGAGCCAGTCAAAAATTTTGCCTTTGCGCAGCAGCTTTCCGCCGTACTTTCCCTGAGCGCTGACAATGCCGCGCGCCCAGCGCACCCGCTGAAGCAGCGAGCTTCCGAGCTTGCTCGGCTTTTCGTCATACACGACAGCGCCGCTTGAGTATCCCGTCTTTTCGCCCATCAGCGCCAGACGCGCGGTATACTCAAGATCCTCGGCAAGACATTCTCCGCCGACGGCCAGCTCTTTGAAAACCTCGCTCCTTACGCAGCAGCCCGTGCCGGACAGCTTGACGTTAAGTCCGATATTCGAAGGCGCCAGCCTCCCCATTCTGTTTTCAAGCGAGCCCCACAGCGAGTACGCCGCGGTGAGCCAGCTTTTGTTCGGATTCTTTGTCTCTATCCTGCCCTGAGCAGCCGCAAAGCCTCTGCCAAGCGCGCGGCTCATTTCGCTGTAAAAGCCTTTTCCGACCAGATTGTCGGCGTCGATCAGAGCGACGCAGTCGGGCTCGTATTCCTCAAAGATACGCTCCGCCGCGTATTTGAGAGCCAGCGCCTTGTTTGGCTTGCCGCCCGTTCGAGTGATGACCCGAGCTCCCGCTCTTGCCGCTGCCTCGGCGGTTTTGTCCGCGCAGTTGTCGCACACGGCGTATACTCTGATACTGTTTTTGCCGTCGGCGGCGTCATAGGCGCTTTTTACCGCTCCGGATATTACGCTCTCCTCGTTGTGGGCCGGGATTATCACCGCGAAGCTCATAGGTTTGCCCTCTTTTTCCGCTCTGCGCGGAAACAGCGAAAACGCCGCCGCGGCAACGTAATACAACCCAATAAAAAAGAGTGCAAGCTCCAGACAATCCACGACGATCCCGCTATAGAACAACTGCGCATCCCACCCTTTGAGCAACAAAATGCCTAATATTAAAAAACATTATATAACAACAAAGGTATTATTTCAAGGGTAAATATATTACATTTTTATCACAATTATATCGGCGATTATATACAATACCCACACATCGGTACCGATGAATGACGGATTTTGCGCAATTTTAACCAAAATTAAAATCTTGGCAAAATATTTTTAAAATATATTGGACAAAAAAACCTAATTATGGTATAATAAACTTACCAAAAGTTTGCAAACTTTTAGTAAGAACGGACATTTTTCAGCAACGGCAAAATGCAAATTTCGGAGGTTGATCAATGGCGAAAACAGTATTTGTCTGCTCGGAGTGCGGAAACGAGTATCCCAAGTGGATGGGCAGGTGCACCGCCTGCGGCTCGTGGAACACGCTGGTCGAGGAAACCGTTATCACGGGCAAGGGACGCGGCTCGAAAGCCTCCTCCGCTTGGATTTCAAACGACAGCGCTGACGAGTCAAAGCCCGAATATTTAAAGGACATCTCCACGCGAGACGAGCCCCGATCATCAACGGGTCTGTCGGAGTTTGACCGAGTGCTGGGCGGAGGCCTTGTTCCGGGCTCTCTGGTGCTCCTGGGCGGAGACCCGGGGATCGGAAAATCCACAATACTGCTGCAAATTTGCAGCTATCTCGGCAGAGACAAAAAAATACTGTATGTGTCGGGCGAGGAATCACTTAGGCAAATCAAGCTCCGCGCTGAACGACTGGGCGCGGGATCCGACAATTTGAAGGTGTATTCCGAGACCGATACCGAAATCATTTTGCAGCGCGTAACCGCGGAAAAACCCGACATTCTGGTGGTTGACTCGGTTCAGACCATGTATAACCCGAACCTCACCTCGGCGCCCGGCAGCGTGTCTCAGATACGCGACACGGCGGCGGCGCTGATGAGGATCGCGAAAAGCAGGTCGATCGCCACGTTTCTGGTGGGTCACGTTACCAAGGACGGCTCAATCGCGGGCCCGAAGATACTTGAGCATATCGTGGACTGCGTGCTGTACTTCGAGGGTGACCAGAACCGCTCCTACCGCATTATACGCGCGATAAAAAACAGGTTCGGCTCCACCAACGAGATCGGAGTTTTTGAAATGGGAGAGCACGGGCTGTCGGAGGTCTTAAACCCCTCCTCCGCCATGCTGTCGGGCAGGCCGTCGGGAGTTCCTGGAAGCTGCATCGTCTGCACCATGGAGGGCACGCGCCCGGTTCTTGCCGAGATACAGGCTCTGGCGACGCCCACGATTTTCGGCAATCCCAGACGAATGACTACCGGAGTCGACTTCAACCGAGCGGTTATGCTGCTGGCTATCCTTGAGAAGCGCGCGGGACTTGTGCTCTCGGCCCACGACACCTACATCAACGTGGTGGGCGGGCTCAAGATGACCGAGCCCGCGGCGGATCTGGCGATACTGCTGGCCGTGGCGTCGGTTTTCAAGAACCGGCCCGTGCCCGAGGATCTTGCGGCGGTCGGAGAGGTTGGTCTGGCGGGCGAGATACGCTCCTGCGGATTTATCGAAAGCCGAATCAAAGAAGCTGAAAAAATGGGATTTAAAAAAATCATCGTGCCGCCCATAGACGCTGAGACGGCGAACAGGTTTAAAGACATCGAGGTTTGTCAATACTCAAACATACTGCAAATATTAAAAAGCGTCTTTTAGTTTAATACGTTTCAATGTGTTTCGTGTAATGGCCCCTAAAGTGTAAACAGGCGCAGTGCGCCCATCGCCGATTTATCGGCAAAGATCAGGGAGTGTTTATTATGTTTCAAATTGGCGACAAAGTGGCTTATCCCATGCACGGAGCCGGAGTTATAAAGTGCATCGAGCAGCAAAAGATACTCGGCGAGGAAACTCAGTATTTTATCCTCAAACCCTGCGTAGGCGAGCTGGAGATCAAGATACCGGTGGCGAGAATAGACAAGATCGGCCTTCGGTATATCGTGTCGGAGAACGAGGCCGACGAGGTTATAAACGAGTTCGGAACATGCGAGTGCGCCGAGACCGGTAACTGGAACAAGCGTTACCGCGACAATCTGGAAAAACTCAAAGCCGGCGACATCTTTGACGTGGCGAGGATCACAAAATCGCTTATCATCCGCGACAGGAAAAAGAGCCTTTCGAACTTTGAGCGCAAAATGCTGAGCAACGCCAAAAATATTCTTATATCGGAACTGGTCATGTCCAAAAACTCGACCTATCCCGATATCGAAAAGCTGCTGATGAGCAAGATCTCATAAGGCGAAAGCGGAAAGGATTTTTATGGATTCTGTCTCGGTAATAATCGCGGCCGCGGGCAGCGGCACAAGAATGGGCATGAGCCCGCAAAAAAGCAAACAATTCACAGAGCTCCGCGGCGTCCCCGTTATTGCGAGGACGCTTCGGGTTTTTGAGGAGATTTCCCGAATCTCGAAGATCATAATCGTGACCCGAAAGATCGATATCGAGCCCATGCGTGAGCTTGTGAAAAAATACAAATTCTTAAAGGTCGACGACATTATCGAGGGCGGCGAGACCCGTCAGCAGTCGGTGAGGCTGGGGCTTGAAAAACTCGGCGCCGATAAGCGCGGCATAATTCTTATCCACGACGGCGCAAGGCCGTTTATCAGGCGCGAGCGCGTTATGGAGCTGATATACGAGATCGAGAGCGAGCATTGCGAGGCGGCCGCCGTGGGCGTGCCCGTCAAGGACACCATCAAGCAGCTCGACGAGTCGGGCTTTATCGGCACGACGCCCGAGCGCAGCAGTCTGGTCTCGATACAGACGCCGCAGGCGTTCAGATACGACCTTATCATGAAGGCTCACAAAAGGGCCGAGAGCAAGGACATGGAATTCACCGACGACTGCGCGGTCGTCGAAAACCTGTCGGCCGAGCGCGTCAAGGTCATAATCGGAGACTACACAAACATAAAGATAACCACGCCGGAAGATCTGATAATGGCGGATATGATACTGAGCGACACGGAGGACGAATAAATTATGGAAACAAGGATCGGCATAGGCTACGATGTTCACAAGCTTGTCGAGAACAGGCCGCTGATAATCGGCGGCGTCAGGATCGAGCACGAAAAAGGCCTGCTCGGCCACAGCGACGCGGACGTGCTTATCCATGCTATTATGGACGCCCTGCTGGGCGCCGCGGCGCTCGGGGACATAGGCAGGCACTTTCCCGACACCGACCCGAAATACATCGGCGCGGACAGCGCAAAACTGCTCGGACACGTGGGTGAGCTTATTAAAAACGAGGGATATTCTATCTCAAATATCGACTCGATCATAGCGGCGCAGGCTCCCAAAATGGCGCCGCATATCGAAAAAATGCGCGAAAACATCGCCGCGGCTCTTAAAATCGAACCCGACCGCGTCAGCGTCAAAGCCACCACCACCGAAGGCATGGGCTTCGAAGGCCGTAGGGAAGGCATCTCCGCCCAAGCCGCCTGCTTGATATATAAACGTCGGGGTATAATTATGTCGGAAGACTACGACGATATATCAAAAAAATACGATCAATTCCGCGCGGCTGATATAAGCAATATAGACTACCTAATAAACGAAGCGGAGATCACCTCGAACACGATCATTCTTGATTTCGGAAGCGGAACGGGCAATCACGCAATCGAATTAAAGCATCGTACCGACGCGACAGTTTACGGGGTCGAACCGTCTGACGGAATGAGGGAAAACGCGGTTCAAAAGGGAAGCGGCGTTAAGTTTTTAAAAGGCGATCATAAAAATATTCCGCTTAAAAATTCATCGGTTGATTTGATATATATGACCGACGTTATTCATCATGTTCCAAATCTTGTTATAATGTTTAACGAGTTTGCGCGCGTGCTGAGACCCGAAGGCAGGATTTGCATTATAACCGAATCGTATAAACAAATAGAAAGCCGTTTTTGGATGAAATTTTTCCCGACGGCAATAACAGCCGAAAAAGAGCGTTATCCTGACGTTGACGATATAATCGCCGCCGCTGAAAGCTGCGGACTGAAACATAATAAAACTGATGTTTCGGATAAGCGCAGAAAACATAAGATCAGCAAGGAATTTGTCGAATTAGCCGAAAATAAAGGCTTTTCAATGTTTGATCTGATCTCGGAAACTGATTATCAGGCGGGGCTTAAAAACCTTAAAGCCGCTTACGAAAGCGGCGAAATACAAGACTACACCCACGGCGAGTCTTTCATCTGGTTAAATCGAGAAAACACCGCCGTTCATTCAAAATAAATTCAGGCTTTGAAACCGGTTATTGACAACTCTGCCCCGTTCGTATATAATGATACTCATAAAAAAGCGGAGCGCCAAGACGCTTCGTGAATTTTTTACTGTTTGCAAAAGGGGGGCGGCGGCGTGAAAAAAACAACTATTAAGGGCAATCTTATACTTATGCTGACCGCTGTGATCTGGGGTGTCTCGTTCGTGTCGCAGCGCGTCGGAATGGAATACATAAAACCGAACACCTTTAACGGTATACGCACAATACTCGGCGCGTTTGTTTTGGTGCCGTTTATTTTTGCGCGCGAAAAAACCGGTAAAAGCAGACCCTCCGACGGGAAAAGCCTCCTTATCGGCGGCATTGTTTCCGGCGCGCTGCTGTGCGCGGCCGGCACGCTCCAGACGTGGGGAATGGTGTACACAACGTCAGGCAAAAGCGGGTTTATAACTGCGATGTATATGATATTTGTACCGATCATCGGACTTTTCGCGGGCAAAAAAGTGCGCGCCGCGACAGCGGTCGGCGTCGTCCTTGCCGTTGTCGGTATGTATATGCTGTCGATCGGCGGAACGGATATCGCGATCAACAAAGGCGACGTTATAACGCTTGCGTGCGCGTTTATTTTCGCGTTTCACATCATGGCGATCGACCGCTTTTCAAGCGAGGTCGACTGCGTGAAACTCGCGTGCCTGCAATTTTTTGTTTGCGGCACGATCAATATAATACTTATGTTCCTGTTTGAGCATCCCGATTGGGCGCTTGTGCGCGCGTGCGCCGTGCCTATCTTATATTCGGGTATCATGAGTTGCGGAGTAGCCTACACGCTGCAGATCGTGGGCCAGCAGTATGCCGAGCCGACGACGGCCTCGATCATAATGAGCCTTGAGTCGGTTTTCGCCGCGCTCGCCGGCTGGGCGTTCCTTAACGAAACGCTTACACTTATGGAAGCGCTCGGCTGCATACTAATGTTCGCCGCGATCATCATCGTGCAGATGAAGAATGATTAAGCCATTTTCAGCTTGTCGATAACGCGCATAAAATCTTCCATGTCAAAATTCGAACTACCGCACAGCAGTTCAAATTCCATGTCGAAATATGCCATGCCGTATCCGCTGGAATAAAAGCCGTTGCGCAGATAGAAATTGCGGCGCGTTATTCGTTGCTCATTGTTGGGCGCTCACGTCGACAAGCTCAAGGTCGAGCACATTTGCTCCGCTTTTCATCGGCAGCAGTGCCGCCGTATAGGGATAGAAATTTTTTGCGCCTTCAATTTCACTTAACATATGTTCGTCGTAACCCTCGAGACGATTTTTGAAAAAATCACTCATTTTTTCCAACATAAATTTTGCTCCTATTAATTCCGATTTTCGTTCCATTCAATTACAAAATCATTATACCACAATCCGCCGGTTATTTCAAGCCTTGCGGGAGACCGCGCAAGGCTGAAAAAATAATTAATTATTTTTTACAAATTTATAGTACCATATTAGCCTAAAGATCCCCGAAAAGAACATTTCCACGGGATTTTCGGAGATTTTGGGATCCATGCCAACTCTGCCTCCCATATGTGCGGCTCTAAATTTACGCACTAATATCGCATATTTCAAACAAATATTACACGCATTTCATTCAAAATAACAATTTAATAATGATCAAGTGCTATACAGGGAGAGAGAAAACCGCCATTTCAATCTCCTTGAAGTCATTTTTCTATATATTGCATGGCAAATAAGCAGAAAATTTTTTCTGCAAAATATAGACTTTTTCATATATTTATGCTACTCTATATATGAAGCTCACTAATGTTTTGTATTGAACATTTTTGCTATACTTACGATCCGGGCGGATAGGAAGTATGTTTTTCGCTTTCAGAGCTTCAGAATTTGGCGGATTTTCTTTATTCTTCATGATATATTTGTATATGAAGATTGCCATAGCATAATTTGATATTATTGTCCAAGAGATACTGAGCGCAGGTGACAAGACATATAGTAGAAAGATAGAACCTAATAATACTCATTTTAGCTTTAAAGGGATTAACCGAGTTGGATAGAGAAATAATCTCGGAGAAGAGAGAGGTGTGAACTATTGAAAAAAATATTCTTTAATTTAATACCGATTTTTTTGCACATAGCATGTCTGCCATTATGGTATATCAAAGGGGATTGGATTGGCAGCAATGGTTATCTGTCCCTGTTTGAGTTTGCATTTAACATGTTGGTAATACCAATTTATTTGGTGTTAGTGAATGCAAGATTATTTGAGTTCAAATGGAAAAACATACTTATTCCTTGTGTATACATGCCGGTTAATATTGCTGCCGGAGCATATATTCATTTTTTCAATTGGTGGATTTCCGGTGTTTGGATTGACGGTGTGAGAGTTGGTGCGGTAGATTCTATGACCGTAGCGCTTGTAAACCTTGATGTGATATGGTCTGTCTGCTTTGTGATTGGACTTTGGATTCTTGTTAATATAGTACGTTATATTAAATTTAAACGGCAGATTGTTAAAAGGTCTGATAGTATGCGCAAGATACAATGCGAACGTCAAGTGGATGGTTACGTTGACAATAATTGAATGAACACAGAGACAGTTTGGTGGACAGGTATTGACATTGACGTAGGTACGGTTCTATTGCCTGATATGAGTGTCAATTTCACATTGTAGAGGCAGATCATCTTGTTCTGCCTCTATGATGGGTGATAACCACGACAAAAATGGCAGGCTTGAAACAGAGATCCGAAACGGAATAACCAACACATATACGTATAACAAAGCGGGACTTATGACAAGCAACGGCGAGGGTATAAATATATCATATCGTCTTAACGGCAAGGAAAGCAGCCGTACACAAAACGGCAAAATGGGCTCTGCGTAAAAAGATATGTAGGTAATAAACGACTGACGTCGACATGGCGAAAATCATGGGTTTAAACTTAGGTTAATATGCCAATAATTATATATTTGCTTTTGCCGTAAGGCAGGGTACGGCTCTGCTGAAGAGCAACCGAAGAGGTCTTGCGGATTTTGCACTGAAACGGGCAGCTTGCCGTTTCTCCGTTTCA
>CANPWW010000047.1 GCA_947585115.1 uncultured Monoglobus sp.
GCAGCAGTATGTGCACCAGACCTCGTGGGGCATGTCGACGAGAATCATAGGCGCCATCATCATGGTCCACGGCGACGACGCGGGCCTCAAGCTGCCCCCGAAAATCGCGCCCACCCAGGCGGTGATAATCCCGATCGCTATGCACAAGACCGGCGTTACCGAGGCCGCCGAGGCGCTCAGAGACAGACTTTCCGAAAAGTTCAGAGTCAGTCTCGACGCGAGCGACAAGTCGCCCGGCTGGAAGTTCAGCGAGTACGAGATGCGCGGCATTCCGGTGCGCATTGAGATAGGCCCCAAGGATATAGAAAAGAACCAGGCGGTACTCGTGAGCCGCGTTGACCGCGAAAAGACGTTTGTGTCGCTTGACAATATCGAGGAAGAGCTTGAAAAGCTGATGGACAAGATACAGAAGCAGATGTACGACGCGGCTCTTGAGAATCGCGAGAGCAAGACCTCCTCCGCGTCCGACTACGAGGAATTCAAGAAGATAATCGACGAAAAGGGCGGCTTTGTCAAGGCGATGTGGTGCGGAGACGAGGCCTGCGAGCTCAAGATCAAAGACGACACCACGGCCACGTCGCGCTGCATACCCTTTGAGCAGGAGCAGATCAGCGACAAGTGCGTGTGCTGCGGCAAGCCCGCCAAGCACATGGTATACTGGGGCAAGGCCTACTAACATAGGGACTAGGGAATAGGATCTAGGTACTAGGTCCCCTCAGTCGGGCAAAGCCCGACAGCTCCCCCTAAGGGGCGCCTATCTTCTGCCTCCTCCCGGGAGGAGGTGTCAGGCGAAACCTGACGGAGGTGGGTAAACAGGGCTCCCGCAAAACGCCAACGAAGTGCGTTTTGCGGGAAGAGGAGCAGCCGCCGGTAAGGGCGAAGCTTCCGACGCTTGCGGCGGAACGAGCCAAGAGGCGAGCTGCGACGAAAGGGGTGATTCTTTGTTTGAAAACTTTATAAGCTCGGCGGCCGATCAGATTTCATTGCTCAGAATCGCCGACATTATTGACATTATACTTGTTGCGGTGATGATATATTTCGTGCTGAAATTCATCCGCGACAGCCACACGGTGCGCCTGCTCAAGGGTGTGCTTATAATAATTCTGGCGGTTCAGGTCGTGTATCTTCTGAACCTTCATGTCACGTCATATATTTTGAGCAGCTGCGCTCAGATAGGCGTTATCGCTCTGGTGGTAATATTCCAGCCCGAGCTGAGACGCGTGCTTGACCAGATAGGAAAGACAAGAATAAGCAGTTGGTTTATAAGCGAAAGCGGCGAGCAGCTCAAGACGCTTGAGATGATAGGCCGGGTTGCCGAGGCGTCCGCGGATATGTCCAAGACCAAGACCGGCGCTTTGATCGTCATTGAGCAGAATTCCGACGTGAACTCGCTCATAAGCGGCGGAGTCGCAATCGACTCGTCAGTGTCGGCGGCGCTGCTTAAAAACATATTTGTTCCCAACACGCCGCTGCACGACGGCGCGGTCATTATCCGCGACAACAGGATAGCGCTGGCCGCCTGCGTGCTGCCGCTTTCGCACAATCCGAATATAACCAGCGACCTGGGCACCCGCCACAGAGCGGGACTGGGTATTTCCGAGGAGTCGGGCGTTGTGGTAGTCATCGTGTCCGAGGAGACCGGAATAATCTCGGTCGCCCACAAGGGCGTTCTGTACCGCGGGCTTAACGAGGACTCCCTCAAGAGCACGCTGAGCGAGCTTATGGGTATTGTGTCCGACGAAAAGAAACCGCGCTCGATCCGCAATATTCTTGACAGAAAGGAGAGATAAATTTGAGAAAGATTTTTTCAAGCAATATTCTCCTTATGATCATATCACTTATCGCGGCGATAGTTCTTTGGACTTACATTATAGTTATAAACGACGCGCCGGCGGACAAAACCTTCCGCGATGTGCCGATCACCACTGTCAATGACAACGTGTTCAGCGACAACGGCTACTGCATAGAGCGGCTTTCCGTGCTTGGCGCCAACGTCAGGATCGAGGGCAGCCGCCGCGTTATGTCGAACTTTGACCTGGGCAATATAAGAGCGACTCTCGACTTTTCCGAGATCGACCCGTCAAAATTGGAGGACGGCGCGACCATGACGGTGAATCTAAACGTGGAGAGCCAGTACGGCGATGTGGTGAGCTACACTCCGTCTGCGGTAGACGTTTATGTGGAAACCACAAAATATAAGGACGTCGATGTGAACTGCTCCAGCACAGGCGAGGTGCTCAGCGGCTATCGCCACGGCGATTTCACATTGTCGCAGAACAATATCAGAATCTTCGGCGCCCGGTCAAATATTGACGAGGTCGCATACGCCGGAGTTAATATTGACCTGATAAACACAAATTACTCGGCTTATGATCAAGGCGTTTTGTCTCAGGAATGCGCCGTCAAGCTGTATAACAGCTCGGGACAGGAGCTGCCGGAGCGCGAGATCCGCTGGATATGGAACAGCAATCCGGAGATAACCGCCGAGTGCCTGTTATACAAAGAAAAAACGGTTCCGGTAGTGCCCAACAGGGACGGAACGCTTCAGGGAGTCACGCTCAGCTGCGATCCCGAGACCGTCACGCTTTACGGCGACAACAGCCGCCTGTCCGAGGCGGTGAACATCTTGACGCAGCCGATCACCATGAACGATTTTGAAAAAACCGGCGAGGTCACCGTGAAGCTGAATCTGCCGTCTTGGGCAAAAACTGTCGATGACGTTACGGAGGTCAAGATAAGTGCGGATAATAATCAATAATATTAAAATGCCGATCAATCATAAAATTGAAGACGTGTTGCTTGCCGCGCAGGATACAGCGCGGCACAGCTTAATTTATGCCGAAAATTTCAGGATATACCGCCGCTCGATAGACGCCCGCCGCAAGAGAGACGTGCATTTTGTTTACGCCGTCGCGGCCGACGCCCCGGATGGGATCGAGCTTAGCGGCGCGAAAAACATATCTCGGCTCGCGGACGGAGAGATCGAGATCAAACCGATGAAGAAAACCGCCTCAAGGCCCGTGGTGGTCGGAATGGGACCTTGCGGCCTGTTCGCGGCGTATATGCTCGCGCTGCGCGGCGATCCGCCTCTCGTAATAGAGCAGGGCGAGCCGGTGGAAAAGCGCGCCGAGACGGTTGAGCGCTTTTGGAAAACCGGAGAGCTCAGCAAAAATTCCAATGTCCAGTTCGGCGAGGGCGGAGCGGGAACGTTTTCGGACGGAAAACTGAACACAGGGAACAAGGACAAGCGTCAAAGGTTTATACTCGAGACCTTCGCGAAATTCGGCGCGCCCGAGGACATACTGTATAACGCCAAGCCCCATATCGGAACGGACGAGCTTCGGGCGGTGCTGAAAAACATGCGCGCCGAGCTGCTGCGCCTCGGCTGCGAGATCAGATTCGGCACGACGCTCACAAACATAAAAATCGAGGGCGGAAGCCTGACCGAGATTGAGCTTAACGGTTCCGAGGCCTTAAAATGCGGCATGCTGCTGCTCGCGATAGGCCACAGCAGCCGCGAAACCTATAAAATGCTGCATGACGCCGGGGTCAAAACGGAGCAAAAACCGTTCGCGGCGGGCGTGCGTATTGAGCACGAGCAGAGCTTTATAGGCCGCGCGCAGTACGGCGATGTTTGGGAGAGCCTGCCGCCCGCCGATTACAAGCTGGTGTATAACGGAAAGGACAGAAGCTGCTACTCGTTCTGCATGTGCCCGGGCGGCGTTGTGGTTAACGCCTCGTCCGAGCCCGGCCGTCTCGCGGTCAACGGCATGAGCGACCACAGCCGCGGCGGCAAAAACGCCAACAGCGCGCTGGTCGTCACGGTGCGCCCCGAGGATTTCGGGAGCGGTCATCCTTTGGCCGGTATAGAATTTCAGCGAAAGTATGAGGAATCGGCGTTCAGAGCCGGAGGCGGAGATTATTCCGCGCCCGTGCAGCTTGCGAGAGAGTTTGCCGAAAACACATTTTCCGCAGATCTGGGGAGCGTTGTTCCGAGTTATACGGGACAGGTGACGCCTTTTGACCTGCGCGGCTGTCTGCCTCCGTTTATTTCAAAAACGCTGACCGAGGGACTTGAATATTTTGAGACCAAGATACCCGGATTTTTGAGCGGAGACGGAGTGCTGACCGCGGTCGAGTCAAGGACGTCGGCGCCCGTGCGCATAACGCGCGGCGGTGATTTTCAGGCCGCGGGCGTGCGCGGCTTGTTTCCGCTCGGCGAGGGCGCGGGGTACGCGGGCGGCATCATGAGCGCCGCTTTAGACGGCATAAAAGCCGTTTTGTCGCTTATTTAGAATAACAAAATATTATTTGACAAAAGGAATATATTGGCGTATAATAACATAGAGAATAGCGATTAGCGATTAGAGAATACGCGGAGTCAATTCGGCGTAAAACATTAGTGTGTTCCCGCGTTCATAGGTCTATTCGCTATTACCTAATCACTAATTACTATGTTCGTAGGGGACGGCGCCCTCGACGTCCCGGCTCGCCCCTTGGGGAGAGCTGTCAGCGGAGCTGACTGAGAGGGGTAAACAGGGCTCCTGCAAAACGCCAGCGGAGCGCAGACAGGGCTCCCGAAAACGCTTGCGTTTTTGGGAAGAAGGAACAAACACGGAGCGGATGAGTCTTTCACGCTTTGCGTGGAAGCGAATAAGCGGAGGATTTGTGACGATGGGAAGATTATTCGGAACCGACGGAGTTCGGGGAATAGCCAACAAGGAGTTGACTCCCGAGCTTGCGTTTAAAATAGGAAAGGCCGGGGCGCATGTCCTGACCTCGGCGGGCGACAAGAAGCCCAGAATTCTTGTGGGACGCGACACCCGAATATCGGGCGGCATTTTGGAGTGCGCCCTTGTCGCGGGAATATGCAGCGTGGGCGCCGAGGCGGTCATAGCGGGAGTGATACCCACACCCGCGATTGCTCATTTGGTGCGCAGCGAGGGATTCGACGCGGGAGTTATGATCTCGGCGTCGCATAATCCGTTTGAGCATAACGGCATCAAGTATTTCAGCGGCACCGGCTACAAGCTCAGCGACGAGCTTGAGGAGCGCATCGAGGCGATCATTCTTGATAACGCCGAAGAGGTCGGCGCGCCCACTCATGAAAATATAGGACATATAACATACGACGACACGCTCGTCGACAAATACATAGAGTTTGCCGAAAGCACCTGCGGCGGCGACCTTTCGGGCATGAAGATCGCGATAGACTGCGCCAACGGCGTGTCAAGCGTGACGGCCGAAAAGGCGCTTAAAGGTCTGGGCGCCGAAGTGAGCGTTATAAACAACAAGCCCGACGGCATTAATATAAACAAGGACTGCGGCTCAACGCATCTTGAGGCGCTGACCGAGTTTGTGAAAGAATGCGGCGCTGATCTGGGCCTCGCCTTTGACGGCGACGCGGACCGCGTTCTCGCGGTGGACGAAAACGGCGGAATAATCGACGGCGACAGGATCATGACGATACTCGCTCTCGATATGAAGAAAAACGGCCGGCTGCCCGACAACACGGTTGTCGCAACCGTTATGAGCAATCTGGGATTCTTTGTTATGGGCGATGAATACGGCATCAATATCAAGCGCACCAAGGTGGGCGACCGCTACGTGCTTGAGGAAATGCTGGGGCACGGCCACAAGATCGGCGGCGAGCAGTCGGGCCATGTGATACTGCTCGAGCACAACACCACGGGCGACGGTCTGGTGACCGGCATACAGCTTGCCGACGTGATAAAGCGGAGCGGCAAAAAGTCCTCCGAGCTGGCGAATATAATGCAGATATATCCGCAGGTGCTTATAAACGCGGTCGTTAAAAACGAGCTCAAAAACGAGGAAAACTACATGAAGTTCCCCGAGATCAGGGAAGCGATAGAAGCGCTTGAAAAAGAATTCGAAAACAGCGGCAGGGTGCTTATCCGCCCGTCCGGCACAGAGCCTTTGGTCAGAGTTATGATAGAGGGCAAGGACGTTGAGCTTATCACCAAGCGTGCGCGGGAGCTTGCCGATCTGTTTGAGGAAAAGCTGAATTAGACCAAGCAAAAATATACGAAAAGAGGAAGCATAAATGAAATTAGGAATTGTCGGACTGCCCAATGTGGGAAAAAGCACGCTGTTCAACGCGATAACCCAGGCGGGCGCCGAGTCAGCGAACTATCCGTTCTGCACGATAGAGCCCAATGTCGGCACCGTCTTGGTGCCCGACAAGAGGATAGACGCGCTGGCCGAAATGTATCATCCGGACAAGACCACTTACGCGGTGATCGAGTTTGTGGATATCGCCGGTCTGGTAAAGGGCGCCAGCCGCGGCGAGGGACTGGGCAACAAGTTTTTGTCAAACATCCGCGAGGTTGATGCGATCGTGCATGTTGTGCGGGCGTTTGAGGACAGCAACATCGTCCATGTCGACGGCAGCATCGACCCGGTGCGCGATATTGAAACTATCAATTTTGAATTAATCATGTCGGATCTGGAAATACTTGATAGAAGGATCGACAAGATCATGAAGTCGATACGGGGCGGCGAGAAAAAATATCTGTTCCATCAGAAGTTTTACGAAAAGCTCAAGGCGCATCTGGAGAGCGGAAAGACAGCGCGGTCGCTTGATATGACCGAGGATGAGCTCGAGACGCTTGACGAGGTCTCGCTGCTTACCATGAAGCCCGTGATATACGCCGCGAACGTGGCGGAGGACGATTATGCCGACGAGGATAATAACGAGTTCGTTAAGCAGATCAGAGAGTACGCCGCCGCCGACAAGGCGGAGGTGATGGTGATCTCGGCCAAAATAGAAGAGGAGATCGCGGGTCTTGATAAAGACGAGAAGCAGATGTTTTTAGACGAGCTCGGCGCGTCCGAGTCGGGACTTGACAAGCTGATAAAGGCGAGCTACACCCTGCTCGGCCTCATAAGCTATCTGACCGCCGGAAAGCCCGAGGTCAGAGCCTGGACGATAACCAAGGGAACCAAGGCGCCTCAGGCGGCCGGAAAGATACACACCGACTTCGAGCGAGGCTTTATCCGCGCCGAGGTGGTGCATTTTGACGATCTTATGGCCTGCGGCTCTATGAACGCCGCAAAGGAAAAGGGTCTTGTCCGCTCGGAGGGCAAAGAGTATGTCATGAAGGACGGCGATATAGTTCTGTTCAGATTCAATGTGTAAATAAATAATTTTATATAAGGAGATGTTAATATGGATTTTTTAGAGAAGGTTAAAAACGCGGTAGGCTCGGCGGCTCAGACCGTTGGAAAGAAATCCGGAGAGGTTGTGGAATTCTCCAAGATCAAATACGCCATGTTCGAGGCAAAGGGCGAGATCAAGGACCTCAAAGAGGAAATCGGCGGAGCCGTTTACGACAGCTACAAAAACAACACGCCTCTTGACGAGATTGTCAAGGAAAAGTGCGCACGTATTGACGAGCTTATGAAACAGCTCAGCGAATATGACGATCAGCTTGACAATTATAAGTCAATGGTAAAATGCCCGCAGTGCGGCAAAAGCGTGAAGGACGAAAATAATTTCTGCCCCGAGTGCGGAGCCAAGCTTGCGGTCGACAAGGATGCCGAGGTAGGTACTGAGCAGGAGTATTACACCCCGCCTCAGAGCGAGCCCGAAGCGGCGGCAGAGCCGGAAGTTCCGACGGAAGGCGCGGCAGAGTAGGCTATGCTGCTGGTACTTTCAAGCGGCGGGCGCGGAGCCCGCGAGATAAGCGACCGCCTGACACGCGCGAAAGCGGATTATATTTTTCATTTTGAGGATTTCGCGGCGGCCGGCGGTTTCGGAAAGGGCGACGTGATCGTTGGAAAGCTGAGCTACAGGAGTCTCGCGCGCATCGTGAGGCAGAACCGCGTCAGCGCGATAATCGACTCGATCCGCACGCCCGACGCCCACGGTTCGCTCGCCGCGCTGAATGTCGCGGAGGACATGAAAATACCGCTTATTAAATTGATACGCCCCACCGTGCCGCGGAACGTTTCGGTCGCGGCCGATCCCGAAAAGGTGAAGTGCGGCGTTGATTACTCATACGCCGGCGTCGCCGCCAAAATAAACAACACGGTGGGCGGCGCGGTGTTTTTGTCGCGCCCGATCAACGTCAGGGTCATAGCCGAGAAAGTGTTTGACCGAAACGCTCTCTATGTGCCGATCCCGGCTGCGCCCGAGTTTGACGTGGACTTGGCGCTTCAATACGGGGTGCCGCTGCTTAACGTTAAGCAATACAATGATTTCGGCGGCAAAGAGGGTATAGCCGAGGTGCTAAAAGACGCGGAGGCAAAGCTGCTTATCACCGACAGCGCGCTTAATATTTCCGACAAGCTCGCCGCCGCGGGAGAGGTCGGAGCAGAGGTGATCTTCACTCAGACCAGCGGCTTCGACTATGAGAATATATTCGACAACACCGAGGCGTTGACCGGTTTCCTTGAGGAAAAAGGGCTGCTCGGCAGCGTTAATGCGACGGACTCGGAAGATATAAATGAGGGTAGCGACAACAATAATTTAAATGAGGGAGTTAAGGAATGAAAATAGCGATTGACGGACCGGCGGGGGCGGGCAAAAGCACGATATCAAAAGCCGTCGCCGAGAAGCTGGGGTATGTTTATATCGACACGGGCGCCATGTACAGAAGTGTGGGCCTCGCCGCGATAGCGGGCGGGATCGATCCGCGCGACGAGAGCGGAGTTGTCGGTATTCTGGACGATCTGAATATAGAAATAAAAACAAGCGGAGGCGCTCAGAGATATTATTTAAACGGCGCTGACGTGACCGAGAAAATACGCGAGAATCCGGTCTCGATGGCCGCGTCTGATGTGGCGGTCATACCCGCCGTGAGGCTCAAGCTTGTGGAGCTTCAGCGCAAAACGGCCGAGAAAGCCGATGTCGTGATGGACGGCAGGGACATAGGAACGTATGTGCTGCCCGACGCGGAGCTCAAAATATATTTGACCGCGAGCGTTCATGAGAGAGCGCTGCGCCGCTTCAGAGAGCTTTCTGCAAAGGGAGAGTCGGCGGATATAGCCAGCGTCGAGCGGGAGATCGCCGCCCGCGACAAAAACGATTCCGAGCGCGAGTTCGCTCCGCTCAGGCAGGCGGAAGACGCGGTTTTGGTCGACACCACCGATATGACCGTGCCCGAGGTCATCGACGCCATAATCAGGCTCGCCGAGGAAAAAAGAGCGGAGGTGAGCGGATAATGGCGCTTTATGACGTGGGAAGAGTGGCGGTCAATATTTTTTTCCGCACATTTTTCAGACTTAAAATAGATGGAAAAGAAAATATACCCGACGAGAGCGAGCGGTTTATTATCTGCGCAAATCATAAAGGCTACTTCGATCCGCCTCTGGTCGGTCTCGCGATGCCGTTTCAGATCGGTTTCATGGCGAAGGAGGAGCTTTTCCGCAACAAGCTGTTCGGCGCGTTTATCCGAAAGCTCGGCGCCTTCCCGATAAGGCGCGGAAAGTCGGACTTCGGCGCGCTGCGCTCGGCGATAAAAATGGCGGAATCCAGCCGTCATATCGTGATCTTCCCGGAGGGCGGCAGATCGCACACAAACCGGCTGCGCAAGGGCAAAATGGGAGCTGCCATGGTCGCGATCAAGGCGGGCGCCGACATACTGCCTATCGGACTTGAGGGCACGTATAAGCCGTTCACAAGGATAACAATACATATCGGAAAGCCGATAAGACTGAACGATTATTTCGGCAGGAAGGTGAGCAGCTCCGAGATGCAGGAGCTTACCGAGAATGTTCTCATGCCCGAGATATCGAGGCTTTCGCGCGTTCCAATGTAGCTTTGCAAATGAGACGCGAAAAACGGAGGCGCTTATGGAAATAAAGATCGCGGACTGCGCCGGATTCTGCTTCGGCGTGGACAGAGCGGTAAAGATCGCGTACGACACCGCGAAAGGCGGCGGCAAAAACATATACACCTACGGCAAGTTGATCCACAATCGCGACGTTACCGAAAATCTGAGACAAAAGGGCGTCGCGCCGATCGGATCCGTGGACGAGGCGGAGGCGGGCTCGACCGTTATTATCCGCGCCCACGGCGTGCCGAAGGCGGACATCGAGGCGTTTGAGGCGCGGGGCGTTAAAATTGTTGACGCCACCTGCCCCTTTGTGAAAAAAATACACTCGATCGTCAGCCGCGAATACTTCGACAAAAAAAGAAGCATTGTTATAGTGGGAAACAAATCTCATCCCGAGGTCATAGGCATAAACGGTTGGTGCGGAGGCTCCGCTATGGTCGCCGCGGATGAGAATGATTTGAGCGAAATATTATCAAAACCGAGCGATTTACCAATATCTGTCGTCGCTCAGACCACTATAAGAGAAAATTTATTTAAAAAAGTTGTACAAATTTTAAAAAAACATTTTACAAATGCTGATTTTTTTGATACAATATGTAGTGCGACGTCTAAGCGGCAGAGATCCGCGGCGGATCTTGCGGCCGTGTCCGATATGATGATAGTCATCGGCGGGCGCGACAGCTCGAACACAAAAAAGCTGTTCGAGGTGTGCCGTGAGATACAGCCCGAAACGCTGCTTATTGAAAACGCGGAAGAACTTAAAAACGTAAAAAATAATAAAACACAAAATATATCAAAAAATTTAATCAAAGTCGGTATTACCGCCGGAGCGTCAACGCCCGAGTCGGTAATCAAGGAGGTCTATTTAACCATGGCGGAAAATGAAATGAATTTTGCGGAAGCACTGGAGGAAACACTTAAGCCTTTGAGATCGGGAGAGGTCGTTAAAGGCGTGGTAATCGGTATCACACCCACAGAGGTTCAGGTTGATATCGGCAGCAAGTATGACGGTGTTATACCGCTCGACGAGCTGACAAACGATCCCGGAGAAAATCCTGCCGATCTCGTGAAGATAGGCGAGGAGGTAGACGTTTACATCGTTCATGTAAGCGACCGTGACGGAGTTGTCACCTTGTCAAAGAAAAAGATTGACGCGGTAAAGGGAATGCAGGAGCTTGAGGCGGCATTCGAAAACGGCGAGATCCTGACGGGCAGAGTCGTGGAGCTGGTTCGCGGCGGCGTTGTTACGATAGCGAACGGCGTGCGCGTGTTTATCCCCGCGTCGGAGTGTGCCATCAATTATCTTTCGGATCTGGGTGTGCTGCTCAACACGGAGCAGAGATTCAGGATCATCAAGATGGACACGGACAGAAGAGGCAGACAGAGAGTTGTCGGCTCGATCAAGTCTGTTGCTAAGGAAGAAGCGGACAAGGCCGCTGAGGAATTCTGGGCAAACGCCGAGGAGGGCAAGCAGTACACCGGTACAGTTAAGTCTCTCACCTCGTTCGGAGCGTTTGTTGATTTAGGCGGCGTGGACGGTCTTATTCATATATCCGAGCTGTCGCCCATCCGTATCGGTCATCCTTCCGAGGTTGTGTCGGTAGGCGACGAGATCGATGTTTACATCAAGGAACTCGACAAGTCAAAGAACAGAATTTCACTCGTGAAAGAGCTCAAAGAGCAGAAAGCCGCTGAGTTCTGGAAGAGCGCGGAGGTCGGCAAGACTTATACCGGTATCGTTAAGTCGCTGACGCCTTTCGGAGCGTTTGTTGATATCGGCGGAGTGGACGGACTGGTCCATATTTCCGAGCTCTCGTGGAACAGGATCAAGCATCCTTCCGAGGTTGTCAAGGTAGGACAGGAGCTTGAGGTTTATATCAAGGCTCTCGATAGAGAAAAGGGCAAGGTTTCTCTCGGCTACAAGAAGGAAGAGGACAGCCCGTGGGTTAAGGCGGTCAAGGACCTCAAGGTCGGCGACGACATCAAGGCCAAGATCGTAAGAATTCTTCCCTTCGGCGCGTTTGCCGAGGTCGCGGAGTATGTTGACGGCCTGATCCATATCTCTCAGATCTCCAACGAGAGGATCAACAAGCCCTCAGACGTTCTGGCTATCGGCGACGTTGTTGACTGCAAGATCATTGAGATCAACGACAACACCAAGCAGATCGGCCTTTCGATGAAGGCTCTTATGAAGAATGACGCTCCCGCTCAGGCGGATGAGGACAAGGAGGAAGCGCTCCCCAATTCGTATATCGAGGAAGCGACCTTCACATTAGGCGATATTCTGGATTCCGCCGAGCCCGTTGAGGAAGCGGCCGAGCCCGAGGAAGCGCCCGCAGAGGAGCCTGCCGCCGAGGAAACTCCGGTAGAGGAAGCTCCCGTTGAGGAGGCTCCCGCTGCAGAAGCTCCTGTTGAGGAGGCTCCCACGGAGGAAGCGCCCGCCGAGGAAACAGCGGAAGAAGCTCCCGCTGAGGAAGCGGCAGAGGAATAAAACCGTATATTACCGGGGCGGACATTATGTGTCTGCCCCGTTTTCATAATATTTTTTCGGAGGGATTTTTATATGGGCAATCCTATTGCTGAATTTAACAAAAAGATAAACGGGACCCCCGCGGCGGTCATCGGCGTCGGCGTCAGCAATATGCCGCTGATTCGGTTTCTGGTCGAGCGCGGCGCGAAGGTCACGGCTCACGACAAGCGCACGGCCGAACAGATGGGCGATACCTATGCCGAGCTTGAAGCTTTGGGCGTAAAGACCGTGCTTGGCGACGGCTACCTTAATAAGATCGGCGACGATATCAAGATTATTTTCAAGACCCCGGGCGTGCGGTACGACGCGCCCGCGATCCTGGAGGCCATGGAGCGCGGAGCCGAGCTGACGTCCGAGATGGAGCTGTTTTTTGAGCTGTGCCCCTGCGACATTATCGCGGTCACGGGCAGCGACGGCAAGACCACCACAACCAGCCTTATAAACGACATGCTGACCCGCGGCGGATACAAGTGTTATCTGGGCGGCAACATCGGCAGACCGCTGATAGAGGATGTCGAGAGCATAAAGCCGAACGACAAGGCGGTTGTGGAGCTTTCGAGCTTTCAGCTGCACACAATGAAGCGCAGTCCGCATATCGCGGTCGTCACCAATGTCACGCCCAATCACCTCGACTGGCACACCGATTTTGACGAGTATGTGGACGCCAAGCGCGCTGTGTTTAAGTTCCAAAAGCCCAGCGACCGAGCGGTGTTCAACTATGACAACGACGTGACGCGCGGCTTTGCGCAGGAGTGCGGAAACGGCGTGTGCTTTAGCCGCCGTGAACTGCTAAATGACGGTTACTGCCTGAGCGGAGAAATGATAGTTCTGCGCCGCGGAGGCGAGACCGAGCGCGAGATATTAAATATAAACGACATTTATATTCCCGGAATGCACAACGTTGAGAACTACATGGCGGCGATCGCGGCGGTCGACGGATTGGTCGGCGACGATGTGATACGCGCCACCGCCAGGGGCTTTACCGGAGTGCCTCACAGGATCGAGTTTGTGCGCGAGCTCGGCGGCGTCAAGTATTACAACGACTCGATCGCCTCATCTCCGGCGAGGACCACGGCCGGCCTTAACTCTTTTAAGCAGAAAGTGGTGCTTATCGCCGGCGGATACGACAAAAAAATACCGTTTGACGACTTCGGCCCCGTTGTTGCGGAGCATGTGAAAAAATTGGTGCTGTGCGGCTTCACCGCCGACAAGATTGAAAAAGCGGTCAAAAACGCCGAGAACTCCGGCGGCCTGCCGATTTATAAAACCGTTGATTTCAAAAAGGCGGTCGAGACCGCGAAAGAGATCTCGGAGCCCGGCGATGTTGTGATATTGTCGCCCGCCTGCGCCAGCTTTGACATGTTCAAGAATTTCGAGGAGCGCGGCAACAGGTTCAAAGAGATAGTAAACGAGTTATAGGGAGAAAACATGGAATTTTTAAAAATGGCAAGCCCGATAGGCTTGCTGACGATATCAAATATATTTATGACATTCGCCTGGTACGGGCATTTAAAGCACAAGGACGCGGCGCTGTGGTTCGTGATCTTGACAAGCTGGGGACTGGCGTTCTTTGAGTACATTTTTCAGGTCCCGGCCAATCGGCTGGGCAGCCGCTATTACAGCACCGCGCAGCTAAAGATCATTCAAGAGGTAATAACCCTGACGGTGTTCTCGTTCTTTTCGGTGCTGTATCTCAAAGAAAAGTTCACCCTGAACTATCTGTTTGCCTTCATCTGTATTCTCGGCGCGGTCTATTTTATGTTCAAGGGCTGAATTTTCCTAAAAATAATTAAATTAATTCGGGCGGATAATCTCCGCCCTTTTTTATGCCGCCCGCACTGACGCCGTGAGGCGATCATAAATAGGCGCCCCTCGGGAGGAGGCAAAGCGGGCGGATAATATCCGCCCCTACGGGTGCCTATGGTGATTATATTGCCGCAATCCGCACGGTAGGCGCCAAACCCTGTAGGGGCGGCAATCTGCCGCCCGTGGCGCCCCCTTGGGGGAGCTGTCGGGCAAAGCCCGACTGAGGGGGGATTCTAATCACTAATCGCTACGTTGTGTGAGCCAATATATCCTCGGATTTACAATTTTTTGCACTTGTTAAACTGTACAAACAAAAAATCGAAGCGGGGGGGGGGGTTAATTGGCGATATTGACGAAAAAAGTGTAAAATTTAAGTTTCCTGTATGTTCAACTTGACGCTTGAGAATAAACGTGCTATAATGAATTAACTTTATCGGTTTTACTAATACCGACTGTTATCCATTGAAAAAATAAAATAAAAAATAAAATATATATTATCAACGAAGGGAGACATAATTTATTATGAAGAAAAAGTTATTGTCCATGATTCTTGCTTTGTGCATGGTCCTGACGACAGTTCCGGCTGTTTTTGCCGAGAGCGCGGCAGCGGTGTCGGAACAGGCGGAGGTGAATCCGACAATCGCAGCAGAGGTTGAAACCAAGACAATTGCACAGGATGGAATAACACTGGCGGAGGACTCCCCGGCTTTGGGCAGCGGAAAAAATCCGTGTAAGACTGCAAGTGATGTGGCTCAGGTTCTGGGAGCAAATGCTACGGCTGATGAATCTAGAAATAAAGTCACGCTGACCGATAATATTACCGGTATAAGCGACCTTTGGATTGCCGCTCCTGATCTGACGCTTGACCTTGAAACTCATAGCATTACGCTTGATAATGGCTGCACTATGATATTCGCGTCCGATGCTACCATTACCGGTACAACGGGAACGATAACGCAGGCGGATGGAGTTAGTACATATTGGACTATTCAGGTTGGCGGTGTTGATCAAAAAGCTACTGTAAAGCTTACCGGCGGCACGATTAAAAGTGCGGACAATAGTAATGAATGCGTTTATGTCGGCAAAAACGGTAGATTTGAGATGAACGGCGGCACAATAGAATCCAAGAAAACCTGTATATGGTTGCAGGATCAATCAAGCGCGGCAATATCAGGAGATGCGAATATCATCAGCACCAGTACAGCTATAGAGATACAAGCGGTTACTGTGATGGGTGGTTCATCACTTGAGATGTCCGGCGGTAAAATTACATCTACTGGTGTCTGCATGCAGGTGGATGGAAATAAAGGTAGTTCCCAAGCAACGGTTACGAGCGGCACGATTGAGAGCAAGGCTGCTGACAAGACGACCCCCGCTGTCTATGTAATTACTAACAGCTCTTTCAAAATGACCGGAGGTAAGATTACAACAACCGGAGGACCGGCGGTTAGTGTAGGACGGGATGCGGCTGACACCAACGCCACGGCAACGATCGGAGGAACAGCTGATATAAGCAGAACCGGTGATGCGAACATGGGTCTGTTAGAGGTAAAGGGACAGCAATGCAAACTGAATATTAAAGATAACGCACAAATTCATGACGAAATAATGGTCTTTAAAAACGGTGAACTGAACATTAGCGGAGGCAAAATTACGTCAAACGGCTATGCGGTCGCTACCAATGGCAGTCAGGATGATTCTGAGAACTCCAGTAAAGGTGCGAAGATTAACATTACCGGTGGAATTATCCAAGGCGGAGATACTTCGTGCGGTATTTACGCGCCTGCGGGCACATGGACGATAAGTGGCAATGCCCAAATCAGCGGCGGCGCCGGTATCGTAGTTCGAGGCGCTGATGTTGACGTGCAGGGCGGTACGATCGAAGCTAAAGCAACCTCTGACGCTGAAATTACAGTGGGCGACGCAGGACATTCGGTTCACGCTGCAGGCATTACCGTTGATAACGCGGGTTATCCCGAGCAGGAAGCGGGTCAGAAGCATGTTACGATCGGCGGTGACGCGAAAGTAACGGCAGTTGAGGGCGGTCAGACATTGGCTGCATGCAATGACGGAATTGATGTAACGGTTGGTGATGATAAAAAAGTTGAAGCCAAAGATAACCCGTTTAGTGTATCCGGCGGTGAATTTACAGTCAATAACAAAAAAGACGAAGCTAATGTTACCAAATTCCTTGCTACAGGTTATGAGTATGGCGATGAAGGAATCGAGTATACCGGAGAAAACGCTGAGGTTACATTAAACGGTGTGTCATTTGCAACACTTAATGACGCGCTTGAAAGCGCCCGCAACGGTGACGAGATCAAACTGCTTAAGTCGCTTACACTTCCTGGCGGTTCCGGAGGCACTGATCGTATCGAGATAAATAAGCAGATCACGCTTGATCTCAACGGACAGACGCTGAGCAAGTCCGGAGCTTTGGCGGAGAGCAATGGCGGTCTGCTGATCATCGACGGCGGCAATTTAACTGTCGTAGACACAAACAATACCAAGGGCAGCATCACCGGCGCCGGCACGCTGCTTCTGGCAAAAGGTACCGGAAAGCTTACTATCGGTGAAGGCGCGGTTATTAACCAGACAACCGGCTCTGATAAGGCAAACGACACAGCTGTAGCTGTTGACGGCAACGGTGAATTAACAATCAAGGGCGGCACGATCAAAGCTGCTGAGAGCGGTGTCGGCGTGTTCGGCACAGGTAAGCTGAATATCACCGGCGGCACGATCGAAGCCGCAGAAATGGGCGTCAGCACCAACGGAAGCACGACGCTGGCAGGTGCCCAGATTAGTATCACCGGCGGCGAGATTATTTCAAGCGACAGCGCGGGCATATATCTGCCCGCAGGCAAAATGACCGTAAGCGATGACGCGGCAATCACAGGTAAGGCGGGTATCGTGCAGTTCGGCGGCGAGCTCAACGTTAGTGGCGGCACGATTACAGCCACCGGAACAGAGGACACAATCACAGTAGGCGATTCCGGCAAAGCTGTTCCCGTTGCGGCGGTTGCAACCAATAAAAATACGGGTTATACTCTGACCGACACAACGCTTAGCAACGGCACGTTCAATGCTCCTGCGGGTAAGTCCAGCGTGTCCTACACCGAGGAAGGCAACAAAGCGGCACCCGCCGCAGAGACTTTCAAGGTAGAAGGCGGTACTTACAAGCAGGGAGATAACGCTGATATTTCCGTATATCAGTATGTTGGAAACGAGCACGCCGTTGACCCCGAATCAGGCACAGTCGGCGCAGTGACAGAGGTGGCTCTGGCGATAATTGACTTCGGATATATTGACAAGATGGAAACTTCCGGAGCAGAGGAAGGCAAATTTGAATCTCCCAACGGTATTGTGTATAATTGCGGCGACTGGAAAGACGCGACATTCTATTGGTGCTTCAACAGAGCGCTGAAGGAAGGCGAAACAGTCGACATCACTCTCACCGCTCCCAACGGAAAAGAGTACAAAGATACATGCACGGGAACTTCTCCGCGTTACGCGGCGTCATTCCTGAATCCTGCTCAGTTCGGCGATGATGTCGATGCAAACGGTTTTGTTACCGGTGATTACACATTCGGCGGTAAGGTTGGCGAAAAAGCTGTAGAGGCTGCTGACGATATTAAGACCGCAACGGTTACAGATATGCTTCCGAGCGGTGATGCTGAATACGTTCCCGTTGTAGCGGCGGCGAACATCGCTGACCGCTCGGATGAACCGACCGGTGATGTGGTAAAAGGTAACGAAGTAGAATATGTCGGCTATACAAAAACCGGAGACAGCATAACTTACAATATCAAAGGCACAGCGAAAAACCTTAAAAAGCATCTTAACGGCGCAACAGACCAGACAGAAGGCTATTGGTTCGGCATTGAGATCAAAGCTCCCGCAGGCGTTGATACCGATAGCGCCGACGCGAAGTACAGCGTTACCATTGACGGTGAACCTGCGGGCAATTCAACATTTGACGAACTTCAGAAGATTACAGACGGTGACGTCAAAGTCAAGGGCGCTATAATCTACTTTGATGTAAAAGGCGACGACACCGACAAGCACACCGTTACCATTACTTGGGACACAGAAAAAACGTATACATACTCGATCGACCTGACGACCGTTGACCTCTACGGATCGGCTTCGTTTGTCGAAGGAGATACAAATAGCTATGGCTTTACCGCCAAGGGCGACAATGATCTCCTTAACAGCCTTGCGCCGCTGGTAAAGGGCGAAGGCGAAGCGTGGGGTACACCTATCACAGACTGCAAAGATAACACATTCTATGCGGCGTTCAAGATAGATCCGGCTAATGCCGAGGGTAAGTCCTACACGGTGAAGTTCGCCAAGGATAGCGAACATTCTTACACTACCACAATGGAAACTGCCACCAAGGGCGGCATCGCGTACTTCACCCCCGCATGGCAGGACGGTACGGGCACTATCCCGACCGAGAATTATCAGGGTAATTATACCGTGACCGTAACAAAGACGGGTGATACCAAGGCCGACGACACGGCAACGATCGATGTTTATAAGGTTGTTTATAATGTTACAGACGGTACGTTTGACGGCGAAACAACAAAGGACGGCGGATATGCTTCGTCAAAGGTTGAAGCAGATACTCTGGAAAAGCCCGCTGTTACTCCCGATGAAGGCTTTGAGGCAGCTGAATGGGACGAAGGCGTAGTGGGTGATGATTATGTTATTACCTATACGGCGACCTGCTCGGAGCCCGAACCTTCGGCGGAGCCCTCGACAGAACCTTCAACAGAACCTTCGGCGGAGCCCTCGACAGAACCTTCAACAGAACCTTCGGCGGAGCCCTCGACAGAGCCTTCAACAGAACCTTCGGCGGAGCCCTCGACAGAGCCTTCGACAGAACCTTCGGCGGAGCCCTCGACAGAACCTTCAACAGAACCTTCGGCGGAGCCCTCGACAGAGCCTTCGACAG
>CANPWW010000048.1 GCA_947585115.1 uncultured Monoglobus sp.
CCGTTTGCCTCCTCCCGGGAGGAGGTGTCAGGCGAAGCCTGACGGAGGTGGGAACGCAGGGATTAGCGATTAGGCCACCCCCATCAGCGGGCGGATAATATCCGCCCCTACAAGTTTGGTGGAATTCGCACGTTTCGGCGATACGATATACCATCGCCACACGTTTGCCTCCTCCCGGGAGGAGGTGTCAGGCGAAGCCTGACGGAGGTGGGAACGTAGGGATTAGGAATCCCCCCTCAGTCGGGCTTTGCCCGACAGCTCCCCCAAGGGGGCGCCTATTTTAACAGCTCTCCCCAAGGGGCGAGCCTCCTTCTCCGCCCTACTCTTCGCGGTCGTATACTATTTTTCCGCCGAGGATCGTCATGTCAACTCTGCCGCGGAGCTTCATGCCGCCGTAGGGGCAGTTGTGATTCTTTGACGCGAACTTCTCGGGGTCAACCTCGTACTCGTGCTCGATGTCGAATATCACTATATCAGCCGCCTTGCCCTCGCCGAGGGTGCCCTTGTCTATCTTTATTATATCCGCCGGATTGGCCGACATCTTTTCTATCAGTTGGCTGAGAGTGAGTTTTCCGCTCATAACAAGATTGGTGTAGCCTAAGGCCAGCGAGGTCTCAAGGCCCACTATGCCGTTTAGGGCGTACTCGAATTCTATATCCTTCTCGTCCTTGTCATGGGGCGCGTGGTCGGTGGCTATCGCGTCGATCGTGCCGTCGATCAGTCCCTCGATAACCGCGTTCACATCGTCCTCATCCCTGAGAGGCGGATTCATTTTAGCGTTGGTGTTAAAACCGTCGACCGCCTTGTCGGTCAGCGAGAAGTAGTGCGGCGCGGTCTCGCAGGTGATGTTGGCGCCGCGCTTTTTCGCCCTGCGTATCGCGTCGATCGAGTTGCGGGTGCTGACGTGGCACACGTGCAGCCTGCCGCCGACTTCCTCCGCTATCAGCACGTCGCGGGTCACCGCCACGCTCTCGGCGCACTTGGGGATCCCGCGGAGGCCCAGATAAGTTGACATATAGCCCTCATTCATCGAGCCGCCGTCCACCAGATCGAGATCCTCGCTGTGGGACATAACAGGCAGATCGAACATCGACGCGTATTCCAGCGCCCTGCGCATGAGCGAGGGATTAATGACCGGACGGCCGTCGTCCGAAACGCCGATAGCGCCCGCGTTTTTAAGCTCGCCCATCTCGGACAGCTCCTTGCTCTGCTGGCCTTTTGTGACGCAGCCGACGGTCAGCACGTTTGTGAGGCCGACTTCTCTGCCTCTGTCCAGAACATATTTCACAAGAGCCGGATTGTCGATCGGCGGATCGGTGTTCGGCATGCACACAACGGTCGTCACGCCGCCCCGGGCCGCCGCGCGGCTTCCGGTCTCGATATCCTCTTTGTATTCGTAGCCCGGCTCGCGGAAGTGGACGTGCAGATCTATAAGACCCGGCGCCACGACCTTGCCGCCGGCGTCGATTACGCGGTCGGCCTTCTCGTCTATATCCGCCGCGACTTTCGCGATCCTGCCGTCCTTCACCAGGACGTCCAGTATTTTATCCGTATTGTTTTTGGGGTCGACCACTCGGCCGCCTTTTATCAGAATTGACATAGCTTTTCTCCTATTTTGATTTTGACTCGTATCTTGTGCCGTTCGCCACCATGTTAAGCACCGCCATGCGCACGCACACGCCGTTGGTGACCTGTTTGTTTATAACGCTCTGCGTGCCGTCTATTATGTCGGGGTTGAGCTCCACGCCGCGGTTTACCGGGCCCGGGTGCATGAGTATCGCGTCGGGCTTGGCGAGGGCCAGACGGCGCTTGTCCACTCCGAAATACTTGTTATATTCGCGGACCGAGGGGAACAATCCCTTCTTCTGGCGCTCAAGCTGTATCCTGAGCCCCATGACTATGTCCGCGCCCTCAATGGCCTTGTCAACGTCGGTGTACACCTTGACTTCCATTTCCTCAAGGCTTTTGGGTAGCAAGGTCGAGGGCCCCGCCAGAGCAACCTCGGCGCCCAGCTTTTTGAGCCCGTAGATATTGCTGCGGGCGACGCGGCTGTGCTTTATATCACCGATTATTGCCACTTTCAGGCCTTTTATATCACCCTTTTCCTCGCGCATCGTCATAAAGTCGAGCAGCGCCTGGGTGGGGTGCTCGTTCATTCCGTCTCCGGCGTTCACTATGCGACAACCGCAGTGCCGCGCCACAAGATGGGGCGCGCCCGACATGCTGTGCCTGATTACGATAACGTCGGTATCCATGGCCTCAAGAGTCTTTACCGTGTCGATCAGCGTTTCGCCCTTTGCCACGCTGCTGCCGCTTGACGACATGTTTGCCGCCGTGGCGCCCAGATATTTTGAGGCCATCTCAAACGACACGCGGGTCCTTGTGCTGTTTTCGTAAAATAGCGTTATCACGCCCTTGCCGCTGAGCAGATTGGATTTTTTGTTTTCGCTGAGCAGCACCTCGCGCTTGAGCTTGTCCGCGTCGTCAAGTATCGCAGTTATGTCCTCTGCCGAGGTTTCTTTAAGTCCCAATAAATCTTTTATCATATGTGTCCCCTTGTTATTATTTTCCCAAATATTTTGCCGGTGATTTGCGCTTTTCGATTATGACCTCTGATCTTCCGTCCACCTCGTCGACGTGGAGCGCCACGCGGTCGAGGCCCGTGCCCTTGATCTTGACCCCGGTGTAGTCGGCGCTTATCGGGAACGTGCGCCGTCCGCGGTCAATAAAGCACGCCAGCTGTATCTCGGCGGGTGAGCCCAGCTTGAGCAGCGCGTCTATCGCGGTGTGTATCGTCTTTCCGGTGTACAAAATGTCGTCGATCAGAACTACCGTCTTGTTGTCTATCGAAAAATCTATCTTGGTTCCGTTGAGAACCGGGAATTTCGCGATAAGATTATGGTCCGCGCCGTACAGCGTGATGTCAAGCGCGCCCACCTCGGTGTCCGGGCCGTCAAGCTCCTTGATATGATCCGCCAGAGCGTCGGCCAAGACAGCGCCGCGGCGCACGATTCCGATCAGACAAATGCTTTTTTCAAACTCGTTTCTCTCCGCTATCTGTTTTGCCATTTTTTTAAGCTTGCTTTCGATTTCCTGTCTTTCAAGTATAACGTCACTCATAAGATCACCCCGCGGCAAAATTTTTTATTTTTTCTAATTTATTATATCCCAATATTTTCATGTTGTCAACACAGGAGTTTCGGAAAAAGCAAAAGAGCGGGTCACGCCCGCTCTTTTGGATTAATTGGGAAGATATCTATAATAATTTTTAAAATTATTATTCAAATTTAGTCGGCGAACTCCGTGTAGTTCACGCTTATATTTGAAATGTTGTATTCCGCGGCGCCGCCCGTGCCTGTGTAGATCGCCAGAGACAGCTTGTTTCTGTCTATGTTGGTGGGAAATGCCGTGAAATCATCCTTGGTGAACCAATCCTTTTGCACCGGGCTGCCTTTCTGAACAACCGTTTTGACGCGCGGCGTCACCTTCTTGTTTTTAAAGTCCGCCTCGATCTCAAAATCATACGCGATCGGGCAATCGGCGTCGGTCTTGAACTGGTCTCCGGTGCAGTTGAGCCACTGGTGCTCACCCTGTGCCGAGGTGTTCTGTCCCGCTTGGCCCGCGTCAAACATATTGACTTGATCCCATCTTCCGAACAGAGTTCTGGTAATTCTGGCATCGTTTATGCCGTCTGAAAATTTACCGGGCGTATTTGTCGTAAAGTCAATTGACGCGCCTTTTTTGCCGTCTGTATTGGCGAGAACTTTCGGTATCTCGAGTGTGTATTTGAGCGTCACGGTCTCGGCTTCCGCAAGTCCCGCTCCGGCAATGCTTACCAAATCCCAATACGCGCCGCCGTCAACACCGCTCGATGCTTTGATGTTGAATTTGCCGTCTCCCAGGTCGGTCACCGTTGCTCCGCTTCCTATAGCGGTCGGCGCCGTTGTTACCGCCTTGCTCACGGGGATCAGACCTTTAAGCGATATATCTATCGTCACGCTCTGCCCGGCCGTATCAGCCGCCGCCGCACCGGCGCCCTCGTCGGGCGTAAATACTCTGTAGCTGCTTGTCTGGCTGTCGATCAAAACGTCATAGGTGCCGAGAGGTATATTCGAAACGGTATACGCCGCCGAAGTTTGTCCCTTAGGTACGGTCACGGTTTGACTTTTGATGACAGCGTTGTTCTTCATAACTCTGATCCTGACCGGAACATCTTCGGCCGCGGGGGTTTCTCCCACCGAAATTGTGCCGCCGATCGAGAAAACATTTGTCGTATCCGCTGTGGGCTGGATCTCAAATGATATTGATTTTTCTGTTCCTATGCTCTTATCGGACGCGTCTCTCACATACAGCTTTACGGTGGCGTCTATCGGCTGCTCGCCGTTTGCGGGACGGATAAGGCTCAGCTTGTTTCCGTTAACCGTCGCGAACTCGCTGTCGCTGGCCCACTTAAACTCGTATCCGCTCGGCGCGGCGGGAAGGTCGATCTCGTTTACCGTCTGGTTGCTTGTGTCGATATTCGCGGAATTTATCACGCTGTCAACGCCGTCATATTTGCTTTTAACACCGGCGGGATCCCAATCATCCGAACCCTTTGTGAAGGTGTAGGGATTGTATCGGAGCATTGTCCACTCGTCAAGCAGCTGTCCGCGGCGCTTTGAAACTTCTACGGCCTTGCCTGAATCATCGACGCTGCCGTACTCGTAAAACCTTGCTTCCTCGGGCTTGTTGCCGCTCATGTCGGTCCAGCCGGAGCTTGAGATCAGATACGGATCGGAGCTTGAGCCTTTTGCCGCGTTTCCGATTTTTGTGTTGATATACGCCGCGGCGGGTCCCGGAGGCGCGCCCCACGGTCTGCCCATATTTCCGGGCTGAGCCGCGTTTGAGCCGGTGACATAGCAGTTATAGAACAAATAACCTTCCGACTCTTTGGTATTGCTTGGAGCCGTTAAAGTAGCGGACTCGCCTTTTCCGCCCGCGTTGACATAAAGCTCGCAGTTATCGAACACGGCTGTAGCGCTGCCGCAGATATAGTCTGTGGTACCGCCGAGCTTGCAGTTCTTGAAGTACATTCTTCCGGTATTTATGCCTATTGTGTCCTGGGTCGATATGATCTCGCAGTTTAAGAACACAGCCTTATCCGCCGAGCAATGGAGAGCGGCGCAGCGCTCTCTGGGACTGCCATCAACGCCCTTGTATGTTATATTGTCGCGTGACTGCAAATACGCGTTTATCTCATCATCGCTCTTGCCCGCGGCTTTCTGCTCATTTATCCATTCCACCCTGTGGAAATTTCCGTTGTTTGTGTCCGGATCAACTCCCGTAATATCGGTGAGTTCTTCCTCGGTATAGTATCTGTTGTATGAATTTTCCAGTATCAGATTCTCAGCCGTAAATCCCGTCGCGGTCTTATCCACTTTAAGCGCCGGACCCCAGTCCTTCGGGCCGTAACTCACACCGTCGCCTATCGCTTGCGGGTCATAGTAACCGCTTTCGTTGCAGCTGTCGTAAAGCGAGCCAAGTCCGTAGTACCATGTCAAAAGCGCGTCTCCCTCGCTGCCCGCCTTTTTGCGCAGCGTTATATAGGGCGTTTTTACAACGATCTGCTCGCGATATGTGCCCGGAGCTATGTCGATATATACTCTGTCGGCTTCCGATTCGGGGGCTTTTGCCGCGGCCGCGGCTACCGCCTCGGATATGGTGTTGTATTTCGTGTCGCCTATATAAGCGCCCTTGGCCGACGGGTCCGCGGTCGGGGCCGCTGTGGGCTTTGACGTTGGCGCAAGAGTAGGCGCGAGGGTCGGATTTGTCGTGGGAGCCGTTGTAGGAGTCGAGGCAGGAACATCAGTTCCTACCTCGTATACCGAGCTTTTCGGTTCAATCGTGTCGGTGCCGTCCCATACGTACAGCTTTACTTTGCCGCTCGAGGGCTTTTTGAAATCGAGGTTCTTAATTTCAGCGCCCTCTATGTCGTATACCGCCGAGTCGAGCATTACCTTTTCGTCGCTCTCGTCGTATACGCCGACCATCAGCTTGGCTTTGGGGCCCGTCTCGGTTCCGTTGTAGCTGAGACTTACACCGAGAGTGCCGTCCGCGCCGTATGACGCGCTTGTGATCTCGTAGTCGTAGTCAGCCGCGGGAGCGGGCGTCGCTGTGGGAGCCGCCGTCGCCGTGGGCTTAGGCGCCGCGGTCGGATTTGTGTCTCCGCCGGTGGTCTTGCTGTAGAATCCGGTCAGGTCGCTTGAATCGCCGAGATATTTGTGGTTTATCGACTCGCCGCCGTCAAACGGATCCTGCCAGAACAGCAGCCATATCTTATGGGTTCCACCTATATTTGCGGTATTTTTAAGGTCGAGCACGTTGTCTCCGGTCGTTATCAGCTGCTTAGCGATCTCGGTTCCGTCAACGGTGTCAAGCATCACGGCGACATACGTGTCACCGTATCTTACGGACGCCATGTTGAGCGTGAGGCTCTTGAGGCCGTCAAAGTCAACGTCGTCTACCGCGTAGCCCACTTTTACGCCGTCAAGGTTTCTGAGAGAACCTATACCGGAGCTTGAGGGACTGGGCTTGTTCTTATTGTTGTTGCTTGAATAGAACTCTTTTACGTCGCTTGCCTTATATACCTTGCTGCCCTCGGTAACGTTTGAGCCGAAGTTTGTGATTGTATAGGTCTTGCCCGCTTGAGCGGGGAAGGTCGCCATTGTTCTGTCATCGTTCAGCGTGGCCGCGACCGCGTTTCCGCTCTCGTCGGTGATCTGCGCCTCGGACATGTACTTTGAACGCACGCTGATGTCCTTTGTCTCGGTCGCGTGGATCTTGGCCTCGACGGGCTTTGAGCCGCTCCATTTGAGGTCGACCGTCGCGCCCTCGCGGGTCTTGAATCCCTTATACTCGCCGCCCGTCCACTTGTCGGGCAGAGCGGGAAGCAGGGTTATCGCGCCGTCGTGGCTCTGGATGAGCATCTCAAGTATGCCCGAGGTTGCACCGTAGTTTCCGTCGATCTGGAAGTTCGGGTGCTGGTCGAACAGGTTGGGCGAGGTCCTGGTGGTGAACAGCTGCTCGAGCATTGTCGAGGCCGCGTTGCCGTCAAGCGCTCTCGCGTTCAGGTTAATTCTCCACGCGAGGCCCCAGCCCTGGCCGCTGCCGGTGCTTCTGGCCGATACCGATTTCTGGTACGCCTTGAATATCGCCTGCTCGTTGGGATCGTCGCTGTAGCCGCTCAGATGCGTTCCGGGGAATATCTCCCAAAGATGCGAACAGTGTCTGTGATTTGTGGTGTTTTTGGCTTCGTGGTCATAAACCTTTGTCTCCTCGTTGCTCTTAAACGGATTTTTAACTGTCCACTGGCCGCTGTCTTTCTTTGAAATATCAAAGCTTACGTCGCCGCGCACCCACTCGCTTATGAGGCCCGCTTTGTCGATAACGTTCGGAGCGACCTTGCCCTGCTCGTCGGCGAGATAGCTCGACGGCATCTGCTCTTTGATCTTCGCCAGCAGATCGGCGTTCTCCCGCTCTTTGCCCAATATCTTGCTCGCCTGCTGAACCATGTCATATAGGTTCCTCACAAGCTGGGTGTCCATCGCGGGGCCGGGCTGAACGCCGCCCTGCTCGGGCGAGCAGGACGCGGCTGTGATCAGATAGCCGGTCTTGGGGTCAACAACCAGGAACTGTGTGAAGAACTTGGCCGCGCCCACCATGTAGGGATATACCTCGGCGAGATAATCCTCGTCCTTGTTGAATTTATAGTACTGCCAAGCGTGGTCGAGCAGCCATGCTCCGCCGGTGGGCCACAAGCCCGCCGTGGCGTTGTCTATCGGCTGAGTGCCGCGCCACAGGTCGTAGTTGTGGTGCATTACCCACGGATCGCCGGGCTGATATGTGGAGCTGTTGCCTATGCCGTACTGATATTCGGCGGTATAGCTTCCGCTCTCCGCCAGTTCTTTGAACGTGTCGATGAACGGACGCTCGCTGTCGCCTATGTTAAGGGGCTGAGCCGCCCAGTAGTTCATCTCGGTGTTTATATTAATTGTATATTTTCCGTTCCATGACGCCGAGAACGCCGCGTTCCACTTTCCGGTCAGGTTGAGGGGCTGGCTCTCGGGGATATCGATCTCGCCCGCGCCGCTCGCCGCTCTGCCGTCGCGCGAACCGCTGAGTATCAGATATTTGCCGTAGTTAAATTCAAGCGCCGCCAGCTGATTATCGCCGTCGGAGTATGTCGATCTCACGCCATTCTTGTTGGCGTCGGCTGTTTTTGAGGCCGCGCCGATCCGGAATCCCGACTTGCCGTCCTTGGGCTCGCGTACGCGCTCCTCGGTGGGAGTGTCCGAATAGTCCTTGCCCTCGGCGTTATCGAGAGTCAGGTCCGTCTTTGAGAACTGCTCGGTGAAGTCGGCGAGGTGGCGCGCTTTGATCTGCTCGTAGGTCTTGGACTTCACGTTGTTCATATAATACTCGCAATCTCTCGCGGGCTTGTCGTTGTCAAGGGTCTTGTAGTCCACATAGTTGGTCGCGCCGACAACGTATATCGTATTGCTTGTTCCGCCTTTAACGTTGACCGTCTTGTTGTCGTCCGCCACCGAAAAAGCACCGTCGCCGTCAAGATACATACGCGCCTCAAAGTTTATCATATTGGTCTGCGCTATATTGTTGTCTTTGCCGCCGTGGGTAACAGCCGCTTTGACCTTGACCTCTTTGTCGCTTATCTTTTCATATGTATAAAAGCCGGGTTTTTCAACGTGATAGGTGTGGAGCTCCGCCGAAAAGTCAGCCGCCTCGCTCGACTCCACATGAGTGGCGACTACCTGATCGGGATAGCTCGCGAAGCTCTCGCGCTTATAGTGCGCGCCGCCCAGGTCATACTCGACGGTGACTATACCCGTCTCCATGTCAAGGCTCTTCGCGTAGTTCGAAGCGTCGCTGCTCTTGTGGCCGAAGTTGAGGAAAACCTCGGCGAACGATTTATAAGCTCTCTGCTTTGAGGGAGTGCCGAGGAAGGTCGCCTCGACCATTTTCTCCATGCTCCAGCGGTCCTGAACAGCCGCCTGGTCCTTGGCGTTGTTGATGTTGAGCGCCTGATTCGCTATGCTCTTGTTCGCGAAATCGGGATATTTTAGTCTGAACGCCTCATCGCCGACCAGAACGTCCGCCGCTCCGATCTCGGCGGGATTGCCGTTCTCGTCCGCGCCGCGGAAGTATCTCCAGTTTTCGGGCTTGCTTCCGCTCGTGAACGTGCCGTCCTTGACCGTGATCTTACCTTTTGTATTATAGGCCTGCTCCATGGTGCTTATCGTTTTTCCGCTCTCGTCAACCAAAGTTCCGTAGGGTGAGCCGTCCCAGCATGTGTCCTCGTTGATCTGGATGACCTCGTTGTCGATTCCTCCGGCTACCATGCCCGCCATGCGGCCGTTGCCTATGGGATAGAAGTTGGTCCACACGAACTCGGAATAATCCCAGCTCTCATAATTCTCGCCGGGCTTGCCGTAGGGATTCTGGATCTTGAGAGCGTCCTCGCTCTTGTCAGCGTTGGGATTGACCTCCTGCACGGTCTTGTACTTTCCGGTCTGAGCCAGCACATCCTCGATGGTCCTGTTTGTCCACATGGTGGTTTCGGGATCGAAGTTTGCCGCCGCTGTTTCAGCCGCGGCATAGTCAACGCTTTCGGTCTCGGCGAAAACCGCAGGAGCCGCCGTCAGAACCATGGCCGCCGACAGAGCCGCCGACAACAATCTTTTTAACATAAAAATTCCTCCTAACGTAGTGATTAGAAATTAGCGAATAGTGATTAGTTCCCCCCTCAGTCGCTTCGCGACAGCATTAAGGAAGCTCTTGGTCAAAATTGCAAGCAATTTTGAAAGATAGCTTTGAACCCGCAAGCAAGCTTGCTGATTATCCCCGAGGGGCGCCTATTTAGTGCCTCCTCCCGGGAGGAGGTGGCTGCGGCTTGCCGCAGACGGAGGTGGGAACTTGTCTATCATACGCTCCGCCAAATCACCTAATTTATATTTTTATGCTTATATTTTACATTATATTTTCATACTCAAAAAGAGCCAGTTAATATCAATTTCTATGGGGCCAGAAAATTTTTTCGCACAAAAAAAGCGGGAGACTATCCCGCTTTTATAATATATATTTCGCCCTCTTCCGCGTTTATCGAGACAACGCCGGTTTTCGGGTCAAAATCAAATTTTGCCGCGGCTCCCGATGAGCCAAAAACTTCGGGCGGTTCCGAAAAATCGGCGTGCATCTTAATGGCCCCGCCTCTTTGCGCCTTCAGCGAGACCTCGGTCACTCGGCCGTCCTTCCACGCCGCCGAGACCTCGGCGTTTTCTCTTGTCCTGAATCCGCCGAAACGGCCGCTTTGCCAGTTTTCGGGCAGCGCGGGCAGAATATCCACGGTACCGCCGTGGCTCTGGAGCAGCATCTCCGCGATCCCGGCCGCGGCTCCAAGATTGCCGTCGATCTGAAAGTCGGGGTGCTGATCGAAAAGATTCGGCGCGGTTCGGCACCGAAGCAATTGAATCAACATTCTTTCAGCCTTGCCGCCCCGCAGCGCTCTGGCGTTTAAGTTCATTCTCCACGCCAAGCTCCAGCCCTTGCCGTCGGCATTGTCCTTGGCGGCGACCGACCTGCAAAACGCGTCAAACAGCTTTTTCTCGTCCGCGTCCGCGCTGTAGGGGTCAAGATGCGTTCCCGGATACAATTCCCAAAGATGCGAGCAGTGCCTGTGCTCGGCTCTCGCCTTATGCTCCTCTATGCCGACCTCTCTGCCGCTAAACGGGTCTTTTATATTATTGTAGCCGCCGAGGTTCGGGTCACCGCTGTCTTTCAGATCAAACAAAACATCGCCCCGCGCCCACTCTTTTATAAGCCCCGATTCGTCGATCAAATCGGGCGCGAGCTTTCCCTTCTCGTCGGCAAAGTAGCTTGAGGGCATCTGCTCGTTTATCCTCGATAGCAAATCGGCATTCTCTTTCTCTTTGCCCAATATCTTACTCACTCGGCGAACCATATCATAGAGGTTCCTCACAAGCTGGGTGTCCATCGCGGCGCCCGGCTGAACTCCGCCCTGCTCGGGCGAGCAGGATGCCGCCGTTACCAGATATCCGGTTTTGGGGTCAAGCACCGGATACTCGGTGAAGAACTTGGCCGCTCCGACCATGTAGGGATAGACATCCGCCAGATATTTCTCGTCTCCGCTAAATTTATAATACTGCCACGCGTGCTCCATAAGCCACGCTCCGCCCGTGGGCCACAGGCCCGCCGTGGCGTTGTCTATCGGCTGGGTGCCGCGCCACAGGTCAAAGTTGTGGTGCATTACCCACGGGTCTCCAGGCTTATAGGCCGAGCTGTCGCCTATGCCGTACTGATAGTCGGCGGTTATGCTTCCGCTCCGCGCCAGTTCCTTGAAGGTGTCGATAAAAGGCCTTTCGCACTCGGCGAGGTTCAGGGGCTGAGCCGCCCAGTAATTCATCTCGGTGTTTATATTTATAGTATATTTTCCGTTCCAGCCCGCGGTCATCGCCGCGTTCCATTTTCCGGTCAGGTTAAGGGGCTGGCTCCCGGGCACGGCGATGTTGTCTCCGTCCGCCTCCATGCCGGGTCGGGAGCCCGACAGTATCAAATATTTTCCGAAGTTAAACTCCAGCGCGGCCAGCTTGTAGTCGCCGTCGGTGTAGGTCGTCTCCACTCCCGCCGAATCGGCCGCGGCCAAATCCGAGCCCGAGCCTGTCAGATAACCCGACATGCCGTTTATGTCCTTGCGCACCCTCTTTTCGGTGGGGATCTCGGCGCGCCCGAAGCCCTCCTTGTTGTCTATCGTAAGGCTCGATCTTGAAAAACGCTCGGTAAAATCTTGGATGTGCCGCGCTTTTATCTGCTCGTAGGTTCTCTTTTTGATATTCGTCGAATAAATTCCGCAGTCGCGCTCGGGCTTTGAATTGTCAAGCTCAAGGCGATTCACATAGTTGGTGGCGCCGACGATATATATCTCGGCGTTTGTGCAGCCGCTGACCTTCACGCTTTTTTGATCGCCGCTCACCTCAAAACGGCCGTCGCCGCCGAGTATCATTGCCGCCTCGAACCTTATCGCGTTTGTCTCGGCCAAATGCCCGTCGCGGCCGCCGTCGGTCACCGCGGACACGAGCCTTATCTCGCGATCGCTTATTTTTTCGTATTTGAGATATTTTTTATCATTATGATATGTATGCAGCTCGGCGGTCATATCGAACTCCGAATCAGAGCCCGCGCGGATAACTATCGCCTGATCGGGATAGCTGGCGAAATACTCCCTCTTGAAATGATGTCCGCCATGGTCGTACTCGACCGTCACGATACCCGTCTCAAGATCAAGGCTTTTCACGTAGTTTTCCGCATCTTTGTAACTGTGCCCGAAGTCGAGATAAACCTCGACAAAGGATTTATAGGCCCTCTGCTTTTTGGGCTTTCCAAGGAACTTCGTCTCGACAAGCCTGTGAAGGCCGTATCTTTCCCGGACCGCCGAACGCTCGCGGGCGTTGTTGATGTTGAGCGACATATTTGATATGCTCTTATTCGCGAACCCGGGATATTTTTCCCTGAATTCCTCATCCCCGACCAGCACATCAGCCGCGCCTATCGGAGCGGGCGCTCCTTTGCTGTCGGCGCCTCTCAGATATTTCCAGCCGCCTTTCACGCTGCCGCCCGTCGGGTTTTCCGCCGTGATCCTCCGCGCCGCGAACGTCTGCTCACGGGTGGTTATCCTCTCGCCGTTTTCGTTTATCATATCGGCGTAGGGCGAGCCGTCCCAGCAGGTGTCCTCGTTTATCTGGATAACGTCTCTGTCGATACCTCCGGCGGCCATTGCCGCCAGTCTGCCGCAGCCTATCGGATAAAAACGCGTCCACAAATACTCGGAATACGACCAGCCCGAAAATCCCGTTCCCTCATCCATGTAGGGCTTTTGTATCAAATTTCCGTTTTTGTCTTTGACATATGTGTTCTTATCGGCATTGGGGTCGATCAAGGCTAAGTTTTCATAAACCCCGGCTTCCGCCAATACATTTTCTGTCATTCTGTCGGTCCATATGACCGTTTCGGGGTTAAATCCGTGTTTCATGCTTTTCCTCCTCAAGCAAGCGCTGCGCTTTGCGCTCACCTAAATGATTATACGGTAATATTATCCAAAATAAAAGCTCCAGTTGCATTAAATTTTATGGGGCCAGTTTTATTTATTTGCTTGACTATCCGCCAAACTCGTGATAGTATAGATATATAATTTAAGTACAGATATATAATAATACATATCTTCGGAAATAACAAGACAAAAGAGGAAAATTTTTATGAAAAATCTGAAATACAGCTTAAGCAAGAGCTCCGCCTCGCCTCTTTACATTCAGCTTTTTGAAAGCATAAAAGCCGACATCATCTCGGGCAGGATCCCCGACGGCGAGAGACTGCCGTCACGCAGAGCCCTCGCCGAGGATCTGAAGCTTTCGAAAAACACCGTCGAGCTGGCTTACCGCAAGCTGATCGACGAGGGCTACGCGGTGGCCCGCTCCAGAAGCGGCTACTACGCCAGACGCACCAGCCCGATAAACACCGATATCTCCGAGCCCGATTTTTACGGCAATCCGGGCATCACATATGTTATGAGCCAGAACGGCACCGACCTGAGCGCGGTACCCACTCAGGCGCTCACCAAGCTGCGCCGCGACATAAGCTACGACAACCCCGAGCTTCTGGGCTACGGCCACAAATACGGCGAAAGCTCGCTCCGCAAGGCGATCTCGCACAATCTTTACGACCTGCACGGGATAACCTGCACTCCGGACAGGGTGATAATCGGCGCGGGCATCGACTACCTGCTGCAGCAGATAGCGTGCGTTATGGGCGAGGGCGCGGTTTTCGGCTTTGAAAACCCGTGCTTTGCCAGAAGCTATGTTCCTATAAAAAACATCGCCGCGAGGACCGAACTGATAAACGCGCGCATGGACAGCTTTCCGGCGGACGAGCTTAAAAAGAGCGGCATTAACGTTATGTACGTCTCGGCGGACATGCACTTCCCGACCGGGCGCAGACTTTCGGACAAGCAGCGAAAGGAGCTTATCGACTGGGCCGAATCAGAACCCGACAATTATATTATCGAGGCGGATTTTGACCTGGACTTTGCCGAAAATCCCGGATATACCCTAATTTCCAAATGCCCCGACAAGGTCATATTCCTAGGCACTTTCTACCGCAGCATAGCGCCCGCGTTCAGCGGCGCCTTTCTGGTACTGCCCGACGAGCTGAAACGGAGATTCGACCGTCGGCTGCCCTATTACATCAATCTCAAATCGCGGCTTGAGCAGCAGGTGGTGGCGGAGTTCATAAGGAGCGGCAAATACCGCAGCCACACCGAAAAGCTGCGCAAGCTTTACAAGGAAAAGCGGAGCATTTTAAAAACGGCTCTGCTGGACTCTCCGCTGGCGCCGCATATAAAGCTGCACGGCGCGGACAGCGGCACGTATTTTATAATCGAAGTCAAAAACGGAATGAGCGAGCAGGAGCTGAAAAGCGCCGCGAACCGCCACGGCGTGAAGCTGATCCCGCTTTCGGCCTGCCTGATCGCGATGAACGACAACATGCCCGAAAACTCTTTTATTCTGGGCTTCGGCGAACTTAAAAAAGCCGCCATAAGCGAGGCGGCAAAACGCATGATACAGGCGTGGACATTATAAATGTCCGCGCCTTTAAAATTTAGTCGTATTTCATAGCGATCAGATTTATGCCCGAGATTATGAAGTATATTCCCAGCATTATTCCGATGCCGATCGCCAGAGCGAACGGGCGCACAAAGGAATATATTCCCACGATCACATCGAGCACTCCCAGGAACACGCCCCAGCCCCACGAACTGCTTATGTCCTTAAGCTTTATCGAGGCGCATATCGCCGTCACGCCGCGAACAACGAACCAGCACGCCATGGCGATAAGAATAACGATATCCGCGACAAACTTGAAGCTCGGCACAAACAGTAACACAAATCCCATGATCGTTGATATGATGCTGAACACAAACAGGAATCCGTATCTCTTTTTCGAGATCCCGGTGATTATTCCGTATATACCCCAGACAAGCAGCATGGCGGCGAGAAAATATCCGCCGTCAACAAATGTGCGGATCGGCGTCGACATACACGCGATACCTCCGATTATCAAAATGATTCCGAGAATGATTGACAATACTCTCATGATTTCACCTCCTTTTAATTAAATATTTATATCGTAAATTATATTACTTTATTATTAAAATGTCAAGAAATGTCGGGCGCCCGACCTTACACTCTCTTGTAAAAATTATAGCCCATTTTGGTATAGCCGCGCTTTTCGTAAAAAGCGTTGGCGCCGTATCTGGCAAATCCACAGTTTAAGGCGACAAGTCCCGCGCCCTGCTCGCTGGCGAAATTTTCGGCCATATCCAGAAAATCCGCGCCTATGCCTTTGTTCTGGCAGCTGATGTCCACCGACATGGAAACGACGCGCACAACGCGCCCGGGATACTCAAGGGTAATTCCTTTTTGCAGCACGACATATCCGAGCACGCGCTCTCCGCTGCCCGCCACATATACGCGGTAATTTTCGTCGCTGTCGATCATATTCAGCCTTTCCTCCAAATCGGCGCGCGAAACAAAGCTCCCGACCTCCCAGTTGACAAGTTTGCAGATCCCGTCAATATCGCTGTGCCTCAGGCCTCTTATCACATATTTTATCACAAAATACCTCTCCCAAATAATATTCCCCGAATAATCGCAATGCCGCGTGCGCCGCGGCATTTTTGATTTTAACATAATTCGATCAATATTTCAATAATTTGGGAGAATAAAATTCATAAATTTTACGAGGCTCTCACCATATCCAAAAACGCTGAGTGGACCGTTTTGTTATCGTTAAGCTCGGGGTGAAACGCGGTGACAAGCATATTGTTCTGCCTCGCCGCGACTATCCTTCCGCCGACCCGGGACATAATCTCGACCCCGTCCCCGGCGCCGCTTATATACGGGGCCCTGATAAAGGTCATGGGCACCTCGCCCATATCCCCGAACTCCGCGGCGGCAGAAAAGCTGCCGAGCTGCCGCCCGTACGCGTTGCGCACCGCGGTTATGTCCATTGTGCCGAGATACACATGCTCGTCGTTTTCGATACGCTTCGCCAGCAACAGCAGTCCCGCGCAGGTGCCGAACACGGGCAGACCGCCTTTTATCAGCGCCTTTATCCTTTCAGTCAAACCGAGCTCAGCCAGCAGCTTGCCCTGCACCGTGCTTTCGCCGCCCGGGATTATCAGCCCGTCGAAAGCGGTCTCTATGTCTCTTTTTTGTCTGATCTCAAATGTCTCGGCGCCGAGGCCGCCGAGCATTTTTTCATGCTCGGCGAACGCTCCCTGCAGCGCCAGTATTCCGATTTTCATAATGATTATTTTCCTCTTTCTTCTATAGATAGTTATTTTCCGCGCTCTTCCATAATAAGCTCGATCTCGTGTTCGTTTATGCCAACCATGGCCTCGCCCAGATCCTCCGAAAGCTCCGCCAGCATGTCGGCGTCCTCGTAGTTCGTGACCGCCTTGACTATCGCCGCGGCTCTCTTTTCGGGATTGCCCGACTTGAATATGCCCGAGCCGACAAACACGCCCTCGGCGCCCAGCTGCATCATCAGCGCCGCGTCGGCCGGAGTCGCCACGCCTCCCGCGGCGAAATTAACCACCGGCAGCTTTTTGTTTTCGTGAACGTAAACGGCCAGATCATACGGCACCGCCAGCTCCTTGGCGGCCTCGTAAAGCTCGTCGGCGCTCATCGAGCCGAAACGCCTGATCTCCGACTGCATGATCCTCATGTGGCGCACGGCCTGCACCACGTCGCCCGTGCCGGGCTCGCCCTTGGTTCGGATCATCGCGGCGCCCTCGTTTATGCGCCGCAGCGCCTCGCCCAGATCTCTCGCGCCGCAGACAAACGGAACGCGGAACACCGTTTTGTCTATATGATATTTGTCGTCCGCGGGAGAGAGCACCTCGCTCTCGTCTATATAATCTATCTCTATCGCCTGAAGTATCTGCGCCTCGGCGAAATGTCCGATGCGGCACTTTGCCATGACCGGTATCGTGACCGCGTTTTGGATGCCCTTTATCATTTTCGGGTCGCTCATGCGCGAAACGCCTCCGGCCGCTCTGATGTCCGCCGGTATGCGCTCAAGCGCCATCACCGCGCAGGCTCCCGCCGCCTCGGCGATCTTCGCCTGCTCGGGCGTGGTCACGTCCATAATAACGCCGCCCTTGAGCATCTGCGCCAAATTCTTGTTAAGCTCGAATCTCTCGTTTTTCATAAAAATATTCCTCCTGTCTTTCTTGACATATAAATTTAAAACATGTATAATTATACCACCGTCTGACACCTTTTAAAGTGTCAGATTATAAATATTTTATGAGGTCAGATTTATGTATAACTTTACGATCGAGCTTAATCAAAACATCAAAAAGCCGCTGTACACGCAAATATACGAGCACATAGCCGACGAGATACGAAACGGGCGGCTTGAGGAAAACGAGCGCGTTCCGTCAAAAAAGGCTCTTGCGGCGCATTTGGGGGTCAGCGTGAACACAGTCGAGACCGCCTACGAGATACTCGCACAGGAGGGGTACCTGCGGCCCGTGCCCAGAAGCGGATATTACGCGAGGCGCGTTATCGCTCCGCAGCTGAGCCCCGTCACGACAGTCTATGAGGAAAAACAGGCCGAAAGCTTCGCGGCGGATTTCAGAACCGCGGGCGCGGACGTGAGCTCATTTCCGTACTCTACATGGATCAAACTTTCCAAAGAGGTGATGTACCAAAACCCCGAGCTTTTAAATCACGGCGGATTCAAGGGCGACATCGAGCTGAGAGACAGCATCTCCAAATATCTGAGAGAGTTCCGCGGCGTGCACTGCTCGGCGTCTCAGATCATAGCCGGCGCCGGAATAGAGTATCTCGTGATGCTGCTCTGCGGACTGTCGGGAAGTGAAAGAATCTTCGCCATAGAGGACCCGGGCTACGGAAAAATTGATCTGATACTGAAAAACAGCGGCCGAAAGGTCCGCTATGTTCCTATTGACGAAAAGGGAATATCCGTCAAAGAGCTTGAAAGATCGGGCGCCGACACGGTGTACATAACGCCGTCGCACCAATTCCCGAGCGGCACCGTCATGCCGATAGACAGGCGCGAAGAGCTGCTGCGCTGGGCGGATGAAAAGCCCGAGCGCTACATTATAGAGGACGACATAAACTGCGAGTTCTGCTTTCTAAAGCGTCCCCACACGGCGGTGCAGGGCATATACGGAAGCGAGAAAGTGATTTATCTCAACACGTTTTCAAGGGTGCTGGCGCCGTCGGTCAGGATAGCGTACATGGTGCTGCCGCCGCTCCTCCTCCGCCTCTTTGAGAAAAAATTCAGCCGCTACGCCTCCACGGTGCCGCGGTTCGAGCAGCGCACGCTGGCGCGGTTCATATCGGAAAATTATCTTTCGCGGCACTTGAACCGCGTGAAAAACATATACAGAAAGCGCCGCGATATGCTGATCGAGACGGCCTTGTCATCGGATTTTCCAATAGAGATCAGCGGCGAAAAGGCGGGCCTGCACCTGGTTTTAAAATCACCCGCCGCCTCCGAAATATTAAAAAAAGCCGCCGAAAACAACATAAAGCTGTACAGTCTCGACGACTACTATTTCACCCCGCGCCATAAACCCTCAAACGCCATAGTGGCAGGCTACGCCGGAACCACCCCCGAAGACATAGCCCTCCTGAAATCCCGCGTCCTCACCGCCCGCGCATAATATAAAAGACGCCCCTCGGCCAATGTCATTAAGTTAAAAAAGACTAATAATGATTAAATAGTATACAGGGAGAGTGAAAATTGCGATTTCACTCTC
>CANPWW010000049.1 GCA_947585115.1 uncultured Monoglobus sp.
CACATGCTGCGCAGCACGTTGCCGACCGTCGGCATGTGGTAGGCCGGAAGCTCCATTACGAACGGCGCGGGATCGCCGGCGAACATCTTTGTCTTTTTTAATATTATTCCCGATATTATTATTGCCGCAACGCCCACGAAATACGCGCTGGGAGCGACCCACCAGGCTCCGCCCAGCAGCGCGCCCGCGATGAGCGCGATTATCGGCAGCTTGGCGCCGCAGGGAATGAACGTAGTCGTCATTATCGTCATTCTGCGGTCGCGCTCGTTTTCGATAGTTCGGGACGCCATAACGCCCGGAACGCCGCAGCCCGTGCCGATCAGCATCGGTATGAACGACTTGCCCGAAAGGCCGAAACGCCTGAATATCCTGTCCATAATGAACGCTATGCGCGCCATATATCCGCAGGCCTCAAGGAAGGCAAGGAAGATGAACAGCACCAGCATCTGGGGAACGAATCCCAGCACCGCGCCGACACCGGCGACGATTCCGTCAAGGAGCAGGCTTTTGAGCCACTCGGCGCAGCCGACCTTGTCAAGCAGGCCTTCAAGCGCCGCGGGAATACCGGGTATCCACACTCCGAAATCCGCCGGATCGGGCTCCTCCGCGGCGAGAGCCGCCTCAAAGCCTCTAACATCAACAGGGATCGAATCCTCAAGCTCTCCGTCCTCGTTCTCTATATCGGCGACCGCCTCAACGCCCGCCGCCGCAGTCATAAACTCGGCTATAACGCCGTCGTCGGGTTCTTCGGATTCGAGCGTCTCTGAAAGCGCCTCGGTGTCGATGCCCTGCTCCTCCGCCGCCGCTATAAACGCGTCGGCCTTGGCCGCCTCGATCTCGTAATCCGCCGCGGCCTCCTCATAGGCCGAAGTGCCTATTCCGAACAAATGGAACCCGTCGCCGAACAGTCCGTCGTTTGCCCAGTCGGTCGCCCATGTTCCAACGGTAGTCACCGATATGTAGTATACTATTATCATAACGACCGCGAATATCGGCAGCGCGGCCCAGCGGTTTGTCACAACTCTGTCAATTTTGTCGGATGTTGTGAGCTTCTTTTTGCCGCCTTTTTTGCAGCAGTCTTTTATAATAGACGCGATATAGTTGTATCTCTCGTTGGTGATTATACTCTCGGTATCGTCGTCAAACTCCGCCTCGGCCTTTTTGACTATGTCCGAAACGTCGGGCGCGGACTTCAGCGTCCGGGCTATTTTTTCGTCTCCCTCAAACAGTTTAATAGCGTAGAAACGCTTTTGGTTCTCGGGGACCGATGTTCCCAAGCGTCCGCCTACTTCCGAGATCAGTTCCTCAACCTTTTTGTCAAACCTGTGCGTCGGCTTTGCCGTCTTTTGCTCGGCCAGCTTCACCGCCTTTGCCGCGGCCTCTCTGATACCGGTGCCCTTGAGCGCCGAAATCGCCACCGCCTGGCAGCCCAGCTCCTTTGACAGCCGCTCGATGTTGATCGTGTCACCCTTTTTCTTGACGACGTCCATCATGTTGACCGCCGTCAGGACCGGAATGCCCAGCTCGGTCAGCTGCGTCGTCAGATACAGGTTGCGCTCCAGGTTCGAGCCGTCTATAATATTAAGTATAACATCCGGACGCTCGTTTATCAAATAGTTTCTCGCCACTACCTCCTCTAAAGTGTAGGGCGACAGAGAGTATATTCCCGGAAGATCCGTTATTGTGACATCCTTGAAGCCCTTGAGCTTACCCTCTTTTTTCTCAACGGTAACGCCCGGCCAGTTGCCCACAAACTGGTTTGATCCGGTCAGAGCGTTGAACAGTGTTGTCTTGCCGGAATTGGGATTTCCCGCAAGCGCGATTTTAATCGACATTTTGTGACTCATCTCCACTTCTTAATGATTAGCCTCGGCTAACCTTTGATTTTAAAAAAAGTGCGACTAAAATTAGCCAAAGCTAACCTTGGCGCAAAAAATAATAATTTTCCGAAATCAAGCTACGCGATCTCTATCATTTCGGCGTCGGCCTTTCTTATCGAAAGCTCGTAGCCGCGGACCGTGAGCTCCACGGGGTCGCCCAGCGGCGCCACCTTGCGCACGTATATCTCGGTGCCCTTTGTTATGCCCATGTCCATAATTCTGCGCTTAACGGCGCCGCTGCCGTTTAAACGCGCGACCGTGACGGTCTCTCCGATCTTGACATCCTTGAGAGTTCTCATAATTATTCTGTCCTTTCTGTGTTTGGTTTAATATCCGCGCCCGCTTTATACCATAATGCGGTTCGCCATCGTTTTGTCAATGGCCACGCGGGTATCCTTCACGTTAACTATCATGTTGCCCGATATCTCGGACACGACCGTGACCTCGCTGCCCTGAACGAATCCGAGATTCTCCAGAAAGCGCCGGGTCTCATCTTTTCCGGTCACGTTTGTGACCATGCCTTTTTCGCCTATATTCATCATTGATAACGGCATAAAAACACATCTCCTTCGTCACAAATTTCTCCGCTTATCGCAAAAGCCTCATGCGGCTTTTGCTCATCGCTGCGAATTTGCTCCTCTTTCCCAAAAACGCAAGCGTTTTCGGGAGCCCTAGAATTAAGTTAGACCTGACTAACTATTAAAAGTTTACCATGACTAACTATATTTGTCAATAAGATTTTTTGAAAAATTTTAAGTTCGGATTTTTGCATAATAAGTTAGCTGCGGCAAACTATATTATTGTGCAAAATAACAGCCGCCCGAAAGAGCGGCTGTAGATATGCGTTTTTATAAATCGAAGTTTATTTTAACTCCCTTGCGGGCGCAGCGGGAGCGAGCTTCTCGTCCCACAGGAAAACTTTGACCGTGTCGCCCTCGGATACGTTTAAACCAAGCGATAAGTCTCCGCTGTCGCCCTCGCCCAAAACTATAACTTTGGCGTCTTTCAGGATCGAGATGTCGCCGCCGTCATATACCGCCGCGGCAAACACCGCGCTTCCTCCGCTGTTGTTCAGCACGCGGGCGCTCAGCGCTTTGCCGCTCAGAACCGGCTCGGAAAGATAAACCATGCCGATCGGCTCGGGCGTTTGCGTCGGAGCCGCAGTCGGTGACGCTGTAGGCGCCGCGGTCGGAGCCTCCGTGGGTGCGGCCGTAGATATTGCCGTGGGTATCGCTGTAGGCGCGGCCGTCGGTGTTTCCGCAGGCGTGACTGTCGGCGTCGCTGTGGGCGCTAATGATGGTGTAGCTGTCGGTGTTGTCGTCGGTGTAAACGTGGGAGTGACCGTCGGTATCGCTGTAGGCGTTTCTGTCGGTGTCATTGCGGGCGTTGCCGCAGGTGTGGCGGTCGGTTTTTCCGTAGGTGTCTCCGTCGGCGTTATCGTAGGCGTTGCCGTCGGCATCGCGACAGGCGTTTCTGTGGGCGTCGCCGTAGGTGTTTCTGTCGGTGTTGCCGTCGGTGTCTCTGTCGGTGTCGCGTTCGGCGTTATCGTCGGTGTTTCTGTCGGCTCGGGCTTTTTATCTTTTATATCAATATCATAGGTCATATCCTCGCCGAGGACCGACACTGATGCTGCGTCGGCCTCCAGCTTATCATTGGGTTTGCCGTCCGCGTCGATTATTGAAATTGTATAATCCTTGTTTTGGGGCAGCCACAGGCCGTATCTGCCACTGTCGGTCAGCGGCTCGTCGTAAGTTTTTCCATCATCGTCGGTGAATCTGAGCGCGGCGCCTTCAATGCCGCCTTCTCCGCTGTAATTCACTCTGCCGCTCAGATATTTATACACGGTCTCGTTCGGGTCATAGTAATCAACAAATATTCCGAATATATCTTTGTTTTGGTTGCCGCCGTATATGTATATATCACCGTTTTGCGGCTCGACTTTTTCGGCCTTGATAACAGCCGCGTTGCCGTCGGACGTTGTAGATCCCTCTCCGCTCGCAAGCGGATTGCTGCTGCCTTTTTGATATATGTACAAGGGTCTACCCGACTGGGAATTATACGCAACCGTGACGGAGCAGGTAAATTTGGGGGTGAAATAAAAGCATCTTTTTGTTTTTGAGCCGGCGCCCGCCTGCCAGCCGTTTGTAAAGCTGTATACTGTGCCGTCGGTGTGAGTATATTTTGCCCTTGATGATGACAACTTCCATTCTCCGTATCCGTATAGATCTTTATACGGGCCGAACGGCTCCGATGTTGCGGCCAATGTAACAATATTGTTCAGGTTTTCATCAAGTGTGGTCCACGCCTCATTTGACGGGATAGGCGGAAGAGACGGGTCTCTTGTGGGATAAGGGTCGCGGATGTCCGCGGGATCCGGCGTCGCTGTAGACGCGGGCGTCGGCTCCGGCGTCGCTGTCGGTTTTGGCGTTGCCGTCGGTTTTGGCGTCGCTGTGGGCGGCTGCTCATCGATGCCGCCTATCCACAGACTGCCGAATACCGACCGGGACATATATTCCTTGACAGGGTTCTTGGTAGACTGGCCGCCGTCCGCGGCTATGCCCACATAGAGCTTATCGGCAAGTCCGTTCAATGTGATCTCCCGCGGCTGTCTGGGATTATCGCTGAAGTCTGTTCCGCTGTTTGAAACCGAGGCTGTTATAGTATCGCCTTTTCTTTCAAGGCAGAGATACGACGGCATTTTGTATTTGTCATCTGTAGTGTTGTAACTGTCATTGTTGGCTATATACGCGCCGGATATGTTTTGGAACCATGTTACCGTGCTGTTGGCGTTTTCCGACGTTCTGCTCATAACGCGCACGTTTTCGCCGTATTTGAGCCAGCCGTCGGCCAGCATCACCATACGGCTGCCGCCGTCTAAACCCTCGCGGATCATTATTCCCGAGGACGAGGCGTTGTCGGTCTTCGGCATGCTTTCCATATTGACGATTATCTTAAAGTCGCCGCTCAGCTCTTTATACATAAAGTCGCAGCTGTCCGAGTCGATGCCCGAGATATCACTGCCGTTGCCGCTTTTTCCCAGTCTGCCGCTCGCCAGCAAATTATAATGTCCGTTCTCATCCTGCCACGAGCCGCCCATGCCGTTGTATGCTGTGGTGCCTATCTGTGCCTGCTGAAATCCCTCGGGCGTATCGCTCGGTTTCACATACACAACCGAAACGTCGCTCTGCGTCGACTCGCCGTTTTGGTTATACGCTCTTGAACTTAAATAGTGGGTGCCCGGCGCGAGAGTCAGCGTCTCGCTCACATCTCCGCCTTGCGCGGTTTCTATAAGCTTATCGCTGTCATATATCTCGACCTTTTCTATCGCCGGATCGCCGTCGTTTTCGGGCTCGGCTTTCGCGGTGTAAGTTAACTCGCCGCCGCTCTGCACGGTTGTCCAGTTTTGGGTTTGGGTCGCCATGGTCTGCGTGCCCGGGCTCTCGACGGTTATTTTCGGATTGGTCGGGCTCGTCTGTTTTTCGGTCCAGTCATTGACATAGGCCTCTATCCAGGTATAGCCCGCCCATTTGGGATTTTCGGAGGTTGTCACTATATCGGTTTCGCGTTTTGTTCCCATGCCGTTTTGGTCTTTCCAATCTTGCGGGATCTCAAATGTTCTGTGTTCCTCGGGGAAATCTATAACACCGCCGACCTGCTCCGATTTGTTGACCAGCCCTCCGCTCTGATTTATAACGTCGCTGACTATTCTGGCGTCTATGGCGTCCCTCTTGGGCAAAGTCGCGCCGGCATTTTCAAGCACGGTTTCATACGCTTTCTCGGCGCTTTCAAGGCTGTCAAGCGCAGCGTCTCCCATATCAATGGGACTCTCAAGCCGATCCGCCGATCCCGACTCGGCTACGCCTTTCCAGTTGTCAGCGGTAACAATGTCGTCTCCGTATACAAAATTATCGCCGAAATAAAATTGTGACTTCTCGCCGCCTGATTTTGGCGGTGTTATTTCAAATATTTTACTTTTAAGTCCCGAATTTGTGGCGGGGCCGTACTTATAGTAATTGTTTCTGTAATTCACTATAGACGGACTTTTATTTACACTGTTATACGAATAGGGCTCGGCGCCGTAGGCCGAGTTTGTCTTGCCCCAGTCGTATATGACGTTGTCCGCCACCTCGGTTTTTTGAAGCTCGCGGTCGAGGCGCGGACTTCGGCTGTCGTGATGAGCCAAAAGATTATGGTGCCATGTGGAGTTTGTGCCTCCCATGATCGCGCCGTAGCCGTGGGCGCCCTTGAAATGATTTGACATCCTGAGGCTCTCGGCGGCGATCGAGTTCTGGAAAGTGAGGTTTGAACCCGGTATATGATCATAATTCTCGCTTGAGCCGGCATAAAGCGTCATCATCTCGTCAACGCTCCAGCTCATTGAGCAGTGGTCGATTATCACGTTTTTGTTCCATCTGCCGCCTATGCCGTCGGGCTCGCCGCCGTTTTTGTCGGTGGGACGCACCCTGAGATAGCGGATAATAATATTTTCCCTATAGCTGTCGATAAGCAGATCGCCTCCGGTCAGAGTGATGCCGTCGCCCGGCGCGGTCTGACCCAGGATCGTCAGATTATCGCCGCTTATCCTGACTTGTTTATTTAAGTGAATGGTTCCTCCAACGTCGAAAACTACTATGCGGTTCCCTTGGCTGACCGCGTCGCGAAACGAGCCCGCGCCCGAATTATCCAAATTTGTCACATGGTAGACCGAAATATTATTCGCGGCTCTGGCGCCCTCGGTGTATTTTCCGCCGCCGTCCGCTCCCGGAAACGCAAGCAGATTGTCCTCCGCGAGTTCGGCCGCGTCAAGTTCCGCGGCGAAGGCGGGTATTGAAGCCGCCGATACGCAAACGCATAAAACAGCGATAAAAATCTTTTTCAAATAATTTTTCATAATAATGCATTTCCCTTTCCGTTTTGTCAAACAATAATCTGATTATTATTAAATTTTACCACCGTTTGGCAAAAAAGTAAATATCACATTTTTGCCAAACAACGGCCGAGCGCGGCAGCCAAATTTATTACGTGTTGACAACTTTCGAAAGCGGTGCTATAATGTTAGTGTATATTTTATCGGCTGTGCCGGAGAGGATGATTTTTTTGGACACGCAGCCCCCTTTATGGGTGACACTGTTTATTTTGTACATACTGGGCTTTCTGATAACCATGACGAGGCACGCGGCGGTCGCGGCCGGCGACACGCGGCTTAAATACATGGCGGAAGGCGGCGACAAGCGCGCCGCGGCGCTGATCGAGTTCCTGGACGGGCACTCGCGGATCATGGCGGCGTCTGTCAGATTTTTCAGCGTCTTTCTGCTGCTCGGCATCGGCGCTGTCTCGGCGATGTTTGAGCCAGCTTTGACGGCTCTGCTCCCGATACCCGAAATGATTGCGCTTTTGATTATAGTGATAATCGCGGCTCTGCTTTATCTGATCCTCGGCGTTTTTCTGCCCAAGGGGATCGCGGGCAGAAAGCCCGAAATATTGGCGACAAGACTGCTGCCCCTGCTAAAAGTCATAACCTACGCGGGAATGCCGTTTGTGTCGGTGCCCGGAATACTCTCAAAGGCCGTGCTCAAGCTCTTCGGCATAAATCTGGGCGAGCAGAACGAGGACATCACCGAGGAAGAGATCCGCATGATGGTGGACATCGGCTCGGAGAGCGGCGCGATCGACGACGACGAGAAAGAAATGATACATAATATTTTCGAGATGGACGACAAGCCCGTTGAGGAAATAATGACCCACCGCACCGACGCGGTGATCCTCTGGCTGGAGGACGGCGCCGACGAGTGGGAGAAGATAATAAACGAGACCAACCACACCCGATATCCGGTTTGCGGCGATGGAGTTGACGATGTGGTGGGCGTGCTCAACAGCCGCGACTTTTACCGCACGATGCTGCACGACAAAAACGCCGACCTTAAATCAATTTTGAGGGAGCCCTACTTTGTTCCCGACTCGCTCAAGGCGGACGAAATGTTCCAGAGAATGCAGGACAAAAACGCCCACTTTGCCATAGTCCTTGACGAGTACAGCGGTTTCTGCGGCATAGTGACCCAGGAGGACCTTATTGAGGAGATCGTGGGCGAGCTCTACAGCGAGTACGACGAGCCCGAAAAGGAGCTTGAGATATACAAAATACCGAGCGAGAAAAACACATGGCTCATTGACTGCGGCGCGGATATCGAGGACGTTGAGGACGAGCTCGGGATCGAGATACCCGATGACGACGACTATAACACATTCGCGGGTCTGATACTCGACGTTCTGGGCACAGTTCCGGCCGACGGCGAGACGCCCGAACTCAAATTCGGCAGGATGCGCATCAAGGTCACACGCGTTGAGGAGCACAGGATCGAGGAAGCCGTCGTTACTCTTGATGACGAGGAGCCCGAAAACAAAGAGGACAGCGAGACCGAATAACATAAACATTACAGGTGTAGAGATATGAGAAACAGGACAGTTAAAATAATATCGATCATCACAGCGGCTCTTATGCTGAGCGCGTTTGTTTCGGCGGCGTTCGCCGAGGTGCTCGGCGGCTTCGGCCGGATAAACAGCTACAGTGATTATACATACGCCGACGTAAGCCAAAGCGACTGGTTTTGGGGTTACGCCGGCTTTGCCTATGAGTACGGCATTATGACGGGAACCGCTGACAGGATCTTTTCGCCCAACGGAAAGCTGACTGTAGCCGAGGCTGTCACAGTCGCCGCGCGCCTCAACGCCGCGCACTACGGCAACGCCATTGACCCGAACCCCGGAAACGTGCGGCTGGCGGCATCCGACGCGCGCGACGCTTATCCCGTGACCGGAAACGGCGGATTTGACCTTAGCGGCGGGTATGAATACGGCGGCGCGAAAACCGGCAGGTATATCCGTTCAAGCGGCGGCCTTGCCGCGGCGGTCTACAGCAGCGAGGATGTGCAGTGGTTTTTGCCGTATCTGGCATACGCTCTTCGGGAGGGAATCATCTCCGAAAACTCCTTCAGCGGCAGATATTTTGACGCCGCCACCCGAGAGGAGCTGGCATATCTGCTGTACCGCGCACTGCCCGACTGTTACGGCAAGATCAACGACATCAGCCCTCTGCCCGACGTCAACACCGGAAGCCCGTATTATCCGTCGATACTGGCGCTTTATGAAGCCGGAGTCATCACCGGCAACGACGAGTTCGGCACCTTTTATCCGTACTCGAACATAGTCAGAAGCGAGGTCGCCGCGATGGTCTCAAGGGCGATCAACACCGACCTCAGAGTTCGGTTTAAGCTGAACCCGAATATACCGCTCAAAAATCTGTATTTTTCTTGGAAATATCCGAGATACGGAGATGATTATTCGCTGAATCTTCAAATCTCCTACTATGACTACAACTACTTTAACGTCAAGCGCAGGGTGTATGACTACACGGTGTACGCCACCGACGACGCCGACGTGACCGGTCTCAGCACTCTGGCGTATACATTAAAATCTATCGCCGAGGACAACGGTTACACCTCGGCCTACGACATAGCGGCGTTTGTCAGCGCCTTTGTTCAGAGCATACAGTACCGTGACGACATGGCGGACAAAGGCGTCGCCGAGTACCCCAAATACCCGATCGAGACCCTGTTTGAACAGGGCGGCGACTGCGAGGACAAGGCCGCGCTGCTGGCGAAGCTTTTAAAGCTGCTGGGCTACGGCTCGGTGCTGCTTGTAAGCAGCGACCACATGGCCGTAGGGCTCCAGACTTCGGGCAACGGAAATCTGTCATACGGCGGCGTGAATTATTATTACATCGAGACCACCGAGCCCGGCTGGCGGGTCGGCGAGGTCCCCGGCGATATGCTCGGCGTCGGCATGGAAGTATTGTATATTTAAAAAAGTCCCGCGGGGCTTTTTTTATTGGCGAAAAAACCAACAAATATACGCTCTTGGCGGCGCTTTTATTGCTATAAAATAACGGTTGTATTTTACCGGATTTCGTGATATATTGTATTTGGTGAAAGTTGGGAAAAATTCAACACGGAGGTGTCCTGATGGATATCGCATTGCAGATAATTTCGCTGTTTGGCGGGCTCGGCATGTTCCTTTTCGGCATGCACTCGATGAGCTCGTCGCTGGAGAGAGCCGCCGGCTCAAAGCTCCGCAAGATCATGGAAAAAGTCACCGGCAACATCATAAAGTCGGTCGCTCTGGGCGCGGTCGTGGCCGCCCTCACTCAGTCGTCTTCCGCCACCACCGTTATGGTGGTCGGCTTTGTTAACGCCGGCGTCCTCACGCTCAATCAGGCTGTGGGAATCATCATGGGCGCCAATATAGGAACCACTATCACGGCTTGGATACTGAGCCTTAACGACCTGCCGGGCGACGTCTGGTACCTGGCCATGCTCAAGCCCACAACGCTGGCGCCTCTGTTTATCATATTGGGCGCCGTCATGCTGGTTTTTATCGCAAAAAAGAACATCAAAACGATCGGCGAGATATTCGTCGGCCTCGGCCTTATATTTATCGGAATGGAGTTTATGACAAACTCGATGGAAGTCGTGTTCGATCAGGTCCCGTCGCTTAAAAACATATTCGCGATGCAGACAAATCCGTTCACGGGGCTGCTGATAGGCGCGGGCATCACGGGGATAATCCAGTCCAGTGCGGCGTCGGTCGGCATGCTGCAGGCGGTCGCCTCAAGCACCACGGTCGTGTTCGCCTCGGCGTTCCCGATCATCATGGGTCAGAACATAGGAACCTGCGTCACCGCGCTTTTGTCGTCGGTGGGCGCCAGCAAAAACGCCAAGCGCGCCGCCATGATCCACCTTTATTTCAACGTTATCGGCACTATCGTTTTCCTGACGGTTATTTATATAATCCAATACACGATCGGTCTGCCGTTCTGGAACTCAAGAATATCGGCCACCGACATATCCGTGTTCCACTCGATATTCAACGTGGCGTCCACGATCATGCTGCTGCCCTTTTCAAAGCTGCTGGTATGGCTGGCCGAAAAAACAATTCGCGACAGCAGGCAGGAAATTGAGGACAACCCCTTCTCTCAGCTGGACGAGCGTTTCCTCAAAACGCCGTATGTGGCGGTCGGACGCGTGCATATCGCGCTCTCAAAAATGTTCAAGGTCGCCAAAAAGAACGTGCGCCTCGCGGCCAAGCTGGTCGCGGGCGAGGACACCGAAAAAAATTCGGAGCTTATGATCGCCAACGAAAATTTGCTTGACGAGTACGAGATCAGGATAAGCTCGTACCTGACAAAAATATCGGACGAGCACCTCTCAGAGCAGGACAACGAACGCTCGTCGACCTACTTCCATCTGGTAACGAACATAGAGCGCATAGGCGACTACTGCGACAACATACGCGAGATATGCGAAAGCCTCAGCGAGAGCGGCATAACATTCTCGGAAAACGCGGCACACGGCCTCAGTGTGCTGTTTGACGCGATAGAAAACATAGTCGAGCTGACATACGAGGCGTTTTCCAAAAACGACACGTCTCTGGCGGTCAAGATAGAGCCCCTTGAGGAGGTCGTGGACGGGATACAACAGCAGCTTGAGGACGACCACATGAAGCGCCTCAAGGCTCAGACCTGTTCGGTAGAGGCGGGCGTTATGCTTCTTGAAATAACAAGCAACGCCGAGAGGATATCGGACCACTGCTCAAATATCGGCGTGGCTATCCTCCAGGCCAACCGCGGCGGCACCTCGATCGACCGCCACAAGTACCTGCGCCGCCTGCACCACGAAATGCCCGACGAATACCGCCGCGACTACGAAACCTACAAACAAAAATACGCCCTATAAATAAAAACCGCCTTTTGAGGGCATAACATAAGGCATCATAATAAATAATTTTATGGCAGACTTCGGACAGGATGCAAAAAACGGCATATCGCTTAAATTGCGGTATGCCGTTTACGTTATAAATAATGACTTTTATGACAAAGTGTTGAATTTAATATAAGAAAATGTTAAACTTATTTTTATATAAATTAAGTCTCGAAAAATATCAGGAGGAGTTTATTATGGACGAAAAGCAGAATTTGAGGGAAAGGACAAATCCGGTATTCAACACGGCGAAGGCGACTGTTTTGAATATCTGCCTCGCGGGCGACAGCGACGCGCGTCTGCTCACGGAAAAGCTCGGCATAGACGTCGGTTCCGTAATGTAGAGCGGAGACGACCAAAAAGCGGTATTCGACACGGCAAACAGGGCTGTGATCGAAACGCGCTACCGAACCATGAACAATCTTATAAAGGCCTCGGGGAAAAACACTGTTCTTGACATTCCGTGCGGCTATACCCCGCGCGCTCTCAATGAAATGTTTAAGGATACTCATTATATAGGCTGCGATCTTCCGGCGGTAATTGACGAGCTTGCTCCCATAATAGGCGATATGCTCAAGGAGCGCGGAATAAAAAACAAGGAGTACCGCGGCGTCGACGCCACCAACTATACGTCGCTCAGGAGCGCCCTCGATTCCGCCGATGGTGAGATCTGCGTCACCACCGAAGGACTTATTATGTACTTAAACGATTCCGAGATCACCGAGCTTTGCTCGAACATCAGAAACGTGTTAAAGGAATTCGGCGGCTGCTGGCTGACATACGACCCCGAATCAAGCTCTCTGACGCTTTCGACGATGAAGGCGATCATCGGCGCGGACGCCTTGAAAACTATGATGAGCTCATTAAAGGCGTTTTCGAACAAATCGGATATTGACATGGGAAAGAACATTATGAATGTCAGCGCCTTTGACTATCAAAACGGAGTTGAAAAGCTGACGGAGTTTTTAAATTCGGCGGGCTTTAAGGTTGAGCGCATACCCGTGGTTAAATATATGCCCGATCTTAACAGCGCGAAAAATTTTCCCGACGAAACAAAGGCGGCTCTCACCGAAGCGATAAAGCCGTTCTGCGTGTGGAAAATGACTCTTGACGAGGATTACAAGGAATCGGAAGCGGGCTTTGAGAACAAAAGCTTTGGCGTGAACGCCAAATCGCGCGATGGTAAAATGAAAATCACGCTGCGCGGCAGGCTTGATTCAATAACCGCGCCGGAGTTTCTCTCGGTTTACGAAAAAGCCGCGGCGGAGGAAAAGCCCGAAAAAATCACGGTTGACGCGTCGGGGCTTGAATATATCTCGTCCGCCGGACTGCGCGTTCTGCTTATCATGATAAAGCAGGTCGAAAACGGCAATATGACCGTTACGGGACAAAACGAAACGGTGCAGACAATTTTCGATCAAACGGGTTTCGCCGACCTTGTGGGTTGACACGGACATGTAATACAGCGCAAAATAAACGGCGGCAACGCTTGAAGCGTGCCGCCGATTTATTTTGCAAAAAAGTTTTACATGCTGGGGCCGTGGGTCTTCATTCGTTTTTCGAGTTTGGTTCGGATAACTAAGAAACAGCCCAGGTGGACCAGGAAGGTCGCGAACCATGACAAGGGGTATGATATGTACAGGTTCTGTATCGTGTGGAACTGCTCCATTCTGAACACGGTGAATATCCACATTATCCTGATGCCGCACACGCCGATAAGCGACACGATCATCGGCATCAGCGAGTAGCCCACGCCGCGCAGCGCGCCCACCATGACGTCCATCATTCCGGCGGTCGCCTGAGTTCTGGCTATAATATTCAGGCGGTCGAGGCCCGCGCTGACGACCTCGGGATTCGAGGTGTATATTCCGACCAGCGGCTTTCCGAACAGGCAGACAAGATTGCCGAGCAGCAGTCCCACCGCAGTCACGCAGACTTGGGCGTACACCACGGTTTTGTTTATCCTCTTCCATTTCATGGCGCCGAAGTTCTGGCTGGTGAACGTGACGGCGGCCTGATGGAACGCGTTCATCGCGATATACACGAACGACTCAAGGTTCTGCGCCGCAGCGTTTCCGGCCATTATTATCGGGCCGAACGAGTTGACCGACGACTGGATAATAACGTTTGAGATAGAGAACATTATGCCCTGAAATCCGGCGGGCAGGCCGATCCTGAATATCGTCAGAAGCTTATCCTTGTCTATCCTGAGGGCTTTTAGGTGAAGGCGTATCGCGCCCTTTTCGCGCATCAGGCATCGTGTCACCATATACGCCGAAACGCACTGGGATATAACGGTCGCCAGAGCGACGCCCGCCACGTCCATCTTGAATATGATAACAAAGACCAGATTCAGCGCCACGTTTATGACGCCCGCTGTTATCAGAAAATACAGGGGCCGCCGCGTGTCGCCTATGCCGCGCAGTATGGCGCTGCCGAAGTTATAGATCATAGTGGCTGTCATGCCCAGAAAATATATCCTGAGATACAGCACCGCCAGAGGCAGCACCTCGGCGGGGGTCTGCATAAGCTCAAGTATCCACTTGGCTCCGCCCACGCCTATCACCGTAAGTAAAATACCGCTCAGCAGGCTGAGCAGCATCGAGGTATGCACCGTTCTTGTCAGCGCCTTGACGTCCTTGGAGCCGAAAAATCTGGCTATCATAACGTTGGTCGCCACCGACAGACCGATAAACAAATTGGTTATCAGGCCGATGATCGAGGTGTTGGAGCCCACCGCCGCCAGAGAATTATCTCCCGCGAATTTGCCCACCACCACGATGTCCATCGCGTTGAACATGAGCTGGAGCACGCCGCTTGCCATAAGTGGCGCGGAATACAGCAGCATCTTTTTGAGTATGGGGCCGCTGCACATGTCCATTTCATAGCTTTTTGTATTGGTTTTGTTCAAATTCAAATCTCTTCTTTCTCGAAATATTCAAGCGCGGCTTTTTTGTCGCGCTCAAGCTGAGCCTCAAGCTCCTTTACGCCGCTGAATTTGACGATCGGGCGCAGAAATTTTCGGAACTCGATCTCTATCTCCTTGCCGTACAGATCGCCCTCGTGGTCAAAAAGATAGGTCTCGATGCTGGGCTCGTCGGTGCCGACCGTGGGCTTGCCGCCCACGTTTGTTATCGCCCGGTGCCACTTGCCGCCGACCTTGGCGCGGGTTATGTACACGCCGAACTTGGGCACCACATGGAAGTCGGGCAGCCTTATGTTGGCGGTCGGGAAGCCTATGCGGTGCCCAAGGCCCGCTCCATGCTCCACCCGACGTGTGACCGAAAAATACCTGCCCAGATACACCGCCGCCTCCTCCATCTCGCCCGAGGCTATCAACTGGCGTATCAGCGTGCTGGACACCGGGCAGTCGAGGCTTTTGCACTCGGCTATGCGAACCTTGATGCCGTGCTTTCCGCACAGCTCTTTGAGGTTCTCGGTGTTGCCCTTGCCGCGGAAGCCGTAGTGGTAATTAAAGCCCGCGCACACAAACTTGGCGTCGAACTTTTCCACAAGATATTTTTCCACAAATTCGGTGTAGGGAATTTTCATATATTCCTGCGTGAACCGCTCGGCTATCACAATATCGACGCCTCGGTCGTAAAGTATCCTGAGCCGCTTTTTAAAAAGGTTCACGTTTTTTATGTCGGTGTTGGTTATCACGCTTTTTGGTATGTTGCGGAACATATACACCGCGGACCTCAAACCGTTTTCGCGGGCGTATTTCACGACCGTGTCCACTATCTCAAGGTGTCCCAGGTGCATGGCGTCAAACACCCCGAGAGCGACCGCGGTGTTTTTAAGTTTTAAATTGTCAAGATCATGTCGGTTAAACCACTCGTCCTGAGCGTAATACTCCATATATAAACTCCTTTAGTAAAACGTCTTTAAAATCGTAAATCTGTTATTTTCGCGCTTTGAGAGCGTGAGAAAGTTGTTGTTTTCGTCGTATATTCTGTAAATTCCGCCCTCCTCGGTGCTATCGGGTGCGTGAACTTTGACGCCGTTTCTAACCATAGCGGCGGCTTTGGCGCCGAGCGCGACCGCTTTGTATTCCTCAAAAACCGCGTCGGTCGGCGTTAAAAACGACATATCGCCGCTCTCTTTCATTTCGGCGATCTCATCCAAAGTATAGCTTTCGGCGGCCGCGAATCTGCCGCTCCTCGTCCGCTTAAGGCCCGACATATGGGCCAAGCAGCCAAGCTCCTCGCCGATATCCTCGCACAGCGTTCTGATATATGTGCCCTTTGAGCACGAGACACGCATGGAAAATTCCCGAATCCCGTCTTTGGGCTCGCAGTCCGTGATCTCAATTTCGGATATCCGAACCGTCCGGGGCTTTCTTTCTATTTCAACGCCCTGCCGTGCCAGCTCGTAGAGCTTTTTGCCGCCCACTTTTATCGCCGAATACATAGGCGGCACCTGGCTTATATCGCCGATAAATTTTTGCGCCGCCGTCTTTATATCGTCCTCGGTCAGCTTGAATCCGCTCATATCGGCGGTCTTTGTCGGCCGCCCCGAGGAATCCTGCGTGTCGGTGGCGCTGCCCAGAGTGACGCGCGCGATATATTCCTTATCGGAGGCGGTCAGCATATCGGCGGCTTTGGTTGCGCGCCCGACGCACATCGGGAGCACGCCCTCGGCGTCAGGATCAAGAGTGCCCGTATGGCCGATTTTTCTCGTGCCGAGCAGCCGCCTGAGACGGTTCACCACATCGTGGGAAGTCATGCCGGGCGGCTTATACACGTTTATTATTCCGCTCAGCTGTGCCATCTTTTATCAAGTTCCTTTGAAAGCTCTTCCACGATCTCGTCAACGCTCTTGTCAAACACGCTGTAGCCGCTGGCGTGATGGTGTCCGCCGCCGCCGAACACGGCCGCAAGCTCCGCCACGTCAACATATTCGTTCGAGCGCAGACTGATTTTATATTCTCCGCCCCTGCGCCGTCTTATGTATACTCCGACCTCGATACCCTCAACGCTGCCCGGGATAGTCACGATCCCGTTTGTCTCCGACTCGGTTATGCCCGCGCGGGCGAGGTCCTCGTCCGAAATATAAACCACCGCTGCTCTGCCCTCGCAGATTATCTTTAGCTTCTCAAGGGCGGTGCGCATCAGATTATAATATCCGATCGACTTGGTCGTGAACAGCTCCCGCGACATTCGCGCGAAGTCTATTCCCACATCTATCAGCGCGGCGGCCGTCCTCAAAGTATTGCCCGTCACGTTGGTGTATTTGAAATTCCCCGTGTCGGTCACAAGGCCGATATAGATATTCGTCGCGATGTCGCGGGTGATCTCCGCTCCCATCTCCCGAAGCAGCATATAGATAAGCTCGCAGGTCGAGGATATAGCGGTGAACACCGTGCAGCTGCTGGCGAATATCTTGTGCGTGATATGGTGATCTATCGCGGCCGTGTTGGGATGGCTCAAAAACGCTTCCTTATAAACGTCAAGCCTCTGGGAATCTGCGCAGTCAAGCGCCACCAAAAGGTCACAGTCCTCAATCTCAAGCGAGGGATCATCGCCTCTGACAACCAGCGCGCTCGCCTGAGCGTCGGGCAGCTCGGGAAGAAAAACCCTCGTCCGCTTGCCCATGCTGTTGAGCGCGAGACTGAGCGCGTACGCGCTGCCCATCGCGTCGCCGTCCGGGTGGGTATGCACGAACATACCCACCTTGGATGAATTTTCTAAAATCGGTATAAGCTGTTTAAACATTTAACTACCTCTCAAATCGGTTTACAGGTCCCGCAGAAGGCGGCTGATATGGGCGCCGTACTCTATGCTGTCATCCTCCACAAAGGTAAATTCGGGAGTCTGCCGCAGATTGACGCGGCGGCTGATCTCTTTTCTGATATAGCCCCCCGCGCTTTTGAGCGCCGCGAACGCGTCTTTTTTGACTTTTTCATCGCCCATAACGCTGATGCCCGCTTTCGCGTACTTTAAGTCCTTGGTTACCCGCACCGATACCACCGATATCATCTGCGGTATCCTCGGATCCTTGAGCTCGCGTATTATCGACGAAAGCTCTCTCTTTATCTCCTCGGAGACCCTGTCGGTTCTGCTGTAATTTGCCATATATTTTTCCTCCGGTTAATTTACTCGGGTTCCACCTGCGCCATAATATACGCCTCAATAACGTCTCCGTCCTTGATGTCGTTATAATTGCTGATGCTGAGACCGCACTCGTAACCGGCGTTTACCTCGCGGACGTCGTCCTTAAATCTCTTGAGTGAGGCGAGTTCGCCCTCGTGTATAACGATTCCGTCGCGCACCACGCGCACAAGACTGTCGCGTCTGATCTTTCCGTCGGTGACGTAGGCGCCGCCGATCGTGCCCACGCCCGAAACCTTGAACGTGGTCCTGATCTCCACGTGTCCTGTGATCTCCTCGCGGAACGTGGGCTCAAGCATACCTTTCATGGCCTTTTCTATATCCTCTATCGCGTCGTAGATCACGCGGTACATGCGCAGATCGACATCCGAATCCTCGGCCGCGGCGCTGGCGCCCGCGGTGGGACGAACATTGAATCCCACTATGATCGCGTTTGACGCGCTGGCGAGCATAACGTCGGACTCGGTTATGGCGCCCACAGCGCCGTGGATAACCGAAACGCGCACCTCGTCGTTTGAGATACGTTCAAGCGACTGCTTGACCGCCTCGACGCTGCCCTGAACATCGGCCTTGACGATTATATTCAGCTCCTTCATCTTGCCCGCCTCGATATGCTCAAACAGATTATCGAGCGAGATAGCGGTGTTCGCCGTCAGGCGCTCCTGCTTCTCCTTGAACTTTCGGTTCTCAACGACCGCGCGGGCGCGCCTCTCGTCGTTTACGACATAGAACTCGTCGCCGCCCTCGGGAACCTCGGAAAGGCCCAGTATCTCGACCGGTATCGAGGGGCCCGCCTTTTTGACCGACTTGCCCTTGTCGTTGTTCATGGCGCGCACTCTGCCCATAGCGGTTCCGGCGACCACCAGATCGCCCACCCGCAAAGTTCCGTTCTGAACCAGAACGGTCGCTACCGAGCCGCGGCCCTTGTCGAGCTGCGACTCTATTACCGTGCCCTTGGCCTTTCTGTCGGGATTGGCTTTAAGCTCCTTCATCTCGGCCACCAGCA
>CANPWW010000050.1 GCA_947585115.1 uncultured Monoglobus sp.
TATATAATGTTAAAAGAAGATTGGATTTTTCATAGAGGCGATATTTACTTGGCAGAATTAGCACCGAAAATCGGATTTGTCCAAAGCGGAACGCGACCCGTAATTGTTCTTCAGAACAACTGCGGGAATTTTTTTGCCCCGACTTTGATTGTAGCTCCGCTGTCCTCGAACGTGAGCAAGAAGCGCGATCTACCCACCCACTATTATCTTGAACATGAAGCTGTGCTTTACCCGTCGCTCGTTCTGCTTGAACAGATTACCACAATCGACAAACGACAGGTACGGAAATATATCGGCAAAGTCAACCGCGCTGAAATGGACGAAATCAGCGAGTGCATAGAAAAAAGTTTAGGACTTTACATACCCGAAGAAATGGAAGCGCCGTGAAAGGAGTTCGGACAGATGTACAGAGGATTGAAATACAACGGTTCGGGCTGTATTGATTTAACCGCTTATCAGGCGATTATCAATATTTACAAAAACAGCGGCAGCAATAAACCATTTAATAAAAAACTCAAAAGGCAAAAGAGAAAGGACGGTTCTAATGAAGAATAAAAAGAAAATCATCAGGAATGTAGGAATTATTTTAACGGCGGCAGCATTATCAATGAGTTTCACGGCATCGGCTGCGGACTTTGAAACTTGGTATGTGAACGCACGGAGCGGGCTTAACCTTCGCGCCGAACCGACCACGAGAAGCTCCGTTATAACAGCGTATCCGAAGCATACGGAATTACAGGTCATAGGCACAGACGGCGGCAAATGGTGGCAGGTTTACGACGGTACTCGCCAGGGGTGGGTGTATAGCGGCTATATGTCCGAAAGCGCCGATAAAACGAAAACAAAATCAAAGACGAAAGCGAAAATGTCGGAAAACAACGGCGACATAGGCGACTGCATAGGTACGTTCTATATCACAGGCTATACTTCCTCTCCGTCCGAGAACGGCGGATACAGTGTTGACTGCTTCGGACAGGCATTAGAGCCACAGATCGGAGAGATAATCGCGGTTGACCCGAATGTTATCCCGCTCGGCAGTACGGTCTACATAGAGGGCGTCGGTTACAGAACCGCCCATGATACGGGCGGCGCGATCAAAGGAAACAGAATTGACGTTCTGACAGGCAGCAACGGCGAGTCTTACGCCGTAACGGGCGATAAAAAGGTTTATATGGTGAAGTAAATCATAAAAATTTGTTGAGATGAAGCCAATTATTCTAAAAATGATGATTGGCTTCACACATCATTCATTCTGTTTAATTAAGTTGCTACCATCGGCATAGTAAATCGGATAGAAAAAAATTATAAACATATCTATACATAAAAACGCTCTGACAATAAGGAAGTGGAATGAATGATAAATAATAATATTAAAATATGCTTGAATAAAGTATTGACAGTTATCATTGATTGCGAGCAGACAACACAGGAAAATAAGATATACCGTTCTGTATATCGAGATATTTTGGATAGGTATGCCGTCAATCTTATAACAAACGCTTTCAACAGCGAAAGCGTATTAAAAGCAATAATGAAACTTTCAGTAATGGAACGAGTAATTATTGCTTTTCATTTTATACTGACATTCAGCCTAAATGAAATATCAGAGATTATTCAAACTTCACCAGAAAGTGTATATTCGCAGAAAAGTAAAGCTCTCAAGAAAATGAGAGTATGGCTATCTGCTGCTTAAATTAACAATTTTCAGTAGAATAACTTAGAAATGAGGTGTAACTTAATGACTAATGCAGATAAAAATATTGACAGGACAGAAAATATGTTATATACTGTAACAGAGGTAGCGGCTATATTGAAAGTCAATAGAAATTTCGTTTATAGTCTAATTAACGCCGGACATATACGTTCTATTAAATTAGGCTGCCGCAAGATTACACGAAAATCCCTGCTGGAGTTTCTTGAAAAGTATGATGGTCTTAACTTTGACGAAATAATGGCTGTCAAACCGCATAACAGCTAGCTTTCAAGGCGTTTTGTGGGAAATCAAAAACTCGTGGGAAATCTGTGGGAAAAAGAGAATTATAGTTACTGTAAAAACCTCTGTATTTCCCATAGTTATGCAGTTTTCAGAGATTGAATATCGTGACGAAGCAAGACACGGCTGCGGCTTTGAGGGCCTGCTCAAGAGATATTTCGGTTAATACATATTTTACGCGCAATACGGCCGGCCGTTTTGGCCGGCCGTATTTTTGCGTTTTCCGCGGCCGCGAGCGAGCTTTTGTTTTTGAAATTCATAGCGAACTGATAGTATTTGTGTAAATATAACACTCAAAATATAAAATTAATATAGCATTTCGTTAGAATCTACAAAAGTAGTTGTTAAAGATTTAATTTTTTAAGATTGCTTGACTTTTTTGTTGTTTTGTTGTATAATTTTCGTTGCATAAGCTTTTCAACAAACATTATTTATAAACGATGAGGGTTTCAGGAGGCAAGTTGTTTATGAATATGGCACACGGCACATTTTTTGAAAAAAGAAGCGAACAGAAAAATATACATATCCCTTCCCGAAATGTGAAATTCGATCGGGGGGGGTACTTTACTGCATAAAGAATCTAATAGATTTTTTGACGTTTTGCGCACCTTATTTTGGTGCGCCTTTTTGTTATGAGAAAAACAACTGCCGCAGCGGTAGAGCTTTTAATTGCCTCTCCCCAAGGGGCGAGCCTAATGTTAGGCGCCAAACCCGTAGGGGCGGATATCATCCGCCCGCAATGGGCAAACCAAACCACAGTTATAACGCGTGACGCGCGTTTACATATCTTATTTCAGAACAGACATAATAAGGAAGGTGTAGTTTTATGAAAAAACTTAGAGGCTCAAGCAGAGTCTTGAGCAAAATGACCGCTATGCTTATAGCTTTAGTCATGGTTGTCGGAACGCTTCCGGGCCTGACTCTTTCGGCGTTCGCGGCTCCGGGCGACACGGGCGGCGAAGCTGCCGTGGATATAACCAACCCCAACGCGGTATACGAGGGCATAACCCCCGGCGTTAAGAGAGAGGCGGACAACATCACGATGAACGACTATCAGAGCAGTCTGCTCAACAATGAAGATAACGGCTCGCGCTTCGCGGGACGCGTCTGGGCGGATAAGACGGTTGTCGCGCATGACGATGATTCGGACGGCTGGAATTATATTACTTCAAATATGACCGGCTCCGCGACGCCGATGCCGGAAGGTGAACCGTCAACGGCGGAAGATCCGACATACGGCGAGCAAAACTGGACGGTAGGATTTAAGGACGACTTCCTGCATGTCTACAGCTCGCTGGGCAGCTCGCAGGTAGTGACCGAGTATCCGCGAAACCCGATCGATCTGGTTATCATTCTGGATTTGTCCGGCTCCATGGCGACGGATGTTGAGGACGGAGATCATAAAGGTAATAGTAAGGATCATCTTCCGCATTCGAGAATAACAAAGGTTTTGAACGCTATGAACAGCGCAATCGATAAGCTGATGAAGGACAAGGACAGAGTGGGCAACAGAGTGGCCGTTATAGGCTACGGAGGAACGGCGTGCACATTATTGCCGCTTGATCACTATGAGGCTGTTGAATTCGATGATAACGGAATCGGACAATATTTAACCGTGTCTGATTTAACAGATTACGGCGGAGACGAATATAAAGGAAACCGTTCAGATAATGAATCAGGTGCGTATACGGTTACGGCAAAAGCAAATGACAACACCGGAAAGCTTTACACAAAAAGCGTCAGAAATGACTACTCAAGTAAAACAGATAACCAATATATCGGATTTAATACCAATATGCAGGCTGGTATTTATCAGGCGTTTAACGAGTTGTACAGTCACGCGAACAAGCCCGAGGACGTTACATATACCCACACATTGCAATCCGGAAAAAAGAGAACAATAGCCCGTATTCCGGCGGCATTTGTTATGACCGACGGCGGCTCAAACTATGCGCTGAAAAAGGACGATAAGGATCCTGACGGCACGGAATGGTATGAGTTGGGGGATCCTCTTCCGAATAATTTGAAAAGTTATAATAATAGTGAGGTACGCAAAAAATACCGCACCGAGGGTGCTTATGGCGGAGACGTGACAATTCTCGATATTCTTATGATGGCGTCGTTTATGAAGTCAAAGGTACAGAACAAATATACAAAGCTTATGGAGGGAACGCCGGCGCAGCAGACCGGCAAGGTGAAGTTTCCGATACATACGATAAGCGTTGATACTCCGGATGAGAAGAATTATCAAACTCCGCGAGTGTATGCGACGCTTGATCCCGGAAAATATTTTAACTCGTCCGGTAATCCGAAATGGAGCAGTAATAAAGATGTGACAGATGCGTTTGCAAAGTGGCAACAATGGAAAAGTGGTGGTGAGCCAGCAGAAAGTTTTACGGATCCTGACAATAAAACTGTTAATGTAAAGTTCAAGCAGCTTACAGATACAGAGGAGAAAAAATACGGCGTCACAAACGAAGATGTGGCAAATAACATTGTATATAATGACAGTTTCCGCGACGTTGGAGGAAAAGGATTGGACGCAGTCTTTGATGAGTTGGTCGCCGAGCTTGGCGAGGCGGCGTTCCTGCCGGTTGACGGCGAAAACGCGTCGGGACTTACCAATTCGGTTACATATGAGGACCCGATAGGCAAGCATATGGAGGTCAAGGACCGCGCGCTTAAGATCGAGAGGAAGGACAGTCACAATAAAGATGAGCTGCAGCAGCCCGCCTCGTCCGACGGCGTATACGATATGGGCATGTACCTCTTCGGAAATATGCTCGGCGTGGCGAAAACGGCGGTTTACTCGTATGATTTAGCGAAGACGTACAAAGACGATTTGAACAAAAAAGAGATTGAGCTTACGATTCCCGACGAGAGCGGCGGCGTGCAAAAAGTCAAGGCTCACGGAGCGTGGTTCAAGCTGAATCCGAATGCCGAGGACGATTCTTTGGCGCAAAAATATGTGCCCTGCGACACCAATGAAACCAAAAGCACAACAGAGGACAACTGGGCGGCGGGCTACATCTTCATCTGCGACGAGACTATGGCGAAGAGCTTCCTGCCGTCGGAGTATCCGTCAACGGCTTATAACGATGAGACGGACGCGGACGGAAATCGCAAATTTAACGACGGCGACACGCATATCAATCCGAATATACAATTCAACCTTTACAGAATTGAGGCGAACGACTATTCAGACCCGTATAATACTATGCTCAGAGACAACCCGAGCTACGGCTACACGGAGAAGACGATCGACGGCAAAGAGGTTCAGGTGCCGAATCAGCAGTTTAAGCTCGGCGTCGTTCGTATCTGGACAGAGGACTCGGGCGATTATGACGACCCCAACGCGGGAATTACCGAGGATGTGGGCTATGACCAGAAGCTGTACGTGAATCTTCCCGTCGCGGCGCTGCCGCTGCAAATCGCCAATGTGGATGTGCAGGCAGACGGCGATGTTACCTCGTATACGACAAACGTGGAAGGAAACGCTGAAAACTCCAATCGATATATCCAGAGCACGCCGTTCAGAGTGTTCTATTCGGTGGGTATGGAAGACGAGGCAATGAGCGACGACGGACTCTCGATCGACCTTGCCAAGATCGACCTTGATTATATCCAAAAGCACAAGATGCCGGACAACAATGTATACTTCTATTCGAACTACTACTCCGAACAGTCGTATAACGGATATCTTGACGCTGAGGAAAATGTCACGCACGGCGACCCCGGTCTGTCTTTCTCGCCGGCGGAGAATAACCGATATTACGTTATGCAGCAGGCCGTTCCGCTGATGAAAATCTTCAAGAAGAACGGCACTGTTCCCGATCCGGTCGAAGAGCCGCGTCCCGCGCCTATCGAGTCGGGAGACATAGAAAAAATATTGAGTGATTACAACGCAGCGCATTCCGACGCGCAGCTTAAATCGTGGGATTACGGCGCGGAAGACCTTAAGTTGGAAACAGATCAGTATACAACAAAATATATAACAACCATTTCGGAAATGAGCAATGGCAACTATGATACCGCCGCTTCCATAGATGATCCCGAGGCTTCGTCGGATCCGACAGGTGATAAAAAGCAGCAGGAGTGGAGCTATCTTATACTGAACTCCTATAAGAAGGATCCCACCGGCGACAATCCGAATCACGGCAAGATCGTGCACAGAGCCGTGGCGCGTAACTCGAGCGACTTCGGCTCGGGTCTTACCACGGAAAGCGCGGCTTTGTCTGACTTACTGTGCTGGTACAATATCAAGACCGGCGATACAGCCGAGATCGTTCTCGGCGGCGGCGATGAGGGCGGCAAGCCTGACGAGACATCGCCGGCAGAAGGACATGATCTGACGACAGACGCGGAATATTATAAAAAAGAAAACTGGGTTCTCGCGACAAAGCCCGGCTCATTAAGAACGGGTAATATGTACGAGTTCGTTGTTGAAAAGGGCGACGGCAACAATACCGAAAGCTCCGATACTGTCCGCGTTCCGATGGTAAGAGAGGTGACCGCGGACGGCAGCGTTGTTATAAACAGCTACCTCGGCAACGAGGGACGACTCGCGACGATGGATAAAATGCTCGCCATTACCAAGGAGGTTGAGACAGACGATTATTACAAGCAGTATACCTCCGACAAGATATTTAATTATCTTGTAACTATAGGCGGAAACACCGCCGGCGAGGAAGGCGGCAATGAGTATAGCGGCCTTGAAGGCGACTACAGCGCGATCGTAATAAAGCGTCATGGCGTTAACGACGAAAAGCACTGGGATTATCAGCTCGACGGCATTAAGGTAAACGTTGACAGCGAGGGCTACCTGACCGCCGTTGATGATACCGGAACAACCGGAAGGGTCGTATTTACCGGCATGGAAGATGATTACATATCCAAAGACGGCACAAATCAAAGCGGTCAGCTGACCGGCAAAACATTCCTTGTCAAAGTGAACGATTATAACGGCGGCGAGGAAGGAAAATACGCTTTGGCGCAGGAGTATCGTACGGATGATGACGCGGAGCAGCAATTCTATCTGCTTAACGCCACGATCGAGTATGGTACAGAAAATCCTGAAGATCCTGAAAATGCTGACGGTGTAATTACCGACACGTCGGCAGAATCAACGGAATGGAACCCGACAGGGGAGCCGGACACCGGTCATATTAAAATATGGCAGACAGAGAGAAGTACGGATGAAAATGGCGTAATTAGTGATTTCGGCGATTCGAACGATCCGGATCTTACAGCGCGCCGCTGCGAAATAACGCCTATGTTCCGCACGCATACGGTCTATTTCGGCTACCGCAATGCCAATATGCCCGACGGCTCGGAAACTAAGCCGTGGCCCGAGGGCTGGCCGTATAAAGATGAAAAAGGTGATAATGCGCGCGGCCCCGTTGTTCCGGATGGCAGAACAACCGCATGGACGGCGGAGGTGGAGCTTAAGGACGGCTACGGACTGCTGTTCAACGGTATTGACGACAGCGTGCCGTACACGATGACGGAGATACTTGACGAGGACGATTTGAAGGCGGGCTTCCAGTTCAGTCAGGTCAAGCATATCCAAAGCGTTCGTCAAAGCGGCACCGGCGAGACGCGCTCAACTATCACGCACAAAAAAGACCATACCACCGGCGAGATAACTCCCGGAGACGATATCAGCGAGTTTGTTCATGACGAGACCGGAACGGACTATACATACGAAGTAAAAGGACGCACCGACGGCAACGCGGTTCAGGCCGAGACGGCGCACTTTACAAATTATTACGGCCCCGTCAGCATGGTTGTTGACAAAGTTGTTAAAAGGCCGGATGGGGAAGAAGTCAAGTATGACCCGGCCGGCGAAGATACCGAAGAGTATAAGCAAAAATTCAAAGAGGACTACGGCCAGACCTTTAACTTTACTGTCAAGCTTAAATCAAACGGCGGAACAATGCTGCCGTTCCTGAAAGACGCGGCGGGCAATTCGACCGATGAAATGAGAGTCAACTGGTTCTATGATGATCCGAATGTCGCTCAGGCCTTTGATGATGAGGTCGTTAAGTACGGCACGTTGGAAGCGACGGAGGTAAACGAGAACTTCACCGAGGCGACGCTGAGCTTCACGCTCAGGCACGGCCAGCACTTCGGAATCCTCGGTCTGCCTCAGGGCACCGAGTACACAATAAACGAAGTAAGGCCGACAGACGCCTCGGATCCGACATCGTCAAGCGATCCGACCGCCTCAAGCGAGCCGGCTGTTAAGGGATATTTAACCTCGTGGAAGGGTACCGAGTCGGGCGATGCTGAGGTTCCCGGAACCACAGCGTCGGGCACCACGACTGCCGATGCAGCGTATACATACGTGACATTTATGAACCAAATGAGCGATGAGGAAGTTCCGGAGCCGGATGTCAGATCTTTGGAGATCCAAAAGCGCGTAGTAAGCAGCGATGAGGTCGACAGGACCTTCATGTTCACCGTGACGCTCACGCCTCCCGACGGCGTTGAGCTTGCGAACGCGTATCCCTACACCGGAAAGGGCGGGCTGCCGAGCGGAGTTATTAAGCTCAGTCCCGTGATCGATCCCGCAACCGGAGAGGCAAAGACCGACGGCTCAAAGCAAGGCACGATTTCCCTCAAAGACGGCGAAAGCGCGGATATCAACAATCTGCCCGTCGGCACGAGCTACCTTGTGGAGGAGGCTCCCGTTGACGGATATACGCAGTCGGTCGAGCAAAACAGCGGAACGACCGGGAATAATACTTCGTCGGTAGTATATACAAACACGCTTGAAAAAACCGATCTGAATATAAGCAAGATAGTTTCGGGCGCGGGCGCTCCGCTTGACAGAGAATACACTTTCCGTGTTGTTCTGACCCCGAGACACCCCGAGACCTCGCTGTCCTCTTGGTACGACTATGAGATAACCAAGATGGCAAAAGTTGATGACGCGGCCGAATTGCCCAACCCGGCTGCGGGACAGCTTGTATTCTCTCCGGTTGCCGACTCGGCGGACCACTCGGTATATTGCGACGTTACGCTTAAGCACGGTCAGCAGATCACGATCAAGGGTCTGCCCTACGGCACCAAATACAAAGTGGAAGAAATAAATCTTGATTTTGATTTCAGCGGCAAGCAGCTCCCCGATGAGGCGCAGACGCCCGAGGTCAAGATCTACGAGCCGGTTCAAAAGACCGACGAGTACGGCGCACCCATGTTCGATGAGAGCGGCGCTCCGATAATCGAGAACATCTCCACCGAGCTCGTTCCCGTGCTTGACGAAAACGGCGCTGTCAAGCTGGACAGCGAGGGAGCTCAGCTCACCGAGGAAGTGACGGTCGACGGAACAGGAGAGCTTAACGGCAACAAGACCGTCGCGTTTGAGAACGCGTTCTCGCCCGTAGGCTGGCTGGGAGTTTCCAAGACAGTCGAGGGCTCCGACGCGGACATAAACAAAGTATGGAAGTTCGACGTTGAGATAACGCCTCCCGAGGGCTCGACCTTTGAACAGCTTTTCACCGTCAATAACGATAAGTTTACCGCGAACGCGACCTCGACTATCGCGAAACCGCAGGATAACGCAGTTGAGACGGATCAGAATGAAGTGCCCGATTACGACCTGACGCCCGTTGAGTTCACGATCGACAAAACAACCAAAGATACGATCGTGGCGCACGCGACCGTTGAGCTCAAGCACGGTCAGACCATCGTTATCGAGCTGCCTGCGGGCACCACGTACACCCTCATGGAGTACGAGGCAAACGAGGACGGCTACGACAGTTATTCCAATGTTGACTTGTCGCCCGAGATATTCAACAGACAGATCTCTTGGGGACATTTCAGAAACGTGAAGGGAAATCCCGAGGAGACCCCGAACCCGAACGTGACCCCGGCGCCGAGCGGCACTCCGGGACCCGACGAGACCCCGAATCCCGACGAGACGCCCGAGCCCGGCTCAACGCCGACGCCCGGACATAACGATCACAAGCTGTTGCTCAGCAAGACCGTCGCGGGAGATACGGTCGAGGCCGACAAAGACAAGGAGTGGGAGTTTAATATAACCTTCACGGGAAGCGGCCTTAAGGATGAGTATACCTATACAGGCAGCGCGCTCTATGACGGAGTGACGCCGCCCGATAACGGCACGCTCAAACTCGACCGCGCGACAGGCGCTCTGACCCTGCCCGACGGCTCTAAGCTCACGTTAAAGCACGGCCAGATGATAACGATCGAGGGAATCGAGAGCGGCACGCATTATAAGATAGAAGAAACTGCGGTACAGAAATACTATACAAGCGTGGTAGGCTCGCCCAATGAGGCGACGATAACGACCGAGGACAGAAACGTCGCGTTTGTCAACCAGACAAATCCCGATGAGGGTCTCGGATCGCTGATCGTTCACAAGTGGGTAACCGGCAACGCCGCCGAGAGAGAGCCCGATAAAGAGTTTATATTTGAGATACACTTCTATACCGACGACACCTGCACGACCGAGCTTGAGCAGAAATTCCCATATACCGGAAGCTACACAGGCGAGATCGGCATGGGTCAAAATACCGTGACGCTCAAGAACAACGAGATGATAAACATCACGGGCATCCCCGCCGGAACGGTATACACCTGCAAGGAGACCAACGCCAATCAGGACGGATACACCACCAAGGCGACCGACGACAAGGGCACCATCTCCAACGAGAAGGGCACGATCGTGTCAAAGCAGGTAGTTTCCGAGGAGTATGTCAACAACAAGAATCTCGATGTGGGCTGGCTGGGCGTGACGAAGGACGTCAGGAACGCGAAGCCCGGTGACGAAAACAGAAAATGGAAGTTTGAAATTGAAATAGCGCCTCCCGTCGGAGGAAATATCGATGACTACGCGGAAGCTCTCGCGAACGTTCCGACCAAGAGCGACATAGCGCCCGAGGCGGGATGGCAGAACTGGATCGATGAAAGTATCGAAAAATGGAAGACCGAAGTGACCGACACGGTCGGCGAATGGTTCACGGGCGATCCGATAAGCTTCACGATAGATTCGACCTCGAACGTGGCGAAAGCCTATGTCGAGCTCGAGGCCGGACACTCGATAGTTCTGCAGCTCCCGGTAGGCGTAAGATACACGCTTAAAGAATTTGACGCCAACGAGGGCGGCTACAAGAGCTATTCCAACGTTGACCTCAGCCCCGATATCAACGAGGGCAGGATCACATGGGGACATTTCAGAAACGAGTACGAGGGCAAGGAGACACCCGGACCCGATATCACGCCTAACCCGAGCGGCGAGCCCGAGGGCACACCCGGCCCCGGAGAGTCACCGAATCCGAGTGACGAACCCGGCAATTCGCCGGGCCCCGGAGAGTCACCGAATCCCAGCGGCGAGCCGGAGGGCACTCCCGGACCCGACGCGACGCCCACACCTGTTCCCACGCCGGCGGAATATAACCTGTCCGTAAGCAAGACGGTTATCGGCGGCGCGGCCGGAGACGCGAGCGGAGACTGGACCTTTGACATCACGCTGACCGCGCCCGACGGAGCGCCCCTCGACGGAACCTGCAATATTGTATACAGCTCGCTGTACGGTGAAATGATCGACTTCTCGGCAATGCCTAATTCGATAACCTTCACCGAGGGCAGAGCCTCGATCACGCTCAAGCACGGAATGATGGCCGATATAATCGGACTTCCCAACGGCACAAAGTACGAAGTGGTAGAGAACAATCCCGACACGAGCCTATGGTATTCAAGCGACGTCGGCTCGCCCACGCAGGGAACGATCGACGGCGAGGACAGAGACATCGCGTTCGTGAACCAGACCGAGCCCGATGAAAACGTAGGCTCGCTGATAATCTACAAGCACGTGACCGGCGAAGCGATCGAGCAGGAGCCCGATGACGTACTGTTCAGCTTTGTGGTTCACTTCTATCAAAAACCCGATGATCTGACGGTAGGCGACTATAACATAGACGAGCTTGAGAAAATCACCGACAGCTACAGCTGCGTAATAGGCGGAGAGCAGACAACGGTCAAGAGCGGCGACACAATCAAGATCGCCAACAATCAGTCGGCGGTAATAAGCGGACTGCCCGAGGGCACGATCTACACGATAACCGAGCCCACTAACGACAAGGGATATTATTTCCTGTACGCGACCGACGATAAGGGAACGCTCTCAAACGGAATCGGAACGGTAGTGTCAAGAGAGGTTGTATCCGAGGAATTCGTGAACACCAAGGATATGCCCGAGCCGACCCCGACGCCGGTAATTACGCCCGAGCCTACGCCGACGCCCATTGTTGAGGAGCCGACACCGGAGCCGGAGAATGTGGGCTGGCTGGGCGTGACTAAGGACGTTAAGAACGCGAAGCCCGGCGACGAAAACAGAGCTTGGAAGTTCGAGATTGAGATAGCGCCTCCCGTCGGAGGAAACATCGAGGACTACGCGGAAGCGCTCGCGAACGTTCCGACCAAACGCGACATCGCGCCCGAGGACGGCTGGCAGAACTGGATAAACGAAAGCGTTGAAAGCTGGAAGACAAAAGTGACCGACACGGTCGGCGAACGCTTTGACGGCGACGCGGTATCGTTCACGATCGACAAGACCTCGAACGTGGCGAAAGCGTATGTTGAGCTCAAGGCCGGAGAGTCGATAGTTCTGCAGCTCCCGGTAGGCGTAAGCTATACATTAAAAGAATTTGACGCTAACGAGGGCGGCTACAAGAGTTATTCCAACGTCGATCTCAGCCCCGATATCAACGAGGGCAGGATCACATGGGGACATTTCAGAAACGAGTATGAGCCCAAGGAGACACCCGGACCCGACGGCACTCCCGGACCCGGCGAGACGCCTAATCCGAACGAGTCGCCCGATCCTAACGCGACGCCCACACCCGTGCCGACGCCCGAAAACTATGACTTGTCGATAAGCAAGAGCGTAGTCGCGGGCCTCGCCGGAAACGCGGGCGGAGACTGGACCTTTGACATCACGCTGACCGCGCCCGACGGCGCGCCCCTCGGCGGAACCTATGATATCAAGTACAGCTCGCTTTACAGCGATATCGACTTCACGGGAATGCCCGAAAACATAACCTTTGTTAACGGCAAAGCCTCGATCACGCTCAAGCACGGAATGATGGCCGATATAATCGGACTTCCCAACGGCACAAAGTATGAGGTGGTTGAAAGCAATCCCGACACAGACGATAATACCTGGTACTCAAGCGACGTCGGCTCGCCCACTCAGGGAACGATCGACGGCGAGGACAGAGATATCGCGTTTGTGAACCAGACCGAGCCCACCGAAAACGAAGGCTCGCTGATAATCTACAAGCACGTGACCGGCGAAGCGATCGAGCAGGAGCCCGAGGATGTACTGTTCAGCTTTGTGGTACACTTCTATCAAAAGCCCGAGGATCTGACGGTCGGAGACTATGACGTAACTCGGCTCACCGAGCTTGACGGCAGCTTCACGTGCACGATAGGCGGAGCCGAGAACGCCGTGCGCAGCGGCGACACAATAAAGATCGCCAACGATCAGTCGGCTATAATCAGCGGACTGCCCGAGGGCACGATCTACACGATAACCGAGCCAACGAACGATAAGGGCTACGAGTTCCTGTACGCGACCGACGATAAGGGAACGCTATCAAACGGACTCGGAACGGTTGTATCAGGAGAGGTAGTATCCGAGGAATTCGTAAACACCAAGGATCTGCCCGAGCCCACGCCGACGCCGGTAGTAACACCCGAGCCGACGCCGACGCCCGTTGTTGAGGAACCGACGCCCGAGCCCGAGCATATCGGCTGGCTGGGCGTGACTAAGGACGTTAAGTCCGCTAAGCCCGGCGACGAAAACAGAGCATGGGAGTTTGAAATTGAAATAGCGCCTCCCGTGGGAGGAAGAATTGAGGACTACGCGGATGCTCTCGCGAACGTTCCGACCAAGAGCGACATAGCGCCCGAGACGGGATGGCAGAGCTGGATCAACGAAAGCGTTGAAAGCTGGAAGACTAAAGTGACCGACACGGTCGGCGAACGTTTCGACGGCGACGCGATATCCTTCACGATAGATTCGACCTCGAACGTGGCGAAAGCCCATGTTGAGCTTCAGGCCGGACACTCGATAGTTCTGCAGCTTCCGATAGGCGTAAGCTACACCTTAAAAGAATTTGACGCCAACGAGGGCGGCTACAAGAGCTATTCCAACGTTGACCTCAGCCCCGACATCAACGAGGGCAGGATCACATGGGGACATTTTAGAAACGAGTATGAGGGCAAGGAGACACCCGGACCCGACATAACGCCGGGTCCCGATGAGACCCCCGGACCCGGAGAATCACCGAATCCCGGCGGCGAGCCGGAGGGCACTCCCGGACCCGACGCGACGCCCACACCCGTTCCCACGCCGGCGGAATATAACCTGTCCGTAAGCAAGACGGTTATCGGCGGCGCGGCCGGAGACGCGAGCGGAGACTGGACCTTTGACATCACGCTGACCGCGCCCGACGGAGCGCCCCTCGACGGAACCTGCAATATTGTATACAGCTCGCTGTACGGTGAAATGATCGACTTCTCGGCAATGCCTAATTCGATAACCTTCACCGAGGGCAGAGCCTCGATCACGCTCAAGCACGGAATGATGGCCGATATAATCGGACTTCCCAACGGCACAAAGTACGAAGTGGTAGAGAACAATCCCGACACGAGCCTATGGTATTCAAGCGACGTCGGCTCGCCCACGCAGGGAACGATCGACGGCGAGGACAGAGACATCGCGTTCGTGAACCAGACCGAGCCCGATGAAAACGTAGGCTCGCTGATAATCTACAAGCACGTGACCGGCGAAGCGATCGAGCAGGAGCCCGATGACGTACTGTTCAGCTTTGTGGTTCACTTCTATCAAAAACCCGATGATCTGACGGTAGGCGACTATAACATAGACGAGCTTGAGAAAATCACCGACAGCTACAGCTGCGTAATAGGCGGAGAGCAGACAACGGTCAAGAGCGGCGACACAATCAAGATCGCCAACAATCAGTCGGCGGTAATAAGCGGACTGCCCGAGGGCACGATCTACACGATAACCGAGCCCACTAACGACAAGGGATATTATTTCCTGTACGCGACCGACGATAAGGGAACGCTCTCAAACGGAATCGGAACGGTAGTGTCAAGAGAGGTTGTATCCGAGGAATTCGTAAACACCAAGGATATGCCCGAGCCCACGCCCGTGCCGACGCCTGTGCCGACGCCGATAGTCACGCCCGAGCCGACGCCTGTGGTAACACCCGAGCCGACGCCCGAACCGACGCTCGTGCCGACGCCTTTGCCGACACTGGTGCCGACACCGGAGCCTACGCCGACAAAGACGCCGCCGAGAGTAACGCCGCGTCCGAATATACCGTACGTGCCCGGCACGCCGTGGTTCGGAACAGATCCGACGCCCACGCCGATAAGCACAGCGGCGCCGACGCCGACCGCGGCAGTGACACCGGAGCCCGTGCCGACAGCGGCTCCGCCGAATGTGCCGGACACTCCGGTAACACCTGACACACCGGCAACACCCGAACCTGAGGATATTATTACGGAGCCGACGGCAACGCCGGATTCAACGGGAAATAAATCAACGATCGGCGGAGGCACGGACAATCCGATATTCACGACAGGACCCGAACAGGATCCGACGCCCAAGACGGGAGACAGCTCAAACATGGCGCTGTGGATCACGCTTGCCGTATTGTGCTTGGCTGCCGCGGCGGTGCTGCTCGGAATGTCAACGCGAAAAAGTCAGAAAAACGATAAAAGGCGTTCGTAGGAGGTAAGCGAGATGAAGAATAAAATATTAAAAATAACAGCGGTAATATGTATTCTGGCATGCGTCTTATCCGTGGGTCAGGCAGTGAGAATACAGCTGCAATACACACAGGGAAAAAAGGCATATGACGATCTGGCGCTGAACCTTGTAAGCCTGTCCGCCGACGATAATTACGAGTCGGCGGAAGGCGGAGCGCCTATCGACGTGGATTTCGAGCTGCTCCGTCAAATGAACGCGGGAGCGGTCGGCTGGCTGTATTGCGAGGGAACGCCGATAAACTACCCGGTTGTCCAGAGCACGGATAATTCATACTATCTGAAGCACCTGTATAACAATCAGAACAACTCGTCGGGAGCGATATTTATGGACGCGCTGAATAATCCCGATATGACGGACATGAACACGCTGATATACGGGCATAACATGAAGAACGGTACAATGTTTGCCTGCCTGCAGAATTATTCGGACCCGGCGTATTTGCGCCAGCATCCGGTAATGTACTACCTGACAAGCGGCAGGGACTACAAGATAGAAGTATTTTCGTGCTATACCGACGGCCCCGCGACAGAGGCGTACACGATAGCTTATGACTCGCCCGATACATACGCGAAATGCCTGCAAAGGTCATGGAGCCTGTCCGAGGTAAGCGCAAACGTGCCGATGACGATAAACGACAGAATAATCACATTGGTAACCTGCACGGGATACAACAGTGACAGATACGTCGTTCAGGGAAAGATAACCCCGATAAACTAAACGCAAAAGACCCCCGATATCTTTCGGGGGTCATGCTTTATCTTTGAACGCGGCTTTTGTCTGCGGCGATTATTTTCACGCGTTATTGCGCGCGTTTTCGCGCCGTAATAAAGATTTATAATATCACATATAGCAAGAAAACAAAGAAACGGCAAAAAATCAACTTTTTACAAAAACTCATGTAAAAAGTTGCTGTTATTGAAATTTAAATTGTTGAGCTAAAATGTATATTTTCAGAGATAAAACAGACAAAAGAATAAAAAATATAGACAAAAATTGCTCAAAAATTCCAATTGAAAAATTTTTGTTTTAGATTACAGGAAATTTTACTCCGTGTTAAAAAATACTTGAAATATGATAGGTATTATATTATTATTAATTTAGAAAAGATTAATTTAAATTCAAGGAGGTTTTTTGTTATGCTTAAATTAAGAGCATTAAAAAAATCCACCGCAATGCTGATAAGCATCGCGATGATAGTGACCTTGTTCGCGGGTCTGACGATGACAAGCGTATCCGCGGCGGGCACGGAAAAGATCTATAATATGTCAACATTAAGTGAAGTGCCAAGCTATAAAGGCGCCACGCTTTTTGACGGCGCGGTCGAGTACAAAGCCGCTGAACAGGGCAGCTTTGGTGATGTTGACGGAGTTTCGATATCCACTCCCGGCGGACAGCGCGTAGCGCTTAGTCAGTCGATTCGCACCAAAGGTATTGAGGCGACGGTTTCTCTTGAAGCCGGTGAAACCATGGTTGCTTACTACAGAGGCGCCGATTCAAAGGGTGAAGGCAAGGATATCAGCATGGTTATCAAGTCCGGAACTCAGACGGTTTCAACCGAAGCTAATTCCGAGAAAGGCAGCAGCGATGTCTTTGCTATCGCGTATAAGGCGACGGCGGCCGGTAAGTACACGGTTATGGCGGACAACTACGGCTCAATCAGAACCGAGCTTTACGCTATTATCGTAACGTCCTATGACTTCAGGGATCCCGGCACTGTTGAAAAAACTCCTCCGGCGGATCTTACGGGTCTTGTTGCGACTCCCGACGACGGAATGGTAAGTCTTAAGTGGGATCCCGCCGCGGGCGCCACGTCATACTCGGTTAAGATCGACAACACGGCCGTTGCCGATGATGAGGAAACAGTAACCGACTTGGAAGAAACAAGCTATATGGCAGCCGGACTGCAGAACGGAACCGAGTATACTTTTACGGTTTGGGCTGTAAACGACGCGGGTTCGTCAAAGTCGGCAACCGCTAAAGCCACGCCGGTCGCGCCGGATGTCGCGCCTCTCGCGTTTACCGTTTCGGGCACAGCGAGAGATGCAGCTGCCGCTATTTCGTGGACTCAGTCGAGATATGCCAACACATATGACGTTTATCGCGACAATAAAGTTGTTAAGGAGAACATACCAGCGACGACAACAAGCTATGTGGACGAAGGCCTTACAAACGGTCAAAAGTATACCTATAAGGTTGTGGCCAAAAACGATCATGGTAATACCGAATCTTCAAACACTGTCGACGTAACGCCGGTTGAGCCACCGCCGTCAAGCATTAAGATCTCATACGCGAGAGGATCAATGGAAACGGCGTATGTTGTTTGGACAAATACCGCGCCCGTTGAGAAATACAATGTATATATTGTATCGGAAGACGGAACCGAGACCAAGCTTGATGACGAGCTGGTTCGTTACTACGGAAATTACTACAGAGCCGACGCGGTAGGAATCAAGGCGGGCAACTACCACTTTAAGGTAACCGAGATCAAAAACGGCGCCGAGAATACAGCCGAGGCCGCTGTTTCGGACACAGTTCAGGTTGTGGCTCATGTAAGAGAGGGCTTCGGATTTGCGGGCGGTATAGTTCCCGGCGCCTACAACGCTGACGGCACACCCGAAAAAGACGCCACTATTCTTTATGTTGACAAGAATACCGCAAACACGATCAGTGCTGATGTTATTGTTGACAATAAAGGCAAGAAGGAAACAAAAGTCGGTCTCGCGAATATTATGGCGGGCCGTCAGAAGGGTAAGGATAAAACGCCTCTTATCATCCGCTTTATCGGCAGGGTTGACGCGGCTGATGTGGACGGATTAAACTCGGACAACTATATACAGGTCAAGGGCTGCTATAATGTTACTCTTGAGGGTATAGGAAGCGA
>CANPWW010000051.1 GCA_947585115.1 uncultured Monoglobus sp.
AAAATTTCAAAAAAAGAACCAAGTCCTTTTTCTGAACTTGGTTCTTTGCTCTCTTTCTTAACTTAATGACATTGCCCAAAATGGGGTTCCTTTGAAAACATTTTCAATTTGCCGTATCGGACAAATTATTTCGAAGCGGGTGTCTCTGTAGCCTCGGGAGCGGCTGAAGCTTCAGGCTCAGCTGTAGCTGCAGCTGTTGCCTCGGGTGTAGCCGTAGCTTCGGTACCGGTCGAGAAACCGCCGTTGTTGTTCGCGGGAGCGGCTGTGGGAGCTGCTGTAGCAGCCTCGGGAGCCTCTGTTGTCTCGGGAACATCCTCGGGAACTTCCTCACTTCTGGTCAGAACATATACTCTGTCGAGCAGAGTAGCAGCCTCTGAACGCGCGGCGTTAGCCTGCGGTCTGAAGTTGCCTGTCTCGTCGCCCTGGAGCAGTGAGTTCTCTGTCAAGCCGGCAACATACTCCTTAGCGTAGTCGGAGATCGACGCGGCGTCGGAATATGTCATAACCTTAGACGAAGTCATGTTCATCTGACGGCCGATAATTGTCGCCATTTGCTCACGGGTAATGTCAGCGTTGGGAGCGAACTCGTTAGCGGAAATACCGTTAACCAGACCCGCTTCTGTAGCCGCGATTACGAACGGAGCGAACCAGTCGCTTGCCTGTACGTCAACGAACTGCGAAGTTGTCGATGTAGCTGTGAGGCCGAATACGCTAACCGCGATCTTTGTGAACTCTGCACGCGTGATGTTGTTCTCGGGCATGAACAGTGTAGCTGTCTCGCCGTTGATGATACCCGCGTTGTAGAGGTCCATGATGTAATCATAAGCCCAGTATGTGGGAGGTACATCCTCAAATACCTGGCTGCCTACGGGAGCAGCTGTGGGAGCTACCACGGGACCGGCTGTTCCTTCGGGAGCAGCTGTGGGAGTGGTCGAACCGCTTGTGCTGAATCCGCCGCCGCCGATGCCGCCGCTGCTCTTGCCGGGTGTTGTGTAATCATAAATGATTGTGCCGTCCGGGCCGGGTGCAGCTATCTCTTTGCCGTTGAGATAATACTTAGCATCGCTATCCGCAACATCCAAGCTGTGGTCAAGCTTGATCGCGATCTCGGCTCTGTAGGTTGTTCTGTAGTCAGCCTTGTAAGCCGGATCGGATACAGCGATCGCGTTGTCGCCGTCTACCAGATACCAAGTTGTTGTTACAGTGTAGTGGCCGGGAACTGTCTTCTCAGCATTGGGCAGTACCTGATTGGGCTTGGGATTGCTGAGGCTTACGCCGAACTCGTCAATAGTTCTCTCAACCTTGATGTATTTGTCGGCGGCAACGCCCTTGTATATTACCATAATGTTATGGTCGTCAACAAGACGCAGGTCAAAGTCAGCCTTTGTGGCGTCGCTGTATACAACATCCTCAACTGTGGGCTCGCCGTCTTGAACGGGAGTTGTAACAGTGATCGTAAACTCGGGAACGAGAGCCAAAGCATCGGCATCAGCCGCCGCGCTTACTTTAACATCATCCTTAAGAGCAACCGTGAAAGCGTCAGCCTCCGTCTTCTCTACTACAACAACTTTGTCAGTGCTTTCGTCAAATGTGAGCTTACTGTTAACTACATCAAGAGGCAGATCGTTGTCGTCCTTGTCTTTGATGCCGGTAACGCTGTAGGTGTAGCCCTTAGGCAGCGTGGCCGTAAAGTTATTGTCCGCGCCTCTGGTGAGTACATAATAATCAGAATCATCTCCGTCGGCGTCTGTTCTGACGATCAGCTTATCAACATCCGCGGGGATATTGCTGCCGTCGATAACGATAGTGAACTCGGTGCTGTCAACGGGAGGCTGTGTAACTACGGGAGCCTCTGTGGGAGCAGCCGTGGGAGCCTCGGTTGCGGGAGCCTGTGTTGCAGGTGCCTGCGTAGCGGGAGCCTGTGTAGCGGGAGCCTGCGTTGCGGGAGCCTGCGTTGCGGGAGCCTGCGTTGCGGGAGGCTCTGTAGCGGGAGGCTCTGTAGCGGGAGGCTCATTACCAATTTCAATAGTTAAGGTATTGGCTGTTACTGTATAAGACTCTCCTCCGTTACGAGAAGTGTCAAGCATAGATGCAACTATAGGTGTAAATGTATAAGATGTTGCTGTTGTTGTAGGCGAAACTGTAAGATCAAATCTTGCAACCGCCTCATTCGGTGTAATGGTTACATTTGTAGCACCGGTTACGAGCTTGTTCTTGTCGGGTCCCGGACCTGTTCCATCATACCACGCATCTAAAGTAGCCTCATTGCGCAGAATACTTGAAAAAATAGTAGTATCAACAGCATACTCAGATCCAGCAGCAGCTACGCCAAACGCGCCGTCTTTACCGTCGATCGTGTATATTACATCAATAGTAAACGTCTCTCCGGGAGCTACAGTAGTCTTTGAAGGAACCAAAGTAACACTTGCTGTACCGGCAGCAAAAACAGGAATAGCTATAAAGCATGTTGCTATCATAGTAATTGCTAATACAATAGCCAACGTTTTTCTTAAATTACTCATTATTTGTTTTTACTCCTTTCATTTAAATAAAAACTGTCTGTTTAACACTATAAATTATTGTACCGGTGCGGGTAACGTAGCATTACCTGCGGCACTCTTAAGAATCAAAACAGCGTCATCAATATTAATGCTTTCGTCAAGGTTAACATCAGCATTCGTCTGACCCTGATCAGAAATTTCACCGTTTCCGGCAGCAAATTTCAGAACAAGAACAGCGTCATCAATATTGATGCTTCCATCCTCGTTTGCGTCACCATAAACTACCTCAGGTGCGGGACCTGCGCTGTCTGTCAGCGTGTATGACTTAGCGTCGGGTATTTCTACATCCGTGCCGCCGATCTTTACAACGATGATATCGCCGTCCTTATAAGCGTTATCACCGGACTTTGACAGCTTGAATGTATAAGTGCCGCTTGCCTCTGCACCGGGATACTGGTTGATATAGCCTACCGGTGTATTGTCGCTGAATCCGACTGTGTTGTTCTGATCGCCGCTTGTGAGAGCAGTAATGTTGTAAACAAACAGAGTCATCTGGCTGGGAACATTCGTTACACTGAAAGGTACGCTTACCGTGTAGTAGCTGTCATCGGACGAAGATGTGATATCACCGATTTTGATAGCGGAACCTGTGGCAACGTCGTCAGCCTTTGCGGCCGCCTCGGCCTCAGCCTCGGCAACGTCCTCTGCCGTTATATCCTCTGTCTCCAGCGGAACAACAACTTCCTCTACGTCCTCGGCATCCTCAGCGGGAGCCTCGGCCTCTTCTGCAGGTGTCTCTTCTTCGGCAGCTACCTCTTCGGGAGCAGCCTCATCAACCGTCTCCACCGCGGCGGGTTCGGTTGTGTCAGGAGTTTCCGCGTCGATCTCATCAGCGAACGCGAGACCGGCGGTTGCCGAACAAATCATCAATGCAGCCGTGAGAGCCGCACCAAATTTAAAAATTCTCTTTTTCATCTAATTATCCTCCTAATTTTGCCGTTTTTATAAAATCGTCGATTTCTTCCCAATTAAATCCGCAATTTTACTTACCATCTCAAAATTCGAGGTTATCCTCCTTTCCCCAAAAATTCTCGCGGCAATCATACTTTATGTAACACTGCCGCATTATAGATTTTCTCTATTATGACACGGTACTATTATACACCTACACAAAATAAATTTCAAGTGTTTTTTTAAAATTTCTTAAATTTTTTCAAAAAGATTAAAAAAAACCGACATTATATTGACATTTTGCGCTCAATAAATATAATATTAGAATATGAAAAAGAAAATTTGCGTTATTGTTTCATTGATTTTTGTCATCTGCGCGGCCGGCGGCTGCGCGGATCGGACAAGCGGCGGCAGCTTTTCCGACACCCGATATATGCTCGACACGGTATGCACCGTGACCGCCGGCGGAGAAAACGCGGAAAAGCTTGTTTCGGAAGTATTTGATCTGGTCTCGGAGATCGAGGGCGAGATCGACCGTTTCGACCCAAGCTCCGCCGTGTCGGCCTTTAACTCGGCGCCCGCGGGAACCGGGGCCGCGCTCACAGACAGCTGCGCGGAGATTATTTCGGCCGCGCTGCAAATATACGAAAAAAGCGGCGGCGCCTTTGACATAACCATAGCGCCGGTCGAGGACCTGTGGGACTTTAAATCTGACGACCCAAATGTGCCCGACGGCGCGTCGGTCTCAAGCGCGCTTGAGCATGTGGGCCGCGAAAGGCTTATATTTGACGCCGAAAACAAGACTCTGGCGAAAACCGAGGACGGCGTTATGATCGACCTCGGCGGCTGCGGCAAGGGGTACTGCTGCCAAGCGGCCCTCGACTATATTTCGGAAAACTATCCGAACAGCTGGGCTATTCTGGACTTCGGCGGAAATGTGGGCGTGTTCGGCAAAAATCCGCGCACGGACGACGGCTCCTTCACGGTGGGTATTCAGAGCCCCGACGGGAAAAACGGCGCGTACTCGATGACCGAGACGATATATTCGGGCATGAGCGCGGTGACAAGCGGCACGTATCAGCGGCACTTTGTGAAGGACGGCGTTAACTACCACCACATACTTGACCCCAAAACGGGCATGCCCGCCTCAAACGGACACGAGAGCGCCACGATAATCTGCCGTTCGGGCCTTATCGCCGACTGTCTCTCAACCGCCTGCATGGTGCTCCCCGAGGACGAGGGCAGAGCCTTGGCCGAACAATACGAGGCGAAGGTGATATATCAATAGTGTATTTTCCCACCTCCGTCTGCGGCAAGCCGCAGCCACCTCCTCCCGGGAGGAGACAAACGGGCGGATAATATCCGCCCCTACGATGTAATTGATTTATTCAGTTGCAGATCCGAACAAATTACACCGGACCTGTAGGGGCGGCAACCTGCCGCCCGTGGCTCGCCCTCCTAAAGGAGTGCGAGGCAATAATCCCAAAATATTATATACTAACGAAAGGAACAAACAATGCTTATAACAAACGCGAAAATAATGACCATGAGCAGGCGCTTTGGCAATATCCAAAACGGATTTATAAAAATCCAAAACAAAAAAATAACAGCGGTCGGCGATATGACGGACGCGCCCCCGGACGATCCGAATATAATCGACGCCGAAGGCCGCCTTGTGACGCCGGGCCTGATCGACGCGCACTCGCATCTGGGAATGTGGGAGGACGGGCTGAGCTTTGAGGGCGACGACGGCAACGAGGACACCGAGCCTATAACGCCGCACCTGAGAGCGATCGACGGCATCAATCCGCTTGACCGCGCCTTCTCCGAGGCGTTTGAGGCGGGCGTCACCGCCGTGGTGACGGGCCCCGGCAGCGCCAATCCGATCGGAGGCAGCCTCGCGGCTGTGAAAACCCGAGGCAAAAGGATCGACGATATGATAATAAAATCGCCCGTCGGAATGAAGATCGCTCTGGGCGAGAACCCTAAATCGACTTATAACGAAAAAAGCCGCATGCCCGTGACGCGAATGGCGACCGCGTCGCTGATACGCGAGGCGCTGCGCGAGGCGGCGGACTATAAAACCGCTCTGGAAAAATATGAGGCCGACCCCGAAAACGAGGACAAGCCCGACTATGACATAAAATCCGAGGCGCTGCTGCCGGTGCTGAAAAAAGAGATACCTCTGCACGCCCACGCCCACCGCGCGGACGATATTTTCACCGCTATCAGAATCGCCGGGGAATTTGACCTTGATTTGGTTCTGGTGCACTGCACCGAGGGCCACCTGATCGCCGACGAGCTGCGCGCCGAAGGGTTCCCCGTGCTTTCGGGCCCGATACTCACCGACCGCAGCAAGCCGGAGCTCAAAAATCAGACCGAGGCAGCGCCGGGCATACTCAGCCGCGCGGGAGTTTCGGTCTCGATCATCACCGACCATCCCGAGACGCCCGAAAAATTTCTTCCGCTTTGCGCCGCGATCGCCGCGAAATACGGCATGGACAAAGAAACCGCCCTGCGCGCGGTCACGATCAACCCGGCGGAAGCGTGCGAGATCGCGGACCGCGTGGGCTCGATAGAGCCCGGCAAGGACGGCGACATAGTAATCTGGGACGGAGACCCATTATCAATAGAAGGAAAACCGTATAAGGTGATAACATGACCCCTTTCCGTCAGACGGGCGGATAATATCCGCCCCTACAGGTGCCGATGATATATCACATCGCCGCAAACCCACGAATTCCACCAAACCTGTAGGGGCGGCAATCTGCCGCCCGCTCTGCCTCCTCCCGGGAGGAGGTGGCTGCGGCTTGCCGCAGACGGAGGTGGGAACACACACACCCCCGTTTTATTTTTTAACTTCCAATTTGTCTATCATTTTTTTGGTTCGGGCGGAGCAGACCGCGCTTATTATAAACGCGATCAAAAGACCCAAAACGACCGCCAGAACCGCCGCGAACAAGATCGTCAGCTGGGCGTTGCCAACAATCTCGCCCGGCACAAAGCCGTAGAACACGCGGAACAGCATGCCCGTTAAATTAAACCTTAATTCGAGATACACTCCCGCCGCCAGAACCGCGGCGAAAAACAGCGCGGACACAAAAAATCTTGATATCCTGCTTTTCTCCAAAAACACAGGCACAATCACCGCGCAGCCGATCGGCATTATAAGCTCGGTGACGCGCGCGTACTGCTCGGGTATCAAATTGAAATACACCGATATAAGCGCTATGAATATGTACACCGCCGCGCATATCCCGCACAGCAAACCTCTTAAAACCGCTTTTTTCATTCCTGTTTTCTACCTCACGCTTGCGACTGTTTCTGTTTTTCCGTATGTTATTTTAATAATATCCCCGTTTTCGGCAAGGGCGTATACCACACCCTCGTCCGCCGAAAGCGCCGCCTTCACATTGCTCAGCGCCTTGTATTCCGCGGCGTAATAATGTTCCTTTTGAGAGCGCAGTCTCGTCGGCACGGCGGGACTTCGGCCCCACATATAAAGCTTGCCGCCGCTGAGAGCCGCGTACTGATACTCTCCGCAGGACACCGCGTCGACCCCGAGCAATACATGCCCGACAAGCTCGTCCGTCTCGATGTCGTACTCCAGATACGGGATCCTTCTCGGACGGTCATAACGATAATATCCGTCCTCGTCGACTATGATAGGCATGTCCTCGTTTTTGTCATGGTACATGACTTCCTCGTCATCGTTCGGAACGCCCAGATAGACCGTGCCCCAGGCGTAAACGCTTTTGTCCTGTCTGACGGCGGCGGCTCCCGTCGGGCCCGCGCTTACCGACACGGCGCCCAGCAGTTCTTTGAGCATAGCGGGCTCCGCCGATGATTTTATCCGCTCGGTGCCTCTGCCCAGCTGGCCCTCGGAGTTTTCACCCCAGGTGTAGACATTGCCGCCCGATGTGACAGCCGCGCCGAAAGCGTCTCCGGCCGCTATGTCGGCCGCGCCGCTCAGATTCGTCTTGACCGGGTCCGCTGAATCCGCTGTACCGCCGTTTCCCAATTGGCCCTTGTTGTTCCTGCCCCAGGCGTACACCGTATTGCTGTCCGAGAGCGCCAGTCCGAAATCGGCGCCCGCCGCGATTTTTGTTATATTTTTGAGGCCCTCGATTTTTTTGGCCGTTCCGTCCGCCGACGCGGTCCCGCTTCCCAGCTGTCCGAACTCGTTCGACGTGCCCCAGGCATAGACCTCGCCGCCGTCGGTCAGGGCGTATCCTCCGCTCTTGCCGAGCGCGATCCGCACCGCGCGGCTTATTCCGGGAACCTGTCCGCCGCCCAGGTACCAAACCGTGCCGTCGTCCTTGATATAGGCGAGCTTGTCCCGACAGGCCGCCATGCGCCCGTCGGTTTGGATGTCGGACGGGTCAAAACCGCCGTCCGTTTCGGACGCGGGCCCGGCGGCCGCGGTCGGAGCCTCGGTCGCAATCGCCGCCGATGGGGTCGTTATCGAAACCAGATAATTATTTTCGTCCCAATTAACGCTGTAGCCGAAGGATTCGGACACGGCGCGGAGGGGCACCATGGTCGTGTCGGCGTAGCTGTCATAGGGCAGCAGCTCGGGCGGTACCTCGAGCGTCACGGTCCGCTTGTCGTCTCCGTTTGAGACATTCATCTCGGCCGCTCCGATCCTCATTTCGATCACAGCGCCGTTTTTACTCGCCGTTACCGACATATCGCTTTCGTTCCAGCTGACCTCGGCGCCCATGGCCTCAAAAATCTTTCGCATGGGAACAAGGGTCCTGCCGTTTTTTATAACCGGCTCATGCGCGCCCGAATAGTCTATCGCCGCGCCGTCAAGCGTCACGGTGACGCCCGTCTCGTACACATCCGCCGCCTGCGCGGTCGGCGCGAGCATTAAGATCGACAGCGCCAACAAAAGTATTTTCGCAAATTTCATAATTATCACCTATAATATAAGACTGTTTTTTCGTCGAAAAAGTTCCCAAAAATTTCAAAATTCCATAAAAATCGGAGCGCGGATCAAATCAGCGCTCCCTGTTTTTAACTGTTTATTCGGTCTCGTCCGCGTCCTCGGCCTCGGGAGTGCTCTCGGTGTCCGAAGGCTCCGATGTCGCCTTGTTCTCCTCAAGATACGCTTCCCATTCCTCTCTGGTCTGGGGCAGGAACACCTCGCTTACCAGTCTGCGCGTCGAGGGCACATCCTGAATATAGTACCATACCTCGTTTATATACTCCGCCTCGCCGGGCAGCTGATACGTGCTTATGTCGTCAAGGCTGATGCCCATCAGCGCGTTCAGGTTTTTAACCACGTCGCTCATGGTAAGATTTGTTCTCACATTGTTTCGGAAAACCTCAAAAATTCTGTCCAGCTTTGAGATATAGTAAGGATTCAGCTTCTGCTTGACTATCTCTTTGATAAAGCGCTGCTGCCAGTACACGCGTCCCTCGTCGCCCATAACGTACTCGCCGGGCGCTGTGCCGTCGTTGTTGTGGCGGAAACGCACGAAATCATGGGCGTGCTTGCCGTCAAGATGCTGCTCTCCGGCCTCCAGATGAATGTGAAGACTCTGAACCGGGTCGTCGTAATCCATATCATATGGAACGTTGAAATCAACGCCGTCCACCGCGTTGATAAGCTCCACAAATCCGTCGAAGTCGACCGTCACATAATAGTGGACCGGAAGGCCCGTGATCTCCTTGACCTTGTTTATCAGCAGGTCCTCGTGGCCCTCTCCGAGCGCCAGATCGGACGGGTGGATATCGTCGTATTTGCTTTCGGGGATCTTGTTTTGATTTTCGCTGTTTTCCTCGGCATCGCCGTTTTCGTCGGTATCTCCGTTTTCGTCTGCGTCCTCGGCGTCCTCGGAATCAGGCGCGGCCGTCGGTTTCGAAAGTCCGAACCCCATTGTGGCGTTTATTTTCTGCACGCTTCCGTTTATCCTCACCATGGTGTCTCTCGGGATCGACAAAACGCTGACCCTGTCGGAATAGTCATCCAGCGAGACGAGCATGATCGTGTCGCTTCTGTAGCCGTCCTCATCAACGCCTATCAGGAGCACGTTGACCATACCCACATTCTCATCGGGCGAATCGAGCGAGACAAGGTCGGCGGTATTGCCGAGAGGTATATTATCCAGCTTGTGCGCCGCCAGCACTCCGACATAGGTCGAAATCATCATTGTTATTACAGAAATAATAACGGCAATTCTTTTAAATCTCTTTGTCATATATGTTTCCTTTTATTTTATATGTAGCTCCGTTGTTTTTCATATTTTATTTAATGCTTGTTCACCTGATTTAATACACGAAAAAATCCGACAATTTATTTAATTATATCACAATTCGAAGTCTTGTCAATAAATAAAATATTATTTTAACCTAAAGTTCACAAAAGATTTAATAATTCGTAATCACTATCCTGAATATTCCGTCACGAAAGCCCGCCAATACCGAAATATTGTCTTTTGCGTATATGACATACTCGCCCGCGTCGAACGCCGCAAACCCCCGTGACTCCATAACACGCGCGTATTCCTCGGCGTCATCCGCGTCCGCGTTCTCATAGCAGTAAATTTTTCCGTCGTCCAGAACGGGGTTCGGAGTGATGCCGACAATCTGACCGAAGTCGGGCACCGCCTCAAATTCGGGATACATCGGAATCTCGGTCTTTGCCGAAGTCACTATAAACACGCTGTTTGTGTCATCGCTCCATGTCACGTCGCAGTCCAGCGCCTCTGACACCGCCCGAAGCGGCACAAACGTGGTGTCGTACACAAGCTCGGGCGCGACGTCCAGCTCCACCGCTCCGCCGTCGACGTACATAACTTTGGAGCCGACCGACATGATTATGACCTTGCCGTCCCTTTTTGAGGTCACGCTTTGAGCCGCCTCGTCCCAGTCGACAGCGCAGCCCAGGCTCTCGAATATCGAGCGCATTGGCACCATTGTCCTATCGTTCTCAAGATACGGGGCGCGGGAGGTATTTAACCTATTGCCGTCGATATAAACGGAGATATTCTCCGCCGCGGCCGCGAACACCGAGCCCGCCAAGATCAGACAGGCGGCCAAAAAAGATACTAATTTCTTCATAATATTATTAAACTCCTCAGAACTTTTATGCTTATTATTCTATCACGCAGCTGTCGCTGGGCATGCGCCAGTCGCCTCTGGGCGACAGGGTGACCGAGCCCACCTTGGGGCCGTCGGGCACGCAGGAGCGCTTGAACTGGTTTTTGTAGAACCTGTCGTAGAACACGTCCAGCCATTTCGCTATCGTCTTTTCGTCGTAGGCGTCCTTAAACGCGAGCTTCGCCATGCGGTATATCTTTGACTTCTCAAATCCGAATCTGATAAAATTATACAGGAAAAAGTCGTGCAGCTCATACGGGCCGACAAGATCCTCGGTCACCTGTGAGATCACGCCGTCCTTGGGCGGCAGCAGCTCGGGGCTGACCGGGGTGCCGAGAATGTCAGAAAGCGTCTCTTTAAGGTCGTCGCCGCTGATCTCCGCCACGTACGACACCAGATAGCGAACCAAAGTCTTGGGTATAGAGCAGTTCACGCCGTACATCGACATATGGTCGCCGTTGTAGGTTGCCCAGCCCAGCGCCAGCTCGCTGAGGTCGCCTGTGCCGACGACTATGCCGCCCGTCTCGCCCGCGTAGTCCATCAAAACCTGCGTGCGCTCGCGGGCTTGGGCGTTCTCGTATGTGGTGTTGTGGTTGTTTATGTCGGCGCCTATGTCCTTCAAATGGACGGTGACCGCCTCGCTTATGAGGATCTCGATCAGCCTGGCGCCCACACTTTCGGCCAGGCGCTTGGCGTTTGTGTAGGTTCTGTCGGTGGTGCCGAAGCAGGGCATCGTCACCGCGTTTATGCCGCTTTTGTCAAGGCCCAGCCTCTCAAAGGCGCGGACGGACACCAAAAGCGCCAGCGTGCTGTCGAGCCCGCCCGAGACTCCGATAGTCACCGACCTCAAGCCGATGTGCTCAAGCCGTTTCGCGAGGCCCTCGGCCTGCATGGTGAATATCAGCTCGCAGCGCTCGCGCAGCCGCTCCTTGTCCTTAGGCACAAACGGATGCGGATCAAAGAACCGCTCGAGGCGGGTCTCGGTGATCTTCGTTTCAAAATATATTTTTTTATAGCCCTCGTCAAAATTATTTTTAAACGTGCTGATCTTCCGCCGCTCCAGAGCCAGACGGCTGACGTCTATGTCGGCGGTGATGATCCCATTTTCAAACAGCTTGGACTCGGCCAGAAGCGTTCCGTTCTCGTATATAAAATTGTGGCCCGAAAAAACCATGTCGGTAGACGACTCGCCTCGGCCCGCGTCAGCGTAAGCATAAGCGCAAACCGCCCGTCCCGACTGAGATGCCGCGAGGCTCCTGCGGTATTCGGCTTTGCCGATCACCTCGTCGCTGGCGGACAAATTCAATATAACGCTCGCTCCGTTTTCGGCGTGGCGGCCCGACGGCGGATTTGCGACCCACAGATCCTCGCAGATCTCGACCCCGACGACAAAATCGGGCATGTCTTTTGCCGCGAACAGCAGCTTGGGGCCGATGGGGTACTCCGCGCCGTTTAACATAACTGCCGCGTTCTCGTCAAGCGCCGCGAAATGCCTCGCCTCGTAGAACTCGGAATAGTTGGGGATATGGGTTTTTGTGACAAAGCCCAGCACTTTGCCGTCCTTTATGACCGCGGCGCAGTTATAAAGACTGCCGCAGAGCGGAACCGGGGTTCCCACGGCGATAAGTATGTCAAGCTCCTTGGTTTTTCCGGCTATCTCAAACACCGCGTCTATGGCGTTTTTTATCAGTCTGTCCTGCAAAAACAGATCTCCGCAGGTGTAGGCCGTGACGCACAGCTCCGGAAAAACTATGAGCTTCGCGCCGCTTTCTGCGGCCGACTTTATTTGTTTTATTATCTCTTCGGCGTTTTCCTTTGTGCCGCCCACCCTGATCTGAGGCGTGGCGGCTGCCGCCTTTATAAATCCGTCTTTCATGTCTCTCTCCTTATATTTTTTGATCTGTTATCCTGCTCTCGCCGCGGGGCTCAAACTCAGCCTCAACTATATGCCCCTCCATACCGGAAGGCGCTTTTAAATAAACGTCGGCGTAATTCGGCGCGGTTCCGTGATAGATGCCTTTTTCGTCTCGCTGCTCAAGCAGCACCGAGACCCTTTTGCCCTTATACTTTTCATAAAACTCGTTTTTCATCCGCTCCGCCAGCTTCAGCATTTCCGCGGCGCGCTTTTCCTTGACCGCCTCGCTCACCCGGTTCGGCATCTTCTCGGCCGCCGTTCCGCGCCTTACGGAGTACCTGAATATGTGCATCCGCATGAATCCGACCTTTTCGCAAAAACGATAGGATTCCTCAAATTCCGCGTCGGTCTCGCCGGGGAAGCCAACCATCAGGTCGGTTGTTATCGCCGTGTCGGGTATCGCGGCTCTGAGCGCCCCGACCGCCGCCATGTACTCGTCGGGAGTGTAGCGCCGCCTCATGCGCTTGAGCGTCGCGCCGCAGCCGCTCTGCAGCGACATATGGAACTGGGGGCACAAATGTCTGAGCGCGGACGCTCTTTTAACAAATTCCTCGGTGATGACAGGAGGCTCGATCGAGCCGAGGCGTATCCTCTCTATGCCTTTGATCCTGTCAAGCGCCTCAACAACGTCGATCAGCGAGCCGTCATTCAGATCCTTGCCGTATGAGCCGATATGTATACCGGTCAGCACGATCTCTTTGTAGCCGCACGCGGCCAGCGCCTCGGCCTCGGCGGTTATGTTCTCGAGCCGACGGGAGCGCACCGGGCCTCTGGCGTAGGGTATTATGCAGTAGGCGCAGAAATTGTCGCAGCCGTCCTCTATCTTGATATTGGCGCGGACGCGGCTCTGGGCCGATGTGAGCGGCAGCTCCTCATACTCCCGCTCACGCATTATGTCGCCCACGATGTCGGCGGCCCTGCCCAACGCCGCCTGCTCGGCCAGCTCCGCCACGCGGCTCTTTCCGCCGCTGCCGATTATTATGTCAGCCCCGATCTCCCGAACTGCCTCGGGCTCGGTCTGGGCGAAGCAGCCCGTCACCGCGATGACCGCGTTCGGGTTTTGGCGCTTGGCGCGCCTTATGGCCTGCCGTGATTTGCCGGCGCCCGTGCCCGTGACGGTGCAGGTGTTTATCACGCAGATGTCGGCAGGCGTTTTCGGGTCGTTTATGACCTCGTGGCCGCGCTCTCTGAACAGCTCGGCCATCGCCTCGCTCTCGTACAGATTGGTCTTGCAGCCCAATGTGATAAATTTTACGGTAATTTTATGTCACTCCTTTAGCAGCGCTGATTAATCTAAATCAGGTTTTTTTCGGTTTTTGTATTGACTGATAAGATCAACGAACATCTGACCGTATCGGCTCAGCTTGGCGGCGCCCACGCCCGATATCTCGGAAAATTCCTCAAGAGTCTCGGGAAGTGCGGCGCACATCTCGCGGAGCGCAGCGTCGGTGAACACCACGTACGCGGGCACGCCCTGCTCTCTCGCCAGCTCCAGCCGCAGCGCCTTGAGCTCGCCCATAAGTTCGCCGTCCGCATCCCCGTCAACGCGCTTTTTCGCGGTCTTTTCGGGGCGCGGCTTCGGCAGGCGCATCGTCAGCTTTTCCTCGCCGCGGAGCAGCGGCGCCGACTTTCGGCACGGCACCACCACTCCGTGACGCTCGTCGTCGATCTTCATATATCCAAGCTCGATCAAGCAGTCGATGATCCGCATGATCCTGTTTTTCTTAAAATCCTTGAGCAGACCGTAGGTCGAAAGCTTATTCAGGCCCCGGCTTTTTATCTTTTCATTTTCCGAGCCCGCCATTATGTCGGCTATCATGAGCCTGCCGTAAGGCGTGTTTTGCCTGATAAGCCGCATGACGCAGCTGAGTATCATTCTGGCCGGCTCGGTGATATCCACCGTCTCGGAATTCTCGCGGCAGTTCGAGCAGTTTCCGCACTCGCTCGGCGCTTCCTCGCCGAAGTAGTTCAGTATAAACTTCCGCAGGCAGTCGTCGGTCGCGGCGTAAAACGTCATCTGCTTCAGCCGCTCATAGTCGCGCCCGCGCATCAGTTTGCGCTCTTCCTCGGTCAGTTCCTTGTTCTCCTCGGTATTGTCTATCAAAAGCTTGTTGCCGCGCACATCGCCCGGCGCGTAAAACAGCACGCAGTCAGCCGGGCTGCCGTCCCGGCCGGCTCTGCCCGCCTCCTGATAGTAGCTCTCTATGTTCTTGGGCATGTTGTAATGCACAACAAAGCCCACATTCGACTTGTCGATGCCCATGCCGAAGGCGTTGGTCGCCACCATGACCGTCTTGCGATCGTACAGGAAATCCTCCTGATTGCGCCTGCGCTCGTCGAGACTCAGTCCGGCGTGGTACCGTGTCGCCTCTATGCCGCGGGCGCACAGCTCATCGCAGACGCTCTCCACATTCTTTCGGCTCAGGGCATAGACTATGCCGCTTTTGCCCGCGCCGCGGGTGTTTAAAAAATGTATAAGCTCGTCGAGCTTTTTGGAAGGCTTCGGGCGCCTAACCTCAAAATACAGATTTTTTCGGTCAAATCCCGTGGTCTTAACAAGCGGATCCTCAAGCTCCAGCAGATTTATTATGTCGCGCCGCACCTCTCCCGTGGCGGTGGCGGTGAACGCGCTCACCACAGGCCTTTCAGGCAGGCTTTTTATAAACTCCGCGATTTTCAGATATCCGGGTCTGAAATCCTGTCCCCACTGCGAAACGCAGTGCGCCTCGTCGACCGTCACCATTGACACATTTGCGCCCGATATAAAATTCAAAAACTCATCATTCGTCAGGCGCTCGGGCGCGATATATATGATCTTGTATTTTCCCATGGCGGCGCCGCGGTAGACCTCACGCAACTCCCCGTATTCGAGCGAGCTGTTGATACACGCGCACGGCACGCCCGCGGCCCTGAGAGCCTCGGTCTGGTCCTTCATCAGCGAGATCAGCGGCGATATCACCAGCGTGATCCCGTCTGTCATCAGGGCCGGCACCTGGTAGCATATAGACTTGCCCGCGCCGGTAGGCATTATTCCCAGCACGTCGCGGCCGCCGAGACAGCTGTCTATCAGCGCCTCCTGACCCGGCCTGAACTCCGTGTGCCCGAAATAGTGTTTCAGTATCTCATATTTATCCTTCATTATTTTATTCCCTCGATAAACTCGGCGAGTATTCCCTCTTTGATACCCGCCGAGGAAACGATCACACGCTCCGCTCCGATCTTGTCGATAAGCTCTATGACAGGCGTGACGCCCGCGGGGATCGTGTCGGTCCTGCCGCGCTCTATGCCGACGTCCTCTCTGGCGGTCTCGGTCATATCGAGAATACGCTCGTAGGTCTCCTTGACCGAATCGGCGGACATCTCGTGGCCGTGGAGCTCGGCGCGGTTGATGCCGGGCACTCCGTTTTCCACAACGGCCAGATTGAACATGCTGCCGCCCATTGTCACGATCGGCATAAGCTCCGCGTCGTCCAGCCAATGCACCTTATCGAGACAGCTGCTGATATAGTCCGACATGGCGCGCAGCGCCTCGGGGCTCTCGCCGCGGAACAAAAATCTATCGGTCATGTTGACCGCGCCCACCGGGATGCTTGTGCGCGCCAGCGGCTCGCGGTCATTCACCAATATTATCTCGGTGCTGCCGCCGCCGGTGTCAACGATCACGCAGTCGTCTATGTCAAGGGTTGAGATCACGCCCAGAAAGTCATACTCCGCCTCCTGCTCGCCCTTTATCACTCGTATGTTTATTCCGGTCTCGGCGTATACCTTGCGCAGGAACTCGTCGCGGTTGCCCGCTCCGCGCACCGCCGCGGTAGCTACGGCAATTATATCCTTGACGCCATGCCTGTCAATGATCTTTTTAAACTCACGCAGGGCGTCGATCGTCCGCTCGACCGCCTCGGGCCGAAGACAGCCGTCGATGTCCATTCCCTCGCTGAGCCGCGCCAGTATCCGCCTGCGCTCCGCGTAGACGTAATCGCCGTTGTCCTCGTTTATATCCGCTATATCCATTCTGATCGAGTTTGAGCCCAGATCAATGATCGCAGTTTTCATTATATCAACCTCCGTTTATATATCTCAATTTTCCCACAGGGCGTCGTAGAGCGGCCGCAGCCTGCCCGGCGCGCCTATGTCGGGCCGAACCGTCATCAGCACGAATCTCGTCAGCGTCTCTCCTCCGCAGCTCAGCTCGGCCTTTGCCTGGACCTGCCTCGCGCCCTCGAACACCGTGGGCGGGTTAACATGGCCCGAGCCTGTTATTATCCGCCTGTGCAGCGTGAGCAGGTTTTCGAGCGAGAAATTCTCATTTATGCTCCACCTGATCGCCACGCGGCGGCCGTTTGAGGCCGTGTATTGCGAGGGCAGATCGGCCGTCACGCTGTCGAACGACTCGTTCGCGCCTTTAAGGTTCACGAGCGCCTCGCACAGAGCGACGGTGTTCGGCTCGTCGGTGCAGGTTATTTTCAGCTCGGGCGCGCCCGATTCCGAATAGGACGAGCGCAGTTTCAGGCTGTCGGTCGATTCGGGAGGCGTGGCGGTGCCGTCGATAATAAAGCTCATGACCGACTTTCCCTTGCCGGCCGCCTCATAAACCAAGTCGGTGACGTCTATTCTTATCGCGCCGCCCGTGTCAATGCCGTCAAACGAGCGCACTTCGGTCATTTCGCCCTCGGGCCTTGAATCAAAGGTGAGGCCCGCGCAGTTCCAATCGTCGTTCTCAAGGCTGTAAACGTTGAGCACGGTGTTGGCGGTCCCGTTCTCGGGGCGCAGAATAATTTCCGCTCCGGTCACCGCGCCCCTGATATTTTCAAGATCAAGCCCGAACTTGAGATAAGCCGCCGAGCCGTTGTCTACCGACATCAGGCCGCCGTTGGCCTCGGTCAGCTTGTCCGCCCGTCTGCCGGGCTGCGCCGCTGAAACATATCCGTTTTCCATTAAATATGACTTTTTGAGGTCGCGCGGGTCGTTATCCGCGGCGTCACCCACCGTTACTTTGAGATAAGGGCGGTACGACGGGTCGGAGCTGGCGGTGGAGCCCAGCCGCACGGGGGCGCTGTTGCTGAGGCTCGGGCTGAACTTCAAGGTTATCACCTTGTCCTCAAATCCCGCCGTCTCCGCTATGAACTCCGAAAGGTCGATCTCAAGAATACTGTCTCTGCCCGCGCCGCCCGCGGTGCAGAGATACTGCTCCTCTCCCATGGGTCTGCCGTCCCATGTCATGCCCTCGTTCCAGTTGTCGTTGTCGATATAGCTGACGTTGAAGGTGCAGTCGTCGGCGCCGCCTGAAACCGCTCCGGTATCGACCACCGCGAGACGCAGCTTGGCGCTGCGCATATCCGCGCGCTTGAGGTTGCCCAGAGAGGTCAGATCGAATTTCAAATATGTGTTCCAGTAATTGCCCACTATCAGGTTCTCGCCGTCAAGCCTCTCGCGACTCTTGTTTTTCGCGCCGCTGTACACAAAGGTCTCGTCGGCGGGCGCCAGGCGTATCACGCTGTCCTCGGCTATGACCGGAGTGGCGAAATACAGCAGCCCCACCGGAACGGTGCCCAGAACCAAAAGCAGCGCCAATATACTGCCGATTATTTTTTGGAATAATCCGACTTCCATATACCGCACCGCCTTTCACGCATACTTTGTTATTATGATTATAACACAACCGCCTGTCCATAGCAAGAGCAAAATTTCCGCACATAAAAACAGGCGCCGGATTGCCGCCCAAAAAGCGGTTTTGAAATTCAAACAAAATATCATCAATCTGACGATTTTGGTTGTAGGGGCGGATATTATCCGCCCGAGCCACACGAATGTAATCGTCATTTGTATACGGTTATATTATTCCGCATGGTTGCGCGGACACGTTAATTTTTTACGGGATGTCGAGGACGCCATTTCCTACGAATTTTGGTAGAATTTGCAACATTATATATTATTCCGCACGGATAGTGCGGACACGTTATTTTTTAGCGGGCGGATAATATCCGCCCCTACGGCATTTTGCTAACGATGATCGTAAGGGACGGCGCCCTCGACATCCCACCCAAAAAGGGCTGCCCGAGGGCAGCCCTTTTGATTCGATTCTCAAAAACTATTTGATGATCTCGGTTACAACGCCCGAACCAACGGTTCTGCCGCCCTCGCGGATAGCGAAGCGCAGTCCGTTCTCGATAGCGATGGTCGTTGTCAGCTCAACCGTCATTGTAACGTTGTCGCCGGGCATGCACATCTC